>NZ_JAQFIL010000001.1:6397857-6716428 GCF_029504655.1 Catalinimonas alkaloidigena
GACAACTGGTAGACACGGTACCCAACCTGCTGAACAATGATCTTAATGTGATCGTGTACAACTTTGTGGATATGCTCTCTCACGCTCGTACTGACCTGGAAATGATCCGCGAACTGGCCCCGGATGAGTCTGCTTATCGTTCTATTACCCGTTCATGGTTCATGCACTCTCCTTTGCTGGATCTTTTTAAGCGCATCGCCCGGGAGAAAGCAAAGATTGTAGTTGCGACCGACCACGGCACCATAAGGGTAAAACACCCCGCCAAGATCATTGGTGACCGTAATACCAATACCAATCTACGGTATAAGCAGGGCAAAAACCTTAACTTTGACAATAACAAAATTTACGCTGTTAAGAAACCTGAAAGCCTGTTTCTTCCTCGTTTAAATGTATCTACTACTTATGCATTCGCTACGCAGGACTATTTCTTTGCCTATCCTAACAATTATAATTATTATGTAAATTACTACCGTGATACTTTTCAGCACGGTGGAGTTTCACTGGAAGAAATGATTGTGCCGGTAATCACGCTCAATAGTAAAAATGCCTGAAGTATTAGGAGAAATAGTGCTTAAGCGACCAGAAGAGGCACTTGAAGCAGCAAGGAGGCTGAGAAAATTAGCTGAAAGCGTAGATGTTTGGTTGTTTTATGGGGAGATGGGGGTAGGCAAAACTACCCTGATCAAAGCGGTTTGCGAAGACTGGCAGGTAATGGATACCGTATCAAGCCCCACTTTTGGGCTGGTGAACGAATATCAGAACACCGACCATCAAACATTCTATCACTTTGACTTTTATAGAATAAAAGATGAAGCAGAAGCCTGGGATATCGGTACAGAAGACTATTTTTACTCGGGAAATTACTGCTTCGTAGAATGGCCTGAACGCATTGAAGGTTTGCTTCCTGAAGAATTTATTCGTATAGATATACAGGCGGAGGCTGATCAAAGCAGAAGAATCTATTTATCTAAACATGGGTGACCAATACAAATCGGGTTTCAAAGAGTTGGCCAAAGAACAGGCCTTGTATCCACAGGAGCAACTCCTCAAGGTAAAAGAAGGGAGTAAATCACTAAATATGGGAATTCCCTGCGAAATTTCCATGCAGGAAAATCGCCTGATGCTTACACCGGAAGCTATTGCAGTGCTCAGCAGTAACGGACATGAGATTGTAGTAGAAGCTAAAGCAGGCGCTTCCTCAAAATTTACCGATAATGAGTTTAGTGAAGCCGGGGCTAAAATTGTGTACTCTGCCAAAGAAGCGCTGGAAGCCAATATCATTCTTAAAGTAGAACCCCCTACCCTGGATGAGATTGAAATGATTAAGCCAGGATCCACACTTATTTCTGCTTTACAGCTCGGTAACCAAACACCCGAATATATCCAGGCGCTTAACAAGAAAAAGATCACCGCCATCGCTTTTGAGTTTCTAGAAGATAAAGTTGGAGGTATGCCGGTAGTACGTGCCATGAGTGAAATTGCCGGCAATACTGTTATGTCTATCGCCTCTCACTATCTGAGCAGCGTAGCCAATGGAAAAGGAATGATCATAGGTGGGATTACCGGCGTACCGCCTACCAAGGTGGTCATACTGGGTGCCGGAACAGTCGGAGAATATGCTGCTCGTGCCGCTATTGGGCTGGGCGCGCAGGTACAAGTGTTTGATAACCAACTCTATAAACTTCGCCGTATCAAACATGCACTGGGACACCAGGTGTACACTTCTACCATGGACATTTCTACGCTGGGGGAGTCACTTGAAAACGCTGACGTAGTGATTGGAGCCGTAAGGGCTGAAAAAGGCACTAATCGTATGATCGTCACAGAGGAGATGGTCGCCAATATGAAAGAAGAGTCAATAATTATAGATGTAAGCATTGACCAGGGGGGCTGTATAGAAACTTCAGAGCTTACTTCTTTAAAAAATCCGGTTTTCCGCAAGTACAATGTGATTCACTACTGTGTGCCTAACATTGCCTCCCGGGTAGCGCGCACCGCAACAACTGCATTTAGCAACATATTTACTCCCATATTACTACAAACAGCAGATGTGGGGGGGATTAATGAGATGATATTTCACCATCGTTGGTTTATGCGCGGGGTCTATACCTATCATGGTAGCCTGACTAATGCCGCAATCGGAAAGAAATTTAACCTCAAGTTCCGCGATCTTAATCTCTTGATGGCGGCCCGCTTCTAAACCCATTTACACTACATGATTAACACTATACCTAATCAAGCAGTACTAATGCTGCTTTCGCTATTTCTATGGGCTGGGGATCTACAGGCTCAGCATGTTTACTATCCTGAGAAAAATAAGTGGGAAGAAAGAGTTCCGGAAGAAGCAGGGCTAAATGCCAGTAAACTTAATGAAGCGATAACATTTGCCCGGGAACACGAATACGAAGGTGCCCGCGACCTGCGTATTGCTATCCTCAAAGGTTTTGAAAGAGAACCGTATCACAAACTGGCAGGCCCGGTAAAAGAAAGAGGAGGGCCGGCAGGTCTGATCATCAAAGATGGCTATATCGTAGCGAAGTGGGGTGATGTAGAACGAGTGGATATGACCTTTAGTGTCACCAAAAGTTATCTTTCTACCATAGCTGGCTTAGCGGTTGATGATGGCTTGATTGGAAATGTTGATGATCCTGTACAAGCTTATGTATGGGATGGCACATTTGAAAGTGAACATAATAGTAAAATTCAATGGAAGCACCTGCTGCATCAGTCTTCTGACTGGTCAGGCAGCTTATTTGGCATGTACGATTGGGCTGACCGTCCGCCAAATGGGGGAGGGATTGATGACTGGAAGAGCCGTACATTACTTGAGCCGGGAACAAATTTCGAATATAATGACGTACGGGTAAATGTACTGGCCTACTCTCTACTACAAGTCTGGAGAAAACCGCTACCTATGGTGCTTAAGGAAAAAATTATGGACCCGATCGGGGCTTCTTCTACCTGGCGGTGGTATGGATATGAGAACTCTTTTGTCAATGTAGATGGTATTAAAATGCAGTCAGTGAGTGGTGGTGGCCATTCGGGAGGAGGACTATTCATCAACACCCTTGACCATGCACGCTTTGGCCTGCTTTTCTTAAGAAATGGTAAATGGAGAGACCAGCAGCTTGTTTCTGAACGCTGGATAAAAGGTTTACAGCAATCCTCTCCTGGCAATGAGAGCTACGGCTATATGTGGTGGCTGAACAAAGGAAACCAACAGTGGGAAGGTGTTAGCAGCTCAGTATACTATGCAGCTGGCTTCGGCGGAAACTTCATTGTAGTAGATCAAGAAAATGACCTGATAGTAGTCACCCGTTGGCTCAATCCACCTCAGATCGGTGAAATGATGAGACTGGTGACAAGAGCACTATAAACAAAAAAGTGGAGCTTATGGCTCCACTTTTATTATCCTATTAATTTATCTCAGCGGTTAACCTTCCGGAAGCTCTGCAATTACGGTACGTCCAGCCTTGGTTTTGTCACCGATATTCACCTTTACCAATGAGCCTATTGGCAGAAACACATCTACCCTTGACCCAAATTTGATAAAGCCAAACTCTTCGCCCTGTTTAATCTTATCTCCTTCGTCCACATACCATTTTATTCTCCTGGCCATAGCTCCGGCAATTTGACGTACCATTACCTCTATGCCATTCTGTAATTCTACTACCACTGTCGTCCTCTCATTGTCAGTACTTGACTTAGGGTGCCAGGCTACCAGGTACTGCCCCGCATGATACTTAAAGTATTTGATCACCCCTGAGACCGGATTGCGGTTGATATGCACATTGATGGGAGACATAAAAATAGAAATCTGCAGGCGCCTAGCGCCCTGAAAGTATTCGTGCTCGTCTACCTCTTCAATTACTACCACTTTACCATCGGCGGGGGCAAGCACCTGCTCCTCACTACCCTGTACAATCACCCTGGGGTTTCTGAAAAACTGGAGAATGAGCAGATAAAATATAGTGCTGGCAATCATGGTAGCCCTGTGTAACTCCTGTCTGCCCGGCAGTAGGTTAATAAGCAACAGGTTAGCTACTACCAAAATGATTAGCAGTACTATCAATAGTGTACGTCCTTCTTTATGAATCTTCATAGAGACTTATAAAAAGTATCTTAAGTGAATTACAACAAATGATACTGCTAAATAAGAGGATTTGTTCATCAAACCAATGCCTAAATTATAAAATGCTAGAAGCCTCCGCGATATTTGTAGGTATTGGCAACTTTATCTATAGCTACAATATAGGCAGCAATCCGCATAGACACACCATATTTGACCGCAGCCTGATATACCCGCTCAAAAGCATCTTTCATGATACGGTCAGAACGCCGATTTACTCTATCACGCGTCCATTTGTACCCTAATCGGTTTTGTACCCATTCAAAATAAGATACCGTTACCCCCCCCGCATTGGCCATGATATCAGGTACTACAAGTACGCCCTTGCTATTGATAATATCATCTGCTCTGGCAGAAGTAGGGCCATTTGCGCCTTCTACAATCAATTTGGCCTGGATACGTTCTGCATTTCTGACAGTAATTACATCTTCCATCGCGGCTGGCACCAAAATATCTACTTCCAGTGTTAACAGTTCCCCTCCGTCTATTTTATCCCCTCCTCTAAAGCCTTCTAATGTACCATTATTGGCAGTGCGATAGTTGAGAGCTTCTTTGATATCAATACCATCTGCATTATAGTAAGCTCCTGTGACATCACTGATTGCTACTACTGTACAACCACGTTCTTCCATCAGCAAAGCAGCAAATGACCCCACATTACCAAAGCCCTGTACTGCTACTGTAGCCTTATATGGATTGATTTTCAGCCTTTCCATCGCTGCGAAAGCAGATACCATCACTCCACGACCAGTGGCTTCTGTACGACCCAGAGAGCCTCCTAATACCAAAGGCTTTCCTGTGACTACCGAATTGACCGTCATACCATGAGCCCGAGAGTATTCATCCATCAGCCAGGCCATTTCATTAGGTCCGGTTCCCATATCAGGAGCAGGGATGTCACGATCAGGCCCAAAGATATTAATCATCTCCTGGGTATATGCGCGCGTCAGTCTTTCGATTTCGCCGGAAGACATTTGTCGTGGATTGCAACGGATGCCCCCTTTAGCCCCTCCATAAGGAATATCTACTACGGCACACTTCCAGGTCATCCAGGCTGCCAGCGCCTTTACCTCATCCAGATTCACCCCCATATCGTAGCGCACACCTCCCTTAGAAGGACCTAAAATATTGGAATGGATCACCCTGTAACCTTCAAAAACCCTGATAGACCCATCATCCATCGTGATGGGTAAGGAAACGATTACCTGCTTTACCGGAGTTTTTAATACATTATACACTTCATCATTCAGTCCCAATGCTTGAGAAGCAATGTGAAATCTCGACATCATAGACTCAAAAGGATTCTCTTTATCCTTTATGGGAGCCGGTTCAACGTAAGTCATATAAATAGCTACTAATTAAATATTTTGTAAAATAACGAAACATTATTTGATGACAGTTTTCATAACCTTCAAAAAACATACTAACATTAAAAAATTTTTAAAAAAAGCATTATAAAGTGAGATGAAATTAACAAACCATCAAAACGGTCAAGAAAACCACCATGTCCTGGTAGCTTAGAGCCCGAATCCTTGATCGCAATACTTCTTTTGAAAAGCGATTCTACCAGGTCACCATAGGTACCTGCCACAACAATAATAGCACCAACTATTAGCCATTGCCAGGAACTCAGGTCCTGATAAAACAAGGAAAGCAAACTTGCTGTAATCAAGGCAGTTACTGCGCCCCCTATACTTCCTTCCCACGATTTTTTGGGTGAAACTCTGGCAAAAAGCTGCGTTTTTCCATACTTAACTCCTGCAAAATATGCACCTGAGTCACTAGCCCAAAAGAGGGAGAGAATGCCTAATACGATCTGAAAACTGTAACCTCCGCGGGAGAAAGCAATCACGTTGAGAAGCGCAAAGGGCACGGCAACATAAAATATCCCACATAGGGTATAAGCAATATTGGTAAAAGGTTTTTTGTCTGATTTTTTATACAATTTGATAAAAAAAACACTCGCCGTTACCGGAAAGATCACCAAATAATATTTGGGTTCTAAAAACCCACTTTCTACGAAAAAGCTAAGGCAGAAAATTAAGGCTCCGGCAAAAGTGCCGGTAGATTTGAGCGGAAGCATACCGTCCAAGCCGGTGAGTTTGTAGAATTCTAACTGCGTGAGCACACATATGCCAAAAAAAAGTACAAAGTAGCTCCACATGCTGAAGTACACCGAAAAAATAATGATCAGAATACCTACTACGGCCGTGACTATCCTCTGGGTAATGTTGTTGTATTTATTTAAAACTGATATCATCTTCAATGATTTTCATAGCATTTATCACTTCATCAGGAGCTACATACAGCTCTATGGTACCAAAATGATAAGAAGTATCCTGCTTATCAACCAGTACCGGGTTTAAATGGTGATCTTCCAGTACCGCTTTGACAATCTCAGCCCGGTACATCATATGCGTAGTATACACTTTCTGCCACTTACTGTTCATCCTGTGTTAGGCTTAACTGAGAAATTCTTTTTCTAAAGTAATAGAGCAAACCTATAGTAACTAAAAGGGCAAGGAGCGCAGTAACTATTGGGACTGATTCAGTGGCTTCAACATTCAGATCAGTAGCATCCTGCTGATATAAGTATAACATAATGAGGGTAAAACCATTATTGACAAAGTGCGCAAAAATAGGATACCATAGATTACCCGACCAGTAATAAATGTACCCAAACAAAGCTCCCAGCAGAAAGCGCGGAAAAAAGCCGTAAAACTGAAGGTGAATAAAGCTAAACAGAAAAGCGGCAATCCAGATACCTGCGTGAGGGTTTTTGGTCAAAGACTGAAACATGCGCTGACCCATGCCCCGAAAGACCACCTCTTCTCCTATGGCAGGTAATACTGCGATTACTATCAAGCCTACCAATAAACCCGCAATAGATTCAAAACGGGTAAGATATTCCGTTAGCTCCTTGAGTTGTTCTTCTTTAGCGCTAGCCCACTCCTCAAAAGCTCCTGAAAACTGGCTGAAGTCCAGGTTCATGTTCCACTCAATTACGATAGAATTTGCCAGCATAAAGCTGATTACGATAAGTCCTACCATCAAGACGAGTGTAATTTCCAAGTAATGATCATCAAAGAGGGATGATAAGCTTCTCTTCTCTACCAGTTTCCAAAACACCAGAGGGGATAATATAAAGCCAAATAGTGAACTACATGCCTGAACTATTAATAAGGCTTTTCTAGAATTAGGTGAAGAGGTAGGGTCTAAAAATGCCGAAGCCATGCTTTGATAATCAGCATCAAAAAGTGGCAGGGAAATCAACATCCCTAATATGTTTCCCAGTATAAGGCCCAGCATAATAAAGCCTATCAGGAGAAAAACAGAGGCGATAACGCTCCGCTTAGGCTCTGCATAGTATACTTCCGATTCTTTTCTCATTCAGTCAATCAGTCTTAGCACAGGTGATAATAGGTTAATCATCCGGTCTACCATAATAAAACCAGCTTGTATTGCCCTAAAGTTACGTGATTTCCTCTTAGGGGTTCTTATTTAAGCATTTAATGGCAAAAAGAAACATTAACAAGCTAAATTTTGTACTTACTAAGACAATTTTGAGAAAATATAGCGAATACTTCTTATTATCTTTGTCTTCAATTTGTAATTCCAAAAAAACAGAAACTTGGTACGGATCGGTGATTTAGAACTCGGAGAATTTCCCTTACTACTCGCTCCTATGGAAGACGTAAGCGACCCTCCTTTCAGGGCAGTCTGTAAAGAAAATGGAGCAGATATGATGTATACTGAGTTTATCTCTGCCGACGGATTAATCCGTGACGCTGAGAAAAGCGTAGAAAAGCTTGATATCTATGACTATGAGCGTCCTATCGGCATACAGATTTTTGGGGATAAGATAGACCCTATGCGCCAGGCAGCAGCGATTGCCGAAGAAGCAAACCCGGAAGTGGTAGACATTAACTATGGCTGTCCGGTGAAAAAAGTAGCCTGTAAAGGCGCCGGGGCAGGAATACTGCTTGACCTTCCTAAAATGCAGGCAATGACCGCTGAAATCGTAAAACAGGTTAACCTGCCCGTTACTGTCAAGACTCGACTGGGCTGGGATGATAACTCTATCAAAATCCTGGAAGCCGCTAAGCGTCTGCAGGATGTGGGCATACAAGCGCTTACCATTCATGGACGCACCCGCAAGCAGATGTACAAAGGGGTAGCCAATTGGGACTATATTGCGGAAGTAAAAAACCACCCTGATATCCATATACCGATCTTTGGAAATGGTGATATTGACTCTCCTGAGAAGGCGCTGGAATATAAAAATAAATATGGTGTGGATGGCATCATGATTGGCAGAGCGGCTATCGGTTATCCCTGGATTTTTCGGGAAATCAAGTACTTTTTACAGACAGGAGAGAAATTAGCTCCACCTACGATGAAAGAAAGAGTAGCCACCGCCAAAAAACATCTGGAGTTTTCTGTAGAATGGAAGGGCGAGCGCAAAGGAATTTTTGAAATGCGTCGCCACTATACCAATTATTTCAAGGGAATTCATGGCTTTAAACAATATCGCATGCAGTTGGTAGAGTCAGATTCTGCTGCGGAGATCAGTGATCTGCTGGAGCATGTGGCGGAAGCATACGACGGCTATTTCCGTCAGGAGGCGATCGCAGCCGGATGAAACAGGCCCTACGATATAAAAAATCACTAAAAGTATCTTCTCAGTGGCTACCCTGGATGATCCTGGGCGTATTGGCCCTGGTATGGGGGAGTTCGTTTATTCTTATTAAAAAGGGATTAAATGCCTTTTCTGCCGGTGAAGTTGGCGCCTTACGTATTGTGTCGGCTGCACTTTTTTTGCTTCCAATAGCCGCACCCAAAATACGGACGCTAGCCACAAGGCAAAAATGGATCTTACTTATTATTGGTTTTGTAGGCAGCTTTATACCGGCTTTTTTATTTGCCACAGCCCAGACATCTATCAGCAGTTCGCTTACTGGTATCCTTAATGCTTTAACGCCACTCTGTACTTTACTATTAGGAGCAGCTTTCTTTGGGCAGGTAATTACTTCAAAGAATGGTACGGGGCTGGGCATAGGTTTTATTGGCTCTCTTATCCTGATCCTGGGAGGCACGGGGAACAATCTCGGTGAAATCAATCTTTACGCATTATTGGTGATAGGAGCTACCATCTGCTATGGACTGAATCTGAATATCATCAAAAATTACACGCCCGAGATCCATCCGGTGGTGATCACTAGTGTTTCTTTGCTCTTTGTAGGCCCCCTGGCACTGGTTTATTTGCTAAGCTTTACTCAGTTTACCACGCATGTACAGGCATCTGCGGCACTCTGGCCCCTTTTAGCCATAGTCGCGCTTGGGGTAATAGGAACTGCTTTAGCACTAACCCTTTTTAACAAACTGGTACAAATGCAAACAGCTGTCTTTGCCAGTTCTGTTACTTACCTTATTCCCATCGTGGCAGTAATATGGGGCGTATGGGATGGAGAAGTTTTGTCAGCATATCACTTCCTGGGAATGGGTGCTATTCTGTGCGGAGTGTATGTAGCCAACCGGCTGTAGCGATCAAGTCTGACCCAAAAAAAGAAAAGCAGGTTTTTAAGCCTGCTCGTTGACTACAATTTTTTCAATCGTATCGTCTTTTCGGATTTTATCTATCACATCCAGACCTTCTACTACTTTGCCAAAAGCGGTATGTTGTCTGTCCAGGTGCTTAGTATTTTCGCGATTGTGACAGATGAAGAACTGCGAGCCCCCGGTATCACGTCCGGCATGGGCCATAGAGAGCACGCCTTTATCATGGTACTGATTATCTCCACTCAGTTCGCACTTAATGGTATAACCTGGCCCACCGGCACCTGTACCCTGAGGGCAACCTCCCTGGATAACAAAATTAGGGATTACCCGATGAAAAGTGAGGCCATCATAAAAGCCTTCTTTGCTCAGTTTGATAAAATTTTCTACGGTCTTGGGTGCGTCTTTGTCGTAGAACTCCACCTTCATGACTCCCTTATTGGTGTGAATTTCTGCTGTTTTCATAGTTGTATAACTTGCTTATTGGACAGCAAGTTTAAACATTCCTTACGGGCTATTGAAATCAATTTTCTTTTTTGTGTACAGTTTGAATTGATAATTCATCGAAACCTTTATAGCTTCAACTCGTTAGCTCAACAAAAACCGTTAATTATGGAAAGTACCCAAACCACAAAAGAAACGCTGGAACAGGAAATTGCCGCTCTGGAATCCCAGTTAACTGGTGACATGTTCAAGGACATGGAAATCCGCGATAAGATTCACAATCTGAAAATGAAGATCAATGGCACCAAGCCTATGGATTCTTCTATTGATTGTGTAGGCTGCGGAAGCTGATTTTTCTGCAAAAGCTTTAGAGATATTACATGAATTTAACACCAGTAGCGTATAGTTTTGCTGGTGTTTTTTATTTCCCCAGTTCTCCTATCGTCTCTTCAAACAGTTTAAAAATACGTTTATACTCATCCGTCCAGCTGCTGGCTTCTTTAAAGCCGTGAGGCTCCATAGGAAATACCGCCAGGTCCCAATTGTCTTTGCCCAACTCAATTAGTCGCTGAGACAGGCGTACCACATCCTGGTAATGCACATTATCATCTACCATGCCATGGAGCATCAGCAAATGGTCTTCCAGACCCTCGGCAAAATAAATGGGCGAAGAACGGGCATAAGCGATACTATCTTCCACCGGAGTGTTCAATATATTGGAAGTGTAAGTATGGTTATAATGCGCCCAGTCAGTCACTGAGCGTAAGGCTGCTCCACTGGCAAAAACGCCCGGATGCTTAAAGAGCGCAGCAATGGTAATAAAACCACCGTATGAACCTCCGTAAATCCCCAGCCGGTCTTCATCCACGCCCAGGCTTTCTACCATATAAGCTGCTCCATCAACCTGATCGGTCAGGTCTTTACCGCTCATATGACGGTAAATTGCAGTACGCCAGTCACGTCCATACCCACTGCTTCCCCGGTAATCAATGTCCATCACAGTATAGCCCAGATCGGTCAGAAAGTTATGAAACATATACTCACGGAAGTAGCTGCTCCACCACCGATGCACATTTTGCAGATAGCCCGCTCCGTGTACAAAAATTACCCCCGCTCCATTGGGATGCTCCGGCCTGTAAACCCGGGCAGGGACTTCTACCCCATCACGGGCTGTAAACCGGATAATTTCTGGTTCCCGCCAGTCATAGGCCTCAAACGCTTCGGAGGTTGAGTTGGTAATGCGGCTCATCTCAGCACCGGGCTTATTCTCCATCAGATACAGCTCCCAGGGCTGATTGCTATAGGAATAGCGGATAGCCCAATACTTCTCATCAGGTGAAAGGTGAACCTCATGATTCCCTGACTGACTAGTCAACTGTGTCATTTTACCGCCTCTGGCATGCATCCGGTACAGGTGACGTACAAAGGGGCTTTCCTCACTGGTGACGAGGTAAAAGTATTTTTTGTCTTTGGACAGTTTTACATCCGTTATTTCAAACTCACCGCTGGTCAGAGCTTTCTTTTCTCCGCTCTTAACATTGAGGCTATAGAGGTGAGAATAGCCACTCTCTTCGGACTGGAACCAGATATTTTCATTGTCAAGCCATCCCAGATTATGCTCACCAAAAATATACCAGGGAATACCCGGTCCGGCTATCCAGGCTTCGTCATGCTGTCGATCCAGCAGACTTAGAGAGGCATCAGCCGGATTGAGGCGCATGACCCAGCGGTCTTTATTGTCCAATGCACGCACAACCACTACAGCCTTACCATCTTCGGCATAGAAAGGTCCATGGATGATCACCTCTCTCGCTTCATCGTATTGATCATTGTAGACAGAATCTCCCTGATGATACTCTCTACGGAATGTCGGTTTGTCGTAGATGCCAGGAATTTGTTTGGTATCCACCACATAGCTGGTATCCTCTTTAATATCGTAAATACCCATTTCGTAAGTATCCTGCGGAGCGCCCACTTTATTGCGGGCTGAGATATTTTGCACAAAACCGGATTGAGTAACATAATCTGGAACATCAGTGCTTTCGTCATCCACAGCTTTGGTTAGGCGGTAGGTCACAAAACGCATATCCGGACTTAGCTGCAAATCAGACACATTTTTTTCTCCGGTAAAAATTTCCAATGGACGCTCCGGCTTAAGTTTATCCTCTCTTTCTTCTTCCAGTTTTTCTGTGGCTTTGCGCTCTGCCAGAATATCAAAATGCTCTAACTGATCTTTTTCCAACCACTTTTTATAGGCCCACGCTTCTTTATCTTCTTCCTTCTTGCCTTTCATGATGTTGGTAAGCTGCTGCACACTCCCATTTTCCACATCCCAGGCAAACAGATTGCTACTTCGGGTGAAGATAATTTGGTCCTCATCACCAGAAAACTGCGGATTGTATTCTCGCTCTATAGTATTGGTAATTTGCCGAACAGATTGCTCTTTCATGTCCAGCAAAAAAATATCGCCATTTTTTTCGTAAAGGCTGAGACTTCTGTTTTCATTATATGGTCCACCAAAAGCGGGCATGCTTTTTTGCTCTTCCAGGCTTACCAGCTGTGGATTTCTGTCGGACAGCATGACCTTATATTGACTGCGAAGCGTATTCTGTTCGGGATTCCAGGAGAAATAAACAGTACGGCTATCAGCTCCCCAATGGATCTCTTCAGGTAGGTAGCCCACAAAATCTTCGCCCTGCATGATCTGGGGAATGGAGAGAGAAGAACTATTTTCCTGGGCATAGGTATACAGAGATACTACACAGAAAAGTAGCGTAAACAACTTTTTCATAAGAGGTCAGGTTTACAATAAAATGGGAAAATTACGCCAATAGTAGCGTGAAAGCAAAGTGTCCCTCTTTGAGCAATAACTCGAAGCTTAAGCTAAGAGGTCAAAACCAGTTGTAATACAATTTGCCAATACATCAACTGAGTCCTTCTGCAGGGACGTCTTTTGCCAGCTTTACCCGTAAGGAAGTGCCTTCTTCACTTACCACTACAATTTTCTCACCACGATCAATATAGTCGCCACGGGTATAAGCATCGTAGAGTTCATCTTCTATCATGATTTTTCCACTGGGGCGTAACACCGTATACGCTTCTCCTTCTTTACCAATAAATGACCCTTCTCTTGTGCTGGAAGTGTAGCCTTCACTCCGTGACTGTGTGGTTTCCAGGGCAATCCGTCTAAAAGCTGCCGAGTCTGTCAGGCGCACTCCACCGAAAAACATCAGTATAATTCCTCCCAGCATTCCCGCCAATGTGGTAGCTACTGCACTAAGCACCTCACTGGAATCTACAAAAAAGAAGTCAAAATCATTATTATTGAGCATCACCAGGATGAGAGACCCGATGGTCAGCGTAAGCCCCGCAATACCTGCTACGCCAAAGCCAGGAATCACTAATACCTCCAGGACAATAAGCACCGCTCCTACAAAAAAGGCCGCTATTTCCCAGTTTTCAGCCAGACCATTGAGGTAATGAGGAATAAGATAAAGCACCAAAGCCACTACTGCGGCCAATATGGGAAAACCTACGCCCGGTGTCTGCAACTCAAAGTATACCCCTCCCAGCATGATTAAAATCAATATTCCACTAATAAACGGATTGAGAAAAAAAGCAATGACCTCTTCGGTAACTCCCTTTTCAAAAACGGTAAGGGTGTATTCACCTTCCTCCAATCCGCTTCGCTCCAATATTTCTTCTATGCTTGTTACCTGGGCCTCACAGTAATCATATTTGATCGCCTCAGAGGTAGAGAAGGTAATAACTTCTCCCGCATCTGAAATACTATCTACTTCAAGTTCCTGATCTACCATGGCCTCTGCAATTTGTGGATCACGCCCGGTAGCTTCAGCGGTTGCCCGCATGATAGAGCGCATATACGACTGATACTTGTCGGGAGCGGCTTCACCCGTACCGCCATTTACCACTGTTGCCGCTCCTATGCTGGCCCCGGGAGCCATGTAAATACTATCGCAGGCAATGGAAATAAGAGCACCGGCGGAGGCAGCATCTTTGTTGATAAATACATATACAGGCACTTCAGCCTCCAGAACGCGGGTACGGATATCATCGGCATCGTACAGTGCCCCTCCATAAGTATCCATGTCAATCACAATATAGTCTGCCTCAATTTCCTCTGCTTTTCCAAAGGCAAGTTCTACATAGCGATTGGTGCGGGCGTCTATTTCAGAGCGCAGCTCCAACACCAGTACCTGGGGCTTTTCTTGTGCGGTAGTATCTGGCTGTGCGTAAGCGTTTAAGCTTAGCAGGGTAAGTAAGCCCAATAAAAAAGCGACAGGCCACTTGCGATTGCTTTTGAGTATCATAAATTTGAATTGTCCTTGACCTTATAAGAATCTAATTATAACTAAAAAACCACCACCTTGCCAAAAAAGTTGATTTCTGTATTTTCTATTTCTTTTTCGGCCAAGATCTGGAACCTACTGACTGACCATGACGCGCATTATCTTTATCTGGAATTAAGGGATGAGGAAGCACATCAGGTTAGCTTTGCGGCTTATCAGCTTACAAAAAAAGAGATGGTCTGGCAAGATCTGAGATTTAAGGAAAGCTGGTGGATAGGAATGAGCGTTGCCGACCAGGATATACTTGTGCTGCACACTTTTGAAAATTCCGATAACCCTGACGAAAAATCCTTCCTCGCTTTTGATGTAAACACCCAGCAGATCATTTGGGAAAGTGAAAATTTGCAGGTCATTGATGTAAAAAACCGAAAAATTTATGGCTACGAGAAAGTAGAAGGAGATACTGTGTATAAGTGTATCTCTCTGGAGGATGAAGCAGAAAAGGAAATTTCAAAAGAAGAGGCTTTCGCAGCGCTACAAAATTTCTCAGTTGAAAATAAATATATTCGTCATCCGTTTCATTACACAGAGGAGGATGCTTACTTTGAGACGGTCCGTAAATTTGTACTGGAATACCTGAACCTACAGCCCATTAAAGGCTGCGAGTACCTTGAACACCAGCAATTTATTTATATAAGCTATTATATCCAGGAGAATAAGGCTTTGGCTAATTATTTGTTGGTAATAGATAAAGAGGGGACACTACAACTGCACGAAAAAATGGATGATCAGCTATCTCAATTAGGTCTGGGAACTTTTATGATCATCCGCAATCAATTGATGTTTATTAAGCGAAAAAGAGAGCTGGTTAGTTATGCAATTTAAGATCTGGGTAGTATTCACTTTGGTAAGTATGTTTGGTATCTCTTACGGAGGGTGGAGCAATTCCCTTTACTTACCCAATATTCCCACAAATGTTCTCGAGGATTCTGTGGGCATTGATCGTATTGAAGGTGAAGTATACATCATTCATAAAGTCAGCCCCGGAGAGACTTTGTTTGCCTTATCCCGTAAGTATAATACTGAAGCTGAGACCATCCGAAAAATTAATACAGGCATAAATATAGATAACTTGGATATCGGTGACAGCTTACGTGTACCTCTCTTTCCCCAGCTTAGCCGGGGGCAAAAAAATATTCATACTGTCAAAGAAGGAGAAACCCTTTTCCGCATCTCCCGAAATTACGATGTGTCGGTAGATGAAATTCAGCGCTGGAATGCACTCGGCAACCAGACCCTATCTATCGGCCAGGATATAGTAATCTATAAGATTAATGATAGTGAGCCAGCAGAGCTTCAGAACAGTATAGATGAGAAAAAATATGTCACTCACACTGTTCAGCCGGGAGAGACTTTGTTTGCAATCTCTCGTTCTTATGGTGTATCTGTGGATGAACTTAAGCAGCGCAACAAACTTTCAAACGAAGGCATTGATTTCGGGCAGAAGCTAATCATTCGGGATAGAGAGGTTTTGGATGCTCCTGAACTTACAGTTTCTGCTTCCAGGGTGAATACCGCCACTATTCCAGATCCTATTCCTGATAATAATATGAGCAATGTAGACGAGCGAGAGGAGGAAGACGATGAGGAGGAGGAAGAAGTATATGATCGTAGGCTCACCCGGACCGAAGCATTGGCACTGGAAAAAGAACGGATTCAGGCTATTAAGGCTTCTGAGAAGAAAGCGCTTTCTGAATACGAAAAGAAAAATGAGATGGGCTTTGCCGCCGCTATTGAAGGCGGCATTGAGACTAAAAAATTCCTCGCCCTGCATCGCTCCGCACCGGTAGGCACCATCATGCAGATACGCAATGAGATGAATAATCTATCGGTTTTTGTGCGTGTGGTGGGTAAATTGCCCAACACTGGCGTCAACAATAAGGTTGCCATACGCATTTCACAAGCCGCATATGAAAAGTTGGGAGGTATAAATGAACGCTTTCCGGTAGAAATCACTTATATCCAATAAGCACAATACGAACTAAACCGCTTAATTTGGGTTTATTTGTATTATCATAAATATTGAATATGCCAACAAACAAACCAACTTCCGAGAAAAAATCCATTCTGAGTATTATCTGGACCGGGCTTTTTACGCTTATGTATCCTTTCATTCTGCTGTTTTCATTCGCTTGCATAGGAGTGATACATTTGTTTTCGTTACTCTCCCGACTTATTTCCATGCTTCCAATCTGGAAAGATAATCCCCAACACAATGAGGACAAACAATCCACAGAAGAAGTCTCTAGCTGGAGTCCATTTGCACATATCGGCCCTCTGAAGATCGAAAGTAAGTTTGAAGATGAAATTATGTTCGGTCCGGCTTATTATAAGCTGAAAGCGAATAAAGCTATCAAGGAGCTTTCTGAGCATTACTTTGGAAGCTTTCAGGTGCCTTGCTTTGATGGCGTGCTTCTTCAAAAATGGAATACACTGACTCCCAAACAATTACCGGACTTTGACCTGGTATTTCTGAATGCCAAGACCGGCACTCTGCATCACCTCAAAACCATCAAATCTTTTACCTGGAAGGTCGAGCAGGAGGCCGATAAGATTGTCCTTTGGTTTGACGAGAAAAAAGAAGAAGGTAAATTAATTATTCAGGCAGCAGACCTTCAGTTTAAAGCCGCACTCTAAAATTTGATTTTGGATCAAAGTCTTTTGGAACTGCTTGAAACCAAAGCAGAGGAATTCAACTGTCCGGCTTTTATAGAAGACGACCCCATCAGTATTCCGCACACCTATCAAAAAAAGCAGGATATTGAAATCAGCGGGCTAGTAGCAGCGGTACTGGCCTGGGGTCAACGGAAAACGATCATCCGCAAATGCCAGGAGTTTTTTGCGTTGATGGATCATGTGCCACATGATTTTATTTTGCACCACCAGGAGCATGACCTCAAACGTTTTCTGGATTTTAAACACCGTACTTTTAACGCTACTGACGCTTTGTATTTCATTGCGTTTTTACAGCATTACTATCAGCAGCACGATTCTCTGGAAGATGCTTTTGCAACAGCAATTAAGCCTTCGGATTCTGATGTAGAAAATGGACTCATCCATTTTCATGAGCATTTCTTCAGTCTACCCGATTTTCCCCAAAGAACTCGTAAACATATCGCTACTCCGGCGAGAAACTCAGCCTGTAAGCGACTAAACATGTATCTTCGCTGGATGGTACGTCAGGACGACAAGGGGGTTGACTTCGGTTTATGGCATAAGATCAAACCCTCTCAACTTATCTGCCCCTGTGATCTGCATGTTGACCGGGTAGCCCGGAGGTTGGGCCTGATCAGAAGAACACAAACGGATTGGAAAACCGCACTGGAGCTAACACAAAACCTTCGTCAATTTGACCCTGAAGATCCGGTCAGATATGACTTTGCGCTTTTCGGACTGGGGATAGAAGAACGAATGAAATAATGCCTTCATCAAATATTAATTTTTATTAAGCACTCTATTATGGCTCATGTTGATACTGTGATTTTTGACCTGGGTGGAGTATTAATTGACTGGAACCCCAGATACCTTTATGGCAAAATTTTCGGAAATGAGAAGGAAATAGATTTTTTCCTGAGAGAGGTTTGCCATGCCGACTGGAATCGTAGACAGGATGGAGGACGTACCTTCGCAGAAGCCACTGAAGAAAGGGCTGCTGTCTATCCGGCATATGAAGAAGTGATTCGCTGTTACTTTGCTCGCTGGGAAGAGATGCTGGGAGGCACCCTTGATAATAATGTAAGGGTTTTGGAAAAACTACATCAGGATAAGCAAGTGGGTCTCTATGCTATTACCAATTGGTCACACGAGACTTTTCCTATCGCTTTAAGAAAGTATAATTTCCTGCATTACTTTAAGGATATTGTCGTGTCAGGAACGGAGAAACTACTTAAACCAGAAGCAGCAATTTATAAGGTATTACTGGAGCGTAATGCTTTGTGTCCGGAAAAGTGTGTATTTATTGATGATGTTGAAGAAAATGTCGAGGGTGCACGTCGGCTCGGCATAAGAGGGATTCACCTAAAACCTGACACAGACCTTTCAGCTGAGCTTAAGAAAGCAGGTATTACACTATAAAAAAAAGCCAAGTCTCCTTGGCTTTTGTCTTAGCATATGCGTGTGAGATATTATAGTAACTCTACTTCTCCTGTCTCGAGTTTGTAGTAAGCAGGTACTATTTTCAGTCCTTCATTTTCTACAGCTGGATAAAGCGTGGGTTGTGATTCGCTAAGTTTTGCGGCTACCAATTGAGCATTATACCGTACTGCAGTATTCAACACATCTTTTTCTCCGCTCTTTTCTGCCATATGCACAGCAGGTTTAATCTCATTGACCAGAGCTTGCAGGTTTTTAGAGAGCTCTGCTACCCCCATACTGGCCCCCACAGCCCCACAGTTCTGATGTCCCAAAACCATTACCAGGCGTACACCTAAGTGGGCAACTGCATATTCAATACTGCCGGTTACTTTTTCTTTAGCTACATTTCCTGCCACTCTGATTACAAAAAGATCACCCAATCCCTGGTCAAATAGAATTTCGGGCGTGACACGAGAATCAGCGCAAGCCAAAATTACCGCAAAAGGATCCTGCCCTTTGGATAAAGACACACGATATTCATTGTCCTCATGAGCATGGTTTCTTTTTTCCGCAACAAATCGCTGATTTCCTTCCTGAAGTCGTTTGAGTGCCTCTTCGGCAGGTACAATAGTAGGTTTCATAAGGTTAAATGTTTCTTATTATAAAATTAAAAAATTGTGAGGTGTTGAATATAAAGCAATTTTATTAAATCTGGAATTTTCATTTGGTTGAGTCCAGATTGTAGGACCAAATTATAGTGTTCACATCACTAACTAGTTGTGGAGTATTTACACAGTTTGAGTACTGAGTGTTCGAAAAATACTATCTCACGAATGGGGAAAAATATAATATATACTCATAATTAACTGTTAATCAATTTATTACGATTATTGGCACTGTTATTTAACATATGCAATTGTCTTTTTAATCTTATTTTAATCATTAATTTTTTTGATATGAAACGTACAATCATCGCTTTAGCTGCACTAGGAGCTTTTTCCTTTGCAAATATGGAAACCACCGCACAGCCATTGTCAAAGAGTAATGAGATCGTTCTTTTGCAAGATCAACGTACCGAAATCAAATATGAAGCACTACCTGAGGCAGTAAGAACTGCTTTTGAAAATTCACAGTATGGCCAGTGGGAAGTTTCAAAGGTATATGAAATAACCACAGAAGAAGGTGCACAATATGAGTTAACAATTAGTGACGGAACACAGAACGGAACACTTATATTTGATGCTGAAGGAAATATTATCCAGTAGTTTATTTGTTTAATACATATGCGCAAACTTCCGGATGCTGACGACCGGAAGTCTTGAACCTGTCTTCTTAGAAGGCAGGTTTTTCTTTTGTAGCAGAATCATGCGCATCAAATACAAAGAAAAAGTATTGAAAAATAATATGAGCATGGTGAATACCCGTATTATCAGATCCTCCAAGCCAATTGCATCCTCTACCCAAAACAACTAAAGATGAAGCGCCGAACCTCTAAAGAGGTATTTTCTATGTACTTTTTCCTAAAGAATAATTAACTTTTTCTTAATCTGGGCAATGTATCTACTTTCTATCCCAACCGTTGAGTTAATGTATTGAGATAATAGCCGTAATCCCGATTTGGTCAATAAACCCACAGCTGGGCAATACTTTCCACAAGAGAGGTTACAAATTATTACCTGGCACTTACTAATATATATCTCTAAAGTTAAGCAATTTTAGATATGTATGTTTTGATTTAAACAAAATTTTCAAAATATTGTATATATAAATAAGTTTATATTCAAAATAAAATACTGTAAGTTGAGAAGTTTTTAGTATATAGGATATATTACCATATTCTATTGCACAATACTTGATGCTTTCAGCATAAAATGTTGAAATAGAAAAGGGAAACGATTTTATTTTTGTTATATAATCACTTGCAATAATATTATTTTAACACCTTGTTAGAAAGAACAAAAAAATTTATTATTTTTTTAAAAATAGTTGCACTAAAGGTATTAACTTTGCGTATATAATAACGAATTAAATTTTTTAGACTATTAATAAACTTGAATATCTCCGTAGTGATGAGCAAAAAATTAGAAGTATTAAGCCAATTAAACAGCTTGCTTACCAAAAGCATTGATGCAAAAAAAGGATATCATAAAGCTGCAGAAGAAATTGATGACCCTTCAATAAAAGGGTTGTTTATGTGCCTGGCAGAGCAAAGAGAAAATTTCCGCAAATCTACCCGTGAAGAAATTCGTTTTCTGGGAGGAGAACCTAATACTGGACCTATGGATCCAGACTATATTCAGGAAGCTTTTGCCCAGCCCGATTTACTCATCTTACTTAATACTGTCGATCAGACCTTAGAAAACTGCTTAAGACATGAGCTAAATTCTTTGGCGCAATATGCAGAAGGTATGGCAGATGCTGATGAGTCAACCAGAAATTTGATCGTAGGTCAGCGCGAATCAGTAAAGCTAGCGTTACACGATCTTAAGAGCTTACGAACCTCAGCCAAGCTGACATTATAAATTATTCAAGAAAGCCAGCACAACCCAAATTGAGCTGGCTTTTTGTTTATCTATTTTCTCTGTATTACTTATCTTGAAAGTAATCCTGATACGTCTGGGAAATTTTCAACCTTCTCAAGTCAGTATATTTTTTCCTACTTTTCTTGCCAAGAAAACTGTTACCAACACTTTTCTCCAATAAGCTGTTTTAGAAATGCATTGCTATTTCAGCTTGTTCTTAACAATTCATTAACGATTTCTTCTTCACATGAATCTAATTGGCAATATATTATGGATTATCCTGGGTGGTTTTGCTATTGCTCTTGAATACCTGATTGCCGGTATACTGATGTGTATCACCATCATTGGTATTCCTTTTGGCATTCAATCCTTCAAACTGGCCGGCGCAAGCCTCTGGCCATTTGGGAATGAAATACAAAACACACCCAATACAGGATCGGGTGTGTCTACTATTTTAAATGTGTTATGGATTTTGCTGGGAGGGATATGGATCACACTTACCCATCTTGTACTAGGCATAGGCTTGTGTATTACGATTGTTGGTATTCCTTTCGGCTTACAACATTTTAAGCTGATGAAGCTAAGTTTCACTCCATTCGGTTATGAGTTCGGGGGAGTACGTCCTGCCGATGGACTGACCCAATAATAATATTAATCTACGTTTATCCCCATTTCCTTCCAGGCAAGGGCGCTAGCGCCTAATACGGCCGCGTTTCTATGTTCAAGAGCAGAAGGAAAAAGCTCTACCTTATTTTTGAATACCTGGAACATGTAGTGCTCCATATATTTTTTTGTAGGATCAAAGAGCAGTTCCTTGCCCGCTTTGGCCAATCCCCCTAACAGAAAGATCGCCTCAGGGCTAAAGATAGCGGTAGCATCAGCCAGTTTTTGACCCAGTAAGTCACAGGTTTGATCAAAAGCAGCAAGTGCAATTGGATCACCCTCTTTTGCCAGATCAGTAATCATGCTGGCGGTCAACTGATTGAAAGTCACGTCACGCAAAGGACTATCCTCAATCATCTCTCCCAAAAGTGTGAATACTGTTCTTTTGATACCCGTAGCAGACACATAACCTTCCAGACACCCTCTACGACCCAGACCGCACACCCTGCCTTTAGGATCTTGCAGTAGATGTCCCATTTCACCCGCAAAACCATCATTACCGTATATAAGCTCGCCATTAGCTACGAAACCACTTCCTAAGCCAGTGCCCAGGGTAATCATGATAAAGTTTTTCATCCCTTTGGCACCACCATAAATCATCTCACCGATCGCAGCAGCATTGGCATCATTGGTCATGACCATGGGGACATTATAGTATTTCTGAAAAAGCTTTACCAGTGGCACAATACCCCGAAAAGAAAGATTAGGCGCATACTCTATGGTACCTGTAAAATAATTACCATTGGGTGCACCTATGCCTACCCCTACAATATTCAACTGTTCTGGTATCTGTCCACGAAGCGCTTCTACTTCTTCATGGATATATTTAAGATAAGCATCTACATCACCGGGAGGTGTTTTGACTGTAGAAATGGATGTTTCACCATACATATTACCATCTCTATCCACGAAACCAAACTTGGTATTGGTTCCACCTATATCTATACCGAGGGCTACTTCTTTCATATCATTACGCGTTGAAACAAAATAAGCCTGAAGCCTGCTACTCCAGGAATATTCTGCCGTGTTAATTACATTATTGCTTGGCCTTTATATCATTTGATATAATTATTGATAATAGTTTCGTAAAGCTCAATTTTTCCACTGGTTTTCTTAGGTTCTCCCTGCTGTTCTGCCAGATTGCGTAAGTCTTCCAGTTTAAGCTTACCTGCTTCATATTCTGCCCCTTTGCCTGAGTCAAAAGAGGCATAGCGATCTTCTTTCATTTTCAGGAAGTTTGAATTTTCCATAATGTCATGGGCGATCAACAAACCACGGGCAAAAGTATCCATTCCGGCAATATGTGCAATGAATAGATCTTCTAAATCTGAGGAAGTACGTCGTACTTTGGCGTCAAAGTTAAGTCCTCCGGGAGCGATTCCCCCTTGTTGCAGAACAATCATCATGGCATGAATGCTGTCGTAAAGGTCGGTAGGAAAGTAATCGGTATCCCAGCCATTCTGTACGTCTCCCATGTTAGCATCAATACTACCCAGCATCCCAGCATCAGAAGCAGTTTGCAGATCATGAGCGAAAGAGTGTCCTGCTAAGATTGCGTGGTTCTGCTCTACGTTGATCTTAAAGTCATCTGCCAACCCCTGACTTCTTAAAAATCCTATTACGGTAGCAGAATCAAAATCATACTGATGCTTAGAAGGCTCAGCTGGTTTGGGCTCAATGAGATAATTTCCCTTAAAGCCAATTTTACGACCATAGTCGCGTGCCATACGCAGAAAATGCCCCATATGGTCCAGTTCACGCTTCATATTGGTGTTGATCAGCGCAGCATAGCCTTCACGCCCCCCCCAGAACACGTAGTTTTCGCCACCCAGTTCTACGGTAGCTTCCAGTGCCGCTTTTACCTGTGCTCCGGCATGGCACACCACTTCAAAGTCAGGGTTGGTAGAAGCACCATTCATGTAACGAGGGTTGGAGAACAGGTTAGCTGTACCCCAAAGGAGCTTCACCCCGGTAGATTTTTGGTAGCTCTTCGCCATCTCCACTATCTCCTGAAGATTCTTCTCAGATTTAGATACGGTATCTCCCTCCGGAGCAATGTCTACATCATGAAAGCAATAATAGGGAACCCCCAGCTTGGTAAAAAACTCAAAGGCAGCTTCCAGCTTATATTTGGCATTATCCATTGGATCTTTGCTCGTATTCCAGGGAAAATCACGAGTGCCTGAGCCAAAAGGGTCACTGTTCTCGTTGCAGAAGCTATGCCAGTACGCCACTGCAAAACGCAAATGCTCCTTCATGGTTTTGTTGCCTACCACTCGGTCTTCATCATAAAATTTATACGAAAAAATATGATCGGACTCTCTGCCTTCATAGTTAATTTTACCAATCTCTGGAAAAAATTCGGATGTCTGTACTCCCTTTGTCATGGTTGGTTATATAGTTTAAAGTTATTTGTTAAATGTTGAAAGTTAAAAGTTAGGGACAAAAGCTTTAGCTCTTACCCTCTAGTTCTAGCTTTTGTTGTAATACGCCGTGCCAACATTTATAGGCTTCCTGATAGGCTTCCTGTTTTTTTGGCTCAGGAATAGCCTCTCCTACCTGTTTTAAACCGGCAAATGCCTCTTTAAAATCAGTGTATACGCCAGCTCCCATGCCAGCACCTCTTGCCGCACCGGCGGCACCATCTGTATTGTACAGTTCTACCTTTGCTCCGGTAATATTGGCAAAAGCCTCACGGAAGATTGGGCTAAGAAACATATTAGCACGCCCGGCCTTCACTTTTTTGATCTGCATGCCCATCCCCTGCATAATGTCAAAACTATACTTCAGGGCAAAGACAATACCCTCCTGAGCAGCTCTTAGAATATGTCCCTGACTGTGAGTATTAAATTTTATACCGTGGATGTGCGCATCTATATCCGCATTGGCCAGTGTACGTTCCGCACCATTTCCGAAAGGCAAAACCATTACTCCGGATGAGCCAATGGGTACCTGGGCCGCCAATAAGTTCATAGACTCATAATCAGCGTCGCTTCCCATCATATTGTTCTTAAGCCAGCTATTCTGAATTCCGGTTCCGTTTACGCAGGCCAATATTCCGTAGCGAGGATGCTCCTTACTATAATTCACATGAGCAAAAGTATTTACTCTGGACTGCGGATCATAATCCAGTTGATCACTTACACCGTAGATTACGCCTGATGTTCCGGCGGTAGTCGCTACCTCTCCCGGCTCCAGCACATTAAGCGATAAAGCATTATTCGGCTGATCTCCCGCTCTGTAAGCCACCGGTATACCTACTGGCAAACCTAATAAGTCAGCTACTTCAGCAGTCACCTTGCCCTGCTCAGCAAAAGTAGGTACTACAGCAGGGATAAAATCAGCGTTGATGCCGTAATGCGCAAGTAACTTTGCTGCTATGGATTGCTCACGAAAATCCCACATGATACCTTCGGAAAGCCCTGACACTGTTGTACAAATTTCTCCGGTCAATTTCATGGCGGCATAGTCTCCGGGTAGCATCATCTTATAGATACGAGCGTAAATAGCTGGCTCATTCTCTTTTACCCACTTAATTTTAGAAGCAGTAAAATTACCGGGACTGTTAAGCAGGTGGCCCAGACTGTATGCTTCTCCCAAAGCCTCAAATGCCTGACGGCCAATTGACACTGCTCTGCTATCACACCAGATAATGGAAGGGCGAAGCACCTTATGCGCTTTGTCTACCAGCACCAGACCATGCATCTGGTAAGAAATACCAATGGCTTTTACCTGCGCTAGTGCGGCTCCGTGTTGGGCTTTTAAAGCTTGCGTAGCTTTGATAATGTGCTCCCACCACATTTCCGGATCTTGCTCAGCCCAGCCCTCCTGAGGAGCAGCCATAGCCATCTCCTGTTGAGGCGAAGTAGCACTCGCCAGTACTTCTCCATCCGCTACGCTCACCAAACTTGCCTTGATGGAAGAGCTTCCTAAATCATACCCTAGCAAAAAGCCTTCGGAACTGTCGGTCATAAACTCAAAAAGTAAGGTCAGTTGTCTAAATTACAATCTTTACAAGATTATTAAAAAAATCTGAGAATTATGTAGTTTAGGGGAATAAGCTTCCCTGTGTTTTACGAACATAGGTGAATTCAGCAACTTACCTCACGCAATGAAAAGAAGAAAGTTTATAAAGAACCTTGGAGCGCGCAGTTCTACTTTTTTGTTGGCTCACGAAAGCTTATATAAAGATAACGCCTCACCTTCTCCCTACCATTACCCATCAGTACGCACGCTGAAAGACGCGATGACAAAAGAAGGGGAGATCGCTGTACGACTTGCTTTTAGTGCAAAGAGCGAAGATAAGCTGGGCACTATTGAGGGCAGCATAAAAGTAATAGGAGCCGAAGTTGACAGAATCAAAGCTTACTTTTTTGAGCCGGAAGAAGATGACTTTTCCTCTGAAAATCAAAGCTTTATATCATCTGCCAGCATAATGCAAACCGACGTATTAGTATTGTGGCTCAAAGGCGCACAGGAAAAGACCACTATCCGGCTGGAAGAAATACAGGCTTTCAGCTTTACGCTGGCAGAGCTTGTCGAGCAAGAAGAAATTAGCACCAACATCGATGACAGTAAAATTACGGCTAACCTACTACTGGACAAAGAAATAGGAAGCATCAACCTGAAAGATGTAGGTGGTGAAGAAGCGGGCAGTAATTTCAGCTTTGTCATTATGGCGGACCCTCAGGGCGGAGATCCTGAGGAGGAAGGAAACTGGCCTACCCGAATGAAAATCCATAATGCCTGGGTGGAAGATTGTGTGCAGCGGGTCAATGAGCTGAGCAGCCAACCGCAGTTTACTCTGGTGCTGGGCGACATCGTAGACAGCCAGGGGCAGATGGCTAATTTTGTGCAGATGCAAACCTTCTTTAGCAAGCTAAAAACACCTGTTCTCTACGCTATTGGCAACCATGAAACTCGCTACCAAGCTGTATTTACACCAGGCTATAACATGCAAGCTTTCAACAACTATTTTGCCGCGCAAAAGGCGATGAACGGAATGGAGTTGATGCTCTACGCCTTTGACCTGGGGGCATGGCACTTTATCGTATGGCCTGATCCGCTCCGCCTAAACTTCTGGGAAACACATCCTCATTATTTTGACTGGCTGGAAAGAGACCTGGCAAGAAATAAGGACCGTCCTACTTTTTTCTTCCAGCACGTTCCCAGCCATCCTATTGGTATTGATCCGCTAATCAATTATGCCGAATCTGTAACTGTTAAACGCACTTTGCTGGATATATTAGCTAAGCATGGAAATGTACGCTACATCTTCAGTGGACATGTACATATACCTATCAAAACTTCTTTTAAAACAGCGGTGACCTATAAGGGGATGAAGATGATCAATTTGCCAGCGGCGGGCTATCGCCCCCGGGCTTTTGGAGAGGAAGATTTTGCCGGAGGACCTTGTCAGGGCGTAGCTATTGTAGACGTTAAAGGCAAAGAAGCTGCAGTGAAATTTAAGACGGTAACCGAAGAAGAATTTCCTTATCCGGAAGCTTTGCCTGAGTTTGACGAAGAAAAATATGCCCTCTGGCTCACAAACAAATGGCAGCTTCCTGCCCAATCCAGGCTCCTCAATGGAGGATTTGAACAGGGCCTCACAGGCTGGACACCCCGCTTTGTATATACCGAAGATCAAAATCCTTCCAATATCTGTGAAGTTCGCCCTGTTTATGACCACAATGGTTTCCATGCCCTCTATCTGCATAGCCATAAGCGGGGCTACGATATCCCTGGCCAGGATCGCCTGCCTCAGACGATCAACCGGCTTTGTCAGGCAGTACGATGGCAGGCTGATCAACCTCCTCTACTCAAACTAAAATATAGCGTGGATGGAAAAAACAGTGATTTACAGGGTTGGTGTGGTGCATTTGTCTGGGTAGAAGCTTTTGCCAGGTCCTTTAAACGAATGAGCTTACTTTACTGGACAGGGACTGCTTATACTGGTATAGAAACCAAAGAAGAAAAAGAGCTGACCGATCCCATCCATCTTAGCCTGGATAGCGCTCCTGACCAATGGCATCAGGCTACCCTCAACATAGGTCGGGATTTTGAGCAGCATAGCGGCCAGAAGTTTGCAAATCTACAAGCTGACCGGCTCGTGATTAACCTGGGAGTATGGACGATCAATGACGGGCATGATTATCCATTTAGCATCTATTTTGACGACCTCCAACTTGAAAAAAGTGCTTCACCTGGGCTGATTAGCAAAGCCGGAAGCAAAACCGTAAACCAAATGCCAAACGATAGCGTATGGTGGCTTGGCAAATATACCCCCTTCACGCACATTGCCGGAGAACACAGATATATCTTCACTACCAAACAAACAGGACCGCAGAACTGAACATCTTAAGTGCTGTACAACTGCCTCAGGCTTAAGTACGCGCTACATTACTCATCCTTCAGTGCATGCACAGGGTTAGCTACTGCTGCTTTGATGGTTTGGAAACTGATGGTGAAGGCTGCTAATATCAGTACCATCAGGACCGGGATTCCGAACAGCCACCAGCTCATTTCGGTACGGTAAGCAAAGTTTTCCAGCCATAGTGCCATGCCCCAGTAGGCTAAAGGTACGGCCAGGAGACTTGCCAGTAATATCAATGTGAAATACCCCCGGGTCAGCATTCCCAAAATATGGGCGATCTCCGCTCCCAATACTTTGCGGATGCTGATCTCTTTTTCTTTCTGCTTGGCCAGCAGTAAAGCCAGCCCGTAAGAACCCAGGCAGGATACAAATATGGCCAGGAGCGCAAAGGTGGCGATGATATCTCCTAAACGACCTTCTGCCTGATAGGCCTGCTCCAACTGCTCATCCAGAAAATCATACGCAAAAGCTTTGTGGGGAAAAAATTCCTGCCACTGCTCTTCTACATAGGCTACCGTTTCACTCAGATTTTCACTATTTACTTTGATGGTAAAGGTGTTGAAAAGCGGAACGTCCACCCCCAGGATCAATGAACCAATTGGGCTATGCAATGAGGTATAATGAAAGTCTTTGACCACACCTATTACATTGCCCTGCTTTCCTTCCAGTTCTATTTGCTTACCCAAAGCTTCTTCAGGGCTGCCCCATTCAAAGTTTCTGACTGTAGTTTCATTGATAATAAATGCATCAATATGGTCAGAACCGGCTTCTATATCAAAGTCCCGACCGGCCACTATTTCCAGCCCATAGGTTTCACTGAAATCATAATCTACTGCCAGGGTAGGCACAAACAAACGCCCCTCGGTATTTACACCTTCCGGTTCTACCCGGCGGGCAACCACACTGGTGCCCAGGGCTCCGGATGAAAGAGTTACTTCTTCAATATTTGCATCGCTCAGCAGCCTTTCTTCAAAGGAGTTCATTTTCTGCCGCATATCTACATCTCCTGCTCCAAAAACATTGTTCATATTGGTACTGTATAAAGGAACGGTAAGCATAGCCTCTTTCTGAAATCCCATGGACTGGTTTTGCAGGTAGCGTAATTGCTGAAAGATAATCACCGTTCCGGCAATCAAAGCAATAGACATCGTAAATTGGATAAACACCAGCACCTGTCTCAGAGAAAAACGCTGCAAACCAGCTCTCAGGGGAGTTTTGTTTTTCAGTACAGTTGCCAGCTTGATGTTGGTAGTGTAGAAAGCAGGGTAAGATCCTCCCAGCAAGCCGGTTAGCAGAAATACGCCGATAAAAGTAAGCAGCACCGGCGTATGGGTCAGATCAGCAAAAGTAAAGCTTTTCTGAGTTAAACTGTTAAACTCAGGCAGCGTATTGCCAATAAGCAAGATGGCTAGCAATAAGGCAAAAAAGCTGATTAGCAGAGACTCACCTAAAAACTGCAAAAACAATTGCGGCTTGCGGGCGCCCAGCACTTTGCGCATCCCTACCTCCTTGCTCCGTTTGAGCGATTGTGCTGTGGAGAGGTTGATAAAGTTAAAGCAGGCAATGAGCAAAGTGATCAATGCAATAGCTATAAAAGTGTAAATATTGCTGATATCACTGACCGGCCCGGGATTGAGATAAATATCCGGATTGAGGTAAATATCCGGTACAGCCTGCAAGCTGAAGCTCTGTCCTACCCGCAAGGGTTCAGGGGCATAGGTTTCCAGGAGTTGTGCCATCCCCTGGCTGACTTCTTCCGGCTCTGCTCCTTCCTCCAGGAGTACATAAGAATGAGAATGGGAGATCACCCAGTTTTTAGACAGGTTATCTCGCATGTATTCTCTCCGCTCATCATCCATTAGGGCGAACATATCATCATAAGGCAGCAGCATGCTGAATTCCAGGTGAGCGTTATCGGGAAAATCACTAACTACAGCAGCAATCTGATAGGGATGAATCCCTTCTACCATAATTGTGCGTCCGATAGGCGGGTTCTGCCGCCATTGCTCACCAAAATATTTATCTGCTAAAGTTTCTGTTAGTATAAGGCGCTGCGCCCGGGCAAGGTTCTCCTGCTCACTGCCTGCTATAAATTTTAAATCAAAAAGTCGGAAGAAGGTAGAGTCTACCATAAACACATTGGTTTCCTCAAAATCCTGAGGTTCACTCATTCCGCTAGGGTCAGGCACGCTCACACTCATGTCTCGACCGTAAGCTCGGGCAGTAGCCTCTACCCCCGAAAGATTCTCCTGCACCAGTGGCGCTAAGGGAGGAGGAACGCGGGCATAATCATAGTCATTGCTGGCACGGTAGATAATCCGGTAAAGCCGATCCTTTTTAGGATGAAAAGTATCATAACTCAGCTCGTGCTGTACAAACAGATAAATGAAAAGACAGCAACTCATACCGATGCCTAAGCCCAGTATATTGATCAGTGTAAATACCTTATGATTTACCAAATGGCGGTAAGCGATCTTCAGATAATTCCAGAACATATTAAGCTAGATTTTTACGCTCTAAAATTGCTCATTTTTTAACAATCTTCTGCTCACCCATTTTGGGGGAATATGTTTACTTTAAACTTTAAGAAAAGTTTGGTCATATCAATTATGATTCATATATTTGAATATACACATATTCATACTTATATATGAAATCACTTGAAAAAATAGATTATGCTGAAGCTTTCTTTAAGCTTTTTACAACGAAGGGTAGAATTAGGGTAGCCAATATCCTAGTCAAAGTCAATGAAATTTCAGTCAACGAAATTGCAGACATTGCTGAGATCGAACAGAGCATGTGTTCACGATACCTGGATAGTTTAAAGAAAAATAGGCTTGCTTCTTATAGAAGAGATGCTCAAACAAATTATTACTCCTATTATCCAGAAGCTAAAGAGTTACTTGCACATGTTTTGGCTGTTGTTCAAGACTTGGAAGAGATCCAAAAAGATAATCAGGAATTAAAGAGAAGGGGGTATTTATTAAATGGCTAAAGCATTAAGTAGAATAAATTATGAAAACAAAAATAAAGCTGTCTATCAAACTTCAAAAGGATGAAATAAATGCTTTGAAAAAACTATTGCTAGAAATACTAGTACTTTTATCGATTCTCAGCTATTTGATATAGTTGTCATGCCGTAGACGCTCCACGCTGGACGTCTTTACCGACAAGAAAATCAAAAAACCCTTACTTGCTTCATGGCAAAGATTCCTCCGCGTAGCTACGTACGGAATGACCTTGTTCAAACTTAGTATATGCTGCAACACATAAGTTAGCTTATTGCACTACCATCAAATACTTTTTCTCACCAGCCGGCAAGCTGACAGGCACTCCCTCCAGAAGACTTTCCCCTCCTATCATCTCAGAAGTTTCCGCCTGCCCATCTATCCACTGATACGTTTGCTCCGGGTCAACCGTAAACCATTCGGGAAACTGATTGATCCGCGGCCAGTCTACCGGCAAATTCATGGAATTATTATGCCTGGCCTGATCAAAATAAAGTTTACCTTCCCAGGGAGAAGACGAGCGCAAAACAATAAACAGTGTATCACCTCGCTGCTCCGCACCCAATCGTATGGCATCATTCCAGGGCTGCACATAAGTTCCCTGCGATTTCCAGAGGTTGTGCATGATGGTAGTACGGGCAAAATTACCATCTCCATGCCAGCCTTCAATGATGCCTGAACCTTTCCACTGCTCGCTCCCCTCCCGATGACTGGAATCCTGCATCGCCCACATCACTTTGATCTCACTATCTATCCAACGGGCAGCACGTTCATCAGGGATTCTGTTGTAGAGATTCAGGGCGCTTTCTATGGCATCGGCATAACCATCAGCACTGCCTCTTTCCCAGTCAAAATTCTGATACTTGCTCAGATTAGCAAAAACTTTATCTACCGCTTCTTTGTAGGCTTCTACACTGTCTACCATATAAACCGCATAATACCCGTTTAGCGTATAGCCCCAGGTGTCGGCAGCTTGCTCATCCACCACTTCATTAGTTTGAGGGTTAATCGCATTATAAAACAGGCCATCTTCATTTCTGCCATGCATTAAAATATAATCTAGAAGACCATGCAACCTCTCCTGATATTCGTTTTTCTTCCCCTGATCAGCAAAATGCAGCGTGACATACAACTCACACAAGCCGGAAATCAGTTCGCAGCCGTGGTCACGCAGCCGGAGATAATCAAAATCTGTCAGAGGATATTTTTCTTCTAACAAGTAATAGTCGCCAATCTGTATGGCCCAGTCCAGAAACTTCTGCTCCCCTGTCATCCAGTATATGCGAGACAAAATCTGTAGCAGCTCTCCATTTACCTCAGCTTCGGGTGCGCTTCCGAAATATTCATCACCGAAGCCTCCGGCAACGTCTATGTATTCATCCATATCCCTGAGCATATTGACCATACGCTCCGACCAGGGACTCTTACCCAGCCACTCGCTAAGGGGGAGCAAACCATCTTTGATATACTCTGAAGTACCGAAAAGCACTCTTTCCATCGCTACTTCTTCGTCTTCAAAGTCCTGTTTCACGAATGAGTAGGTATCTGGCATGGATTTTACCCTTGAAGTAAGTTGGGTTTCGTTTTCCAGCATTTCACGCATCACCCCCTGGTATAAATCCTGATCGGTAAAAAAGCTGGTGAGTACCATAAAAGGGTAATTGTCTGCCGCAGCATCTTTGCCATTCCAGATTGTACTGTCGTCATAGAGGTTACGGGGAATAAGTTTAGTACGGGAGTCAGCATACTCAAGCCAGGCCCGCATGTATGCATCACTGCGCACAAAACCTTCATGGGCTTGCTCTGCGTTCAAAGCAGCTTTTTCAAATAGCCGCGGATCATAAGTAGTTTCTTCTTCGTCCGGTTGGCAGGCATCAAAAATCAAGATAGCCAAGCCACCCATGAGGATTTTATGTACTGAAAAACAGCGTGCAAGTGGGGCTTTGGTGCTCATTTCTAAGAGAAGAGATTTAGGTTGTTGTTTTGCGATCATTCAATTTACAAAATGATACCGCTCTGCCAACCGAAGCTTCGCCTAATCTTAGCATTGGCATTGTCGCTGAATCTGGCAGGTGTATGTTAGCGGGTAGAATTGTAGTAAAAGTAAAAGCTTTATTATCTATTTTCCGCCTCTTATTACCTTCTAGATCATCACAATACTATTGCTTATGTCTGATTCCGTTTTTCAAACAGGTCCGGAAAAATCTTTGGCCGAGATTAGCAAAGAGAAAATTATGCTCACCGCCATGCAGTTATTTGCCAAAAACGGATTTCACACCACTACAGCGGCCACCATTGCCCGGGCATGCAATATTTCTCATGGCCTGTTATTTTATCACTTTGGAAGCAAAGAAGGCTTGTTGCAGGCCATTGTAGATTTTAGCACCCACAAGATCAAAGGAATACTAAGTACTGATGACCTTCAACTGCAAAACAGCCTGACGGCCTCCAAAAAACTGGAACAAATTGTCCGAAAATTTCGCCAGTCTTTAGTAGAGGAACGGGAATTTTGGGAGCTGTACCATTCTTTAATTTTTCAGCCTGGCCTCAAAGAGGAGACTGCCCGGCAACTGATCAGTGCTTTTGACGATCATCGCAAATTCCTGATTCACTTCTTTGAGCAGCTTGGATACCTCAGTGCTACGGATACGATGCAGCAGTTTGAAGCCATGCGTAGTGGCATTACGATGACTTACCTGATGCATGGACCTTCTTATCCTATTAACAGGCTTTTTCAAAACCTGATAGATCGTTTTAGTTAAAAAGCGCTTCCTTGTATTTATCATTCATCATCCCCCCCTAAAGGTACCGTTAAGAGTGGAATCTTAGACTTCTTAAAAAGCGCTAAAGAAACACTTCCCACAAAAGCATTATAAAGGAAGCTATGCGCATGCGAGCCGGTAATGATCAGGTCGGCTTGCAGCTTTTTGGCTTCATCTAATATCATTTGTACAGTAGGACCAGAGATGAGCAGCGCATCAGCCTCTATGCTTTGCTGGTGCAATTTATCAGTAAGTAACTTCAGGCTTTTATGTTCGCCTTTCAAAGTATCGGCCCTGCTATCCCTGATGTATTGGGGACCGACATCATAGCCTACAAAATCCGGCTCCGGTGCCGCAATGTGTACAATCCATATCTTGGCATCAAACTTTTTGGCCAGTTCTGCAGCATAGTCTACCAGGAAAAAAGTTCTCTCGTCAAAATCTACAGCTACCAGTATATTTTTCATCATGTTAAGTAGAATAGTAATTTCCTCAATTGCTTCTTTTGTTTAAGAAGCTTCTCCCTTCAGCACAATACGCATCAGGTACATGTCGGCAGTAATATAAAGCACGGATTCATCCGCATTGAAGATACAGTTGGCGGTAGCCTGTCCGGTCTTGAGCGTACCTAAATGCTCTCCTTCAGGAGAAAATATCCATACACCACCCGGCCCGGTAGCAAAGAGGTAGCCTCCGCTATGTACCACAAAACCATCGGGAAGACCTTTTTCGGTGGCAGTCTTTTCAGTCGCATCATAGAATACCCTCCCGTTTTCTATATCGCCGGTCTCTGTCAGGTCGTAGGCCATCCAGATGGCTCGCTCCGGATCGGAATTGGCGACATACAAAGTCTCTCCATTAGGTGAAAAACCTATGCCGTTGGGACGGCTAAGCTCATCCGTAAGTAAAATTAGTTCATCATTCTCTTCAGAATAGCGGTATACTCCCTGAAAATCAAGCTCCTTGGCTTCGCTGTCTGCCCCTCCGGGTAAGCCATAGGGTGGGTCGGTAAAATACAAATCTCCATTGCTCAGGTAAGCCAGATCGTTAGGACTGTTCAAGCGCTTGCCCTGATAGCTATCTACTATGGTCTCAAATTCTGGCGACGGATTGTCCAAAGGGGCAGTCATGCGGGCAATACGGCGGTCGCCATGCTGGCAAAGAACGAGCCTTCCCTGATCATCCAGGATAAGACCATTGGAACCCGGTTCTCTTCCGTCAAAATTTTCGCCGGTAAAACCCGATGGTTTTAGAAAAAGAGAAGCCCCCTCCCCTTCTTTCCACTTAAAAATACTGTTGGGAGGAATATCAGAATACAGCAGATAGTTCCCCTGAGGAATCCAGACCGGCCCCTCTGTCCATTCATAGCCTTCTGCCAATATTTCCAATTGGGCATCAGGAGGGACGATGTCATTCAATTTTTCTGAAATACGCTCAATAGAACCAGCAGTCTGATAGGTAGTTGCTTCTGCTTGAGCTTCATCTTGGGTGGCAGATTGCTCCTGCGTAGAAGAGTTACAGGCGGCAAAAAGCATAAGTCCGAATAGTAGGTTGGTGTATTTGTGCATAGCATTAAAGTTATTAGTTAGTAAAACTACATTTAATTCGGTTTTAGGCAAACAATAGTTCTTAGTGTTATGGCTCCTGGCCGCCACGGGGTGGTGGTACAGTTTTTTCCACTATTCTCACACTATAACACGCTGGCACTAAGAGCTAAAATAGCAAGTATTAGCACACTTTAAACAGATTGGCATTCAGCGGGTTACTCAATAGTATAGTATACTAAGAAAACCCAACCCTTATTAAATGAAGATATTACTGACAGGAGCTAATGGTTATATCGGTATGTGGCTGCTGCCCGTACTGGTGCGTGATGGACATGAAGTAGTCTGTCTGATGAGAGACAAAGGGCGTATGAAGGTAGATAAATCCCTGAAAGAAAATATTTCATTCTATGAGGCCGACCTGCTGAAAGAGGAAACCCTCCAGAACCTGCCAGAAGACCTGGATGCAGCTTATTACCTGGTCCATTCTATCGGTGCCTCTCCCGATTATGAAAAACTGGAAGCCAAGGCAGCCCACAATTTTGTAGACAATATCAAAAAAACCAACTGTAAGCAAATCATCTATCTATCCGGTATCGTCAACGACCAGGACCTGTCTAAGCACCTGCGTTCCCGTAAGAATGTAGAGGACATACTGATGAAAAGTGGGGTTCCTACTACTGTGCTAAGGGCAGGCATCATCATAGGATCAGGAGGGGCTTCTTTTGAGATGATCCGCGATCTAATAGAAAAATTACCAGTGATGGTGGCGCCTAAATGGGTGAGCACCAAAAGCCAGCCCATAGCGCTTCACAATGTATTGCAGTACCTCACCGGGGTACTGTTGAGAAACAAAGCCTACAACCGGGTATTTGATATTGGCGGACCTGAAGTGCTTACCTACAAACAGATGTTATTGCATTATGCAGAGGTCAGGAAACTGAAACGCTACATCATCTCGGTACCTGCCCTTTCTCCCCGAGTATCATCTTTGTGGCTCTATTTTGTCACCAGCACCTCATTCGATCTGGCCAGAGGTTTGGTTGACAGTATGAAAAACCAGGTGATCGTCCAGCACAAAGGAATCGAGGAAATTGTGCAAATAGAGCTCATCCCCTATAAAGAAGCTGTTCAAAAAGCTTGTGGCCATTGAGGATAAGGGAAGCTCTTCTCTGAAAACTTTCTCACCCTGTCTTCATTTGCTATGAACAGATTAGCATACAGTGGGTTAATTGTGTAAACATTCACGAACACAAACCCTTATAAAATGAAAATATTATTGACAGGAGCAAACGGCTACGTGGGCATGCGCCTGCTACCGGCATTGGTCCGCAATGGACATGACGTAGTGTGCCTCGTGCGGGATAAGCGCCGAATGAAAGCAGACAAATCCCTACAGGAAAATATTTCTTATTACGAGGCGGACCTATTGAAAGAAGAAACGCTTACAGATCTTCCTCAAGACCTTGATGCAGCTTACTATCTCGTACATTCAATTGGTGCCTCTGCCGACTATGAAAAACTGGAAGCAAAAGCTGCGCATAACTTTGTAGATAACATCAAAAAAACCAATTGTCGGCAAATCATATACCTTTCCGGTATTGTGAATGATGAAAATTTATCCAAGCATCTACGGTCACGAAAAAATGTGGAAGATATCCTGATGCAGAGCCAGATTCCTACCACTGTGCTTCGGGCAGGGATTATCATCGGCTCGGGAGGAGCATCATTTGAGATTATCCGTGACCTGGTAGAGAAACTCCCGGTCATGATCGCTCCTAAGTGGGTAAGCACCAAAAGCCAGCCTATCGCACTTCGCAACGTCTTACAATACCTCAATGGTGTACTGCTGAGAAATGAGGCTTATAACAGAGTTTTTGACATCGGAGGGCCTGAAGTACTTACCTACAAGCAAATGCTATTGCAGTTTGCTGAGGTCAGAAAGCTAAAGCGCTACATCATTTCTGTGCCTGTACTTTCTCCCCGCCTTTCGTCTTTATGGCTTTACTTCGTTACCAGCACCTCCTTTAAGCTGGCCCGCGGACTGGTAGACAGTATGAAGAACCAGGTGACTGTACAGCATAAAGGCATAGAAGATATTGTGCAGATAGAACTTCTCACCTACAGAGAAGCAGTGGAAAGAGCCTTTAACCGCATCGCCCAAAACGAAGTAATTTCCAGTTGGAAAGACTCTTATTAATAGTTCCAAGATAAAAATTAACCTCATGGACCATGTAAAAGTACCGGAATATGGGGTGTACCGTGATATACGCAAAATTCCTTTTGACAAACCCAGAGAACAGGTCATTAACAATATCTGGAGCATAGGAGGGGAAAGGGGTTGGTACTACCTGGGCTTTCTCTGGAAGATTAGAGGTTTTATGGACCAGATGGTCGGAGGTGTGGGGCTAAGAAGAGGGCGTCGTAGCCCTAGTCATCTTGTAGCCGGAGATGCGCTGGACTTTTGGCGGGTGCTGGTAGCCGATAGAGGGGAAGGCAGGTTATTACTGTATGCTGAGATGAAGCTGCCCGGTGACGCCTGGCTGGAGTTTAATGTTATCGAGGAAGAGGGACAATCCTATCTGCTCCAGACAGCTACCTATCGTCCTCACGGACTGGCAGGAAGAGGATACTGGTGGGCTGTTTATCCTTTTCATGGGTTTGTCTTTCCGGGTATGGCCAAGCGAATCATTAACTTTGAAGAGAAACAAAGGAAGATAGAGCAGAAAGAACAAGAAAAGAAAAAAGAAGAAGTTTCTGCATAACATACAATTTTGCAACTCTGGGAGGTATAGGTTATAGTTAGAAACAGAAACTCAACTATATTATAATAAGTAAGGTGACACTATTAGTTTAAATCATTGCTTTGTAGCAAGATACTCGCTTCAGTTTCTAACTGAAGTGGACAAATGAAGCAAAGTCTCAGACTTTGCCCTCATTCATGATTTCAGTCTTTAAGACTGAAACCAGTTTTTAGTTTAATGTAAATAAGTCTTCATACTTAATACAAAGAACCCAATACTAAGAATCATAACACTACTAAAACTTGAATGATGTAACGGTTATTGGAGGAGGTTTGGCAGGGTTGGTCAATGCCATTCTGCTGGCCCGCTCAGGGCTACAAGTACAACTTATTGAGAAGAAGCATTATCCTTTCCATAAAGTTTGTGGCGAATATATATCCAATGAAGTGCTGCCTTTTCTTAAGTTTCACGACCTTTATCCTACTGCTTTGCAGCCGGTAGCTATCCGCAACTTTATGCTTACCGCAGTTTCGGGAAAAAGCAGCAGCATGTCTTTAGATCTGGGAGGCTTTGGTATCAGCCGTTATGCACTGGATCATTTTCTTTATCAAAAAGCTGTGGACGCTGGTGTCGCTTGCCTGTCAGGTACAGCCGTGCAGGAAGTAGCTTATGAAGAGAGTCATTTCATTATTACACTCCCGCATGCACAACAATTACAAAGCCGGCTTGTCATTGGCGCTTATGGCAAACGTTCACGGCTGGATAAGCAGCTGAATCGTAAATTTACTACCCAAAGTTCCCCTTATATTGGGGTAAAATACCATCTACATGCAGATTTTCCTGAAGATATGATCGCGCTGCACAATTTCAGGGGAGGCTACTGTGGTATCAGCGGGGTGGAAGATGGCAAATACAATATGTGTTATCTGGGCAGCCGCCAGGATTTGAGAAAGTACGGCAGCATAGAGGCTATGGAAAAGGCCATATTGTATGAAAATCCGCATCTCAAAAAGCTTTTTACCGAATCAGACTTTCTGTTTGATAAACCTGAGGTGATTAATGCAGTCTCCTTTGCCCCTAAACTTCCGGTAGAAAACCATATCCTGATGTCGGGCGATACTGCCGGGCTGATTACTCCGCTCTGTGGCAATGGTATGGCAATGGCCATTCACTCCGCCAAACTACTTTCAGCCCTCATCATTCAGCATTACAAAAGCAGTCACTTCAAACAAGAAAGGTTAGAAAAAGCCTACAGCAGCGCCTGGACTAAACTTTTTGCCCAACGCTTATGGGTAGGAAGGAATGTGCAACGCCTCTTTGGCAGCGTACTGGTCTCAGAAGTTGGCGTTGGAATGATTTCAAATGTAAAGCCGCTCGCCCGTAAGATCATGCGTGCTACGCACGGAACACCCTTTTAATATTTATTCTGAAATAAGACTTCAGAAACTAAACTAACATTAGCCTCATTTCTGTTATTTTAGCGTCCTTCTTTGAATACAAAGTATCTTAGGCAGCTAGGATCTTAAATTATTTATGACAGAATACGAATTATATACCCTTCCTAACGGGATCAGAATAGCACATAAACAGATTACGCATAGTAAAGTGGTTCACTGTGGCTTTATCCTGGACATCGGTAGCCGGGATGAAAAGCCTGCACAGCATGGTATTGCCCACTTTTGGGAGCATATGGCCTTTAAAGGCACCAAAAAACGCAAGGCTTTCCACATTATCAACCGCCTGGATTCGGTGGGTGGAGAGCTCAATGCCTATACGACCAAAGAGAAAATCTGCTTCTATGCTTCCGTGCTGGACCGCCACTTTGATAATGCTTTTGAGCTACTCACCGACATTACCTTTGACTCCGTTTTTCCGGAAAAGCAGATTGAGCGCGAGCGCAATGTGATTCTGGAAGAGATGTCCATGTACTACGACTCCCCCGAAGATGCCATACAGGATGATTTTGATGAGGTAGTCTTTGGCAAGCACCCGCTGGGCATGAACATTCTGGGTACCAGTGAGAGCATCCGCCGCTTCCATCGGGAAGATTTTAAAAATTTTGTGCAGGAAAATCTGGATACGGGCAAGTTGGTCTTTTCCTGTGTAGGCAATTTGCCTATGAAAAAGGTAATCCGTCTGGCCGAGAAATACCTAAAAGACATACCGGCCCAGCATTCCAACAGAAAAAGAAAGTCTTTCAACAAATATGTCCCCAAGCAAGTCAAAGTAGAGCGCACGCTTACACAGGCGCAGTGCGCCATCGGACGCGATGCTTATCCCGTGCAGCACCATGATAGCCTTACTTTTTTTATGCTGACCAATTTGTTGGGCGGCCCCAGCATGAACACCCGCCTCAATATGGCTTTGCGTGAGAAGCATGGGCTGGTCTATGCCGTAGATGCCGAATACCAGTCATATACTGATACGGGAATGTTTTCCATCTACTTTGGCACCGAGCCCCGGCAATTGGAAAAAGCGACAGCTTATGTGATGAAAGAGCTCAAAAGGCTGCGCGAAGTTCCACTGGGCAGCATGCAGTTGCACCGCACCAAAGAACAGTTGATGGGACAGTTGGCTATGAACAGTGAGAATAACCAAAGCCTGATGCTGGCGATGGCCCGCAGCATTCTGGATGATTACGAGATGGAGCCCCTGGAAAGGCTCTATGAAAAGATAGGCGCTACCGATGCTAAAAAAATACAGGCAGTAGCCCGGGAAATGTTGCAGGAAAAAGATCTTTCTGTGCTGAGCTTTGTGCCTAAAGCTGGTTAACAGCAGTAACTGCTTTGTTTCTATATATTGGGTGACGTCTCGGCTACGAGTTGTTGCGAGTTTAAGCACTCAATTTAGTCAATAAATACTGAATGGTTGAACCGTTAGAATTTTTTGTAAGTAAGCTAGAATAAGCAATTGCTTATAGCCATTGTTAAGCACAGTTTTTAGTCGTTTATTTCGACTACCATATAAACAGAAGCGGCAATATTATGTGGAACACTAACTCCAACTGCTGTTCGAGTATGCTTGCCAATTTCTCCAAAAACTTGCACAATAAGATCTGAAGCACCATTCATGGCATCTGCTTGTTCTGTATTGTCAGAGGTAGAATTCACTAACCCGTGCATCGCAACAATGCTAGTTACTTTGTCAAGTGGGCAAATTGTTTTTATAGCAGCTAAACATCCAATGGCGCATAATTTTGTCGCATTTTTGCTTTCTTCTAATGTAATATCCTTTCCAAGTTTCCCTTTTTGAATAACTCCATTTTTTATGGGAATTTGACCTGCAATATAGATTAGGTTTCCCGTTCGTTTCGCTGGAATATAATTTGCAACGGGTTTTGGTGCTTCTGGTAATTCAATACCCAATTCAATTAATTTTGACTCTATTTTACTCATCTGCCCTTGAATTTGTTTTTTGTAAAAGGGACAATCATAGGCACCTCTTTTTGGTACGTTTCATATTTTTCTCCAATAAATTTACGAAGGTCTTTTTCTTCTAAATATTTTACTGCAATTAGAATATATATAGTGGTAACTGTGGTAAATAATAAATGTCCACCGGTCATAGTAGGTGTTGCCCAAAAGGCGATTATAAAACCAAGCATAATAGGATGTCTAATTACTTTATATAAATAGTTGGTTTGAAATTTTGGATTAGGAGTTTGTCTGTTTTTTAGATTATCAAAAATCTGTGCCAGACCAAAAAGCTCAAAATGATTAATCATGAACGTGGAGAGTAGAACAATAAGCCAACCTGTAAAGAAGATGCCTGTTAGAATATTTGCGGCAATATCACCTTCGATCTCCCATATAATAGTTGTGATGGGTCTCCATTGCCAATAGATCAGAAGAAGAGCTAAGCTTGATAGAAGTATGTATGTACTTCGCTCCATTGCGGGACTGACAATAGTCAGAAACCATTTCTTAAATGCTGGTCTGGCCATTATGCTATGTTGTAAAGCAAATACGCTTAATAAAACCGCATTGATAAATAGGGAAGAAAACCATGTCGTTTCTGCACCTGAATCTATTGATTTTGGAACAAAAATATTACCTACAAAACCTATCGCATATAAAAAGGCTATTAGAAAAATAAAATAGGCTAAAATACCGTAAAGTAAGATGATTGATTTTTTCATGATGTATGTTTTAGTTTTTAATTTTGATGTCTGCATTTAAAGTAATTGGAACACCTTTACATATAGTTTGATGCACTATACAACTATGTTTTGCTCCTTTTATTAATGTATTCAGGAGCTTTTCATTTGTGTTTTTAGCAGTAATTATTACCTCTATGTGCATAGATTGAAACCCTACTGGAACAGATTTATCAATCATTAATGTACCTCGTACATCTATTCGATCAGTTGTTCTTATTTTCGTTTGAAGGAGTTTTATTCCTAATTTGTTGGAGATTATTCTAATTGTGCTTTCAAAACAAGAAGCCAAGGAGGCACAGAGCATATCACCTGGATTTGGAAAATCGTGATCACCACCAACAGCTTCATGAACTCCAATTCTGAATGGAACTTTCATTTTATCATTAATAAGGACCGTAGTTCTAAATGGGTCTTGAAGGTCTGTACCAATAACTTCCGAAGCATCTGTGATCCATGCTGAGGAAGGAACACTGCAATATTTATCATTAAGAAGTGTATGCCTTTGGCGAACTACAGAAGCACCTCTAGTGGAGAGTGAACCTTTGCTTGTATTCTCTTTTCTAGGCATCATATTTAATATGGGATTAAGTAATGATGCAAAGATTAGCCGAAGAATCTTCTCCGTGCTTTCTTAAAAGTCCAAATGATGTTCTTTAAGGGTCAAGAAACGTATGCTATACCTCTATATGGAGAGCCTTGTAGCGGTTGGGGCTGAGGTTCAACTTCTTCTTGAATGATCGGCTAAAGTGAGAGCTGTTCTTGAATCCACTTTCATAGCCTATCTGACTGACCGTCATATCTGTTCCAAGAAGCAGGTTTGTCGCATGTTCTATTCTCTTATCCATCAACCACTTGCCCGGTGTGGTATTGAAATACTCCTTGAACTCTCGTTTGAATGAAGACAAGCTTTTACCACAAAGCTTAGCATAGTCTATGATGGCCAAGTCATGGAGAAAATTCTCTGTCATAGTATTTTCAATGGTCAACTTTGCGTCCAGAGTAATTGAATTGAAATAATTCAGCACAGCTTTGTTCTTAGTGTTAAGCACAATATTGAATAAAAGTTCTTTGAATTTTATCTCCACAAGGGACTTTGGAATGGGCACACTTTGCTTGAGATAATTGAAGATGCTTTCTATTAAGGTCCTAAACGAATCATCGGTGTCGATATTGAAGATTTGATCGTACTTGATATGATCGTTCTGTTGTTTGATCAAAGAAGGGGTCTCTTCCAGAAATTTCTTTATGAATCTGTCATTGATAAAGAATAGCATCACACAGTAGTCGTTTTCCAGATACTGCTTCGTAGTGTAGACGCCTTTTCTTACAAAAAGTGCATCCCCTGCTGTGAGTCTGTGTGTTTGCTTAGGGGTTATCCAATCCTTTTTACCACTAATGACAAAGGTGATCAAATGACTCTCTATCCATAATTGATACTCCTCAATATTAATTGGACATTTATATTCTACGAATAAAAAATCATTTCCAACAAGCTTGTTGAATGTAGGATGATTTTTGAAGTATTCGTATACGTTGATCACGTTGCTGTTTTTGGTTTTATAAAAATTCTGGCTAACGTCAGTTAAAGTACAATAAATTTATTAGTTAATTTCTATTTATTGCTTCACCTTTAGATCTCATAATTCGGTTTGGGATGTTAACTTAAGAAATTAATTGAGTTTCTTAATATGGGGAATTCTGACTAACGGTGATGTACAACTATACGGGCTGCTTTAAACACCGCTCTTTTTATAATTTTACTCAACTTCTAAATTTAAAGTTCTTACTCTAGCCCCCCACACCTACCAGCCTGTAAGCTGAACTTTGTTGGTTGCAGGCTAACTTTTACAGACCGCGAAGCGGATCTAAACGCTTGTAGCCAACTACTGTATAGCTGCAATACAAATTGCAACTACTCGCTCATAACAGTAATATAGGGAATGCTTATAAGTCTTTGAAGATACTTTTGATAAAATAAGCGTTTACTCTTATCTGACTGTTAAACGTTTATAAACGCATGTTGCCCTGCTACGCTGTATTTAGAAGATTATTGCTTTATAAGCCTGCTTAAATTTATGGGTATGCAATATGGCTTTTTTATCATATTCAGCGGGGAAATCCAAGAGATACAAAAAGCCGATGCAGGCATTAAGATGGAATATAGCCTTCTTAGTGGATCAAGCGCCTGCACTGCTTACCGACTCCCCTACCAATTGAATAATCATAATCTTGAAGGGGCAACTATCGGTAACATATAAGTTTACCCCATACTTTCTTCAACTTCATTGAAGCAATAAAGAGCCAACTTATAAAAGATACTTACTGAATGAAGGACATTGGAGAAGAGGTGTTTGTCATCTCCTAAAACTGCACATAGTACCCCAGCGTGATCATGACGGAGTTCATGAGGAGGGGGTTGGGAACCTGGGTAATGTTTTTGTTTAGGACGGAGGTAAAGCCCAGGCTGTAGCGTCCGCCCAGTTGAAACATGCCTACCGCGGTCACCACTTCAAAACCCGCTCCTCCGCCTATGCCAATGTTAAAGCGATTATCTCTCCCCTCCTGAAACTGATAAGTGATTTGCTCATCGGTGATGCTGGCCTCTCTCTCGGAGCTGTGAGAAAGCAGATAGCTGAGAAAAATTCCCGCTTCCAGATAAATACGCACATTTCTTTGGCCTATATAGCCATGTGCCATGATTGGAACATCAATGTAGTTGAGCGTTTGACGAAAAAACAGGCTATCGGTAAATTCGCTTTTTAGGGTGTCCAGAAAATATTGCTCCCAGCCTTTCTCTGTATAATTTATCCCAACCTGCAAACTAAAATTGGGCTGTGCGTAGTACTGCACTGACAAGCCTCCGGTATAGCCTAAGGTCGGATTCAGATTTGGATTGGATATGGTTAGCACATCATTAGGCTCAAAAATAAAAGAGAATCCGCCACCATGCCGGGTACCGATACTCAGCTTAGACCATGTTTCGGATTTCACCTCCAATGAATCCTGGGCCTGAGCCTGCAGGCTCAAACACAACAGCAGACTAAAAAAGACGAGTTTATACCTGTATGTTACCATAAATAGTTCCCGCACTGTGGTCATGAGAGGCACCCGTTACCGAGCTTAAACAATTGATTTCGTTACGCATGCGCAAGACTCCCAAGAAAGCAAAAATCAGCGCTTCTTTAAAAGAAATAATCAATTCATTAGGTAAAACGACCGTAAACCTTTCTTCACTATATTTTCTGATACATTCAATCAGGTAATCATTAAAAGCACCACCTCCGCTAGCCATCAGACTCACTTCATGAGCAGGCTTTTGCGGCTGAGCATCCTGCCGGGCATCCATTAATAAATGTACATTGGCTGCGATCTGTTGCGCTATATGGTGCGTAAGGGTAGCCAGCATATCTTCTGTAGCAATATTTTCATTCTCTATCGGCTGGATAACATTTTCCAGCACCCACTCATAGCCCAGAGATTTGGGATAGGGAGCCTTGTAGTATGCCAGCTCGTTTAGTTTTTTGAGGATAGCCTTATTCACTTTACCTGCGCGGGCCAGTTCCCCACCTTTGTCATAGGCATGTCCAAGCTTTTGGGCAAAATGATTAAGTATCATGTTGGCCGGACTGATGTCATAGGCCAGGCGCTTTCCATTGACTTCAGCTGATACATTAGCGATACCGCCAATATTGAGACAGAAGTCATGCTGGGGAAATAATAAGCGGTCGCCAATGGGAACCAGCGGAGCTCCCTGTCCTCCCAGGGCCAGATCCATATCCCTGAAATTACTGATCACCGGCTTGCCAATCTGCGCATGCATGGCATAGCTACTCCCGATCTGTAAGGTAAACCCTTTCTCCGGCTGATGGAAAACCGTGTGGCCGTGCGATGCAATTAATTCAGGATCTACTTCATGCTTCTTCATAAAGCGCCTCACGGCTTTTCCCATCCATTCGCCCAACTCCTGATGCGTTTGTGTAAGGGCTTCTCCACTTAATTGTGTGACCTCCTGTAGCCGCTTCTTCCAGGCTTCTTCATATTCAAAAGTATTGGCAGCGATCACCTCAAACTGCCACACTCCATCAACGCACCCAAAATGACAGAAAGCAATGTCCAGTCCATCCAGTGATGTCCCTGACATTAGCCCTATTACTTTATATTTTCTTGCTTTCAATACATTTAATTTTTTACACAAGCCGCATTTATCATTTCCAGCCTGTACTTTGATCTTTTGCTACTTTATTATGTTACTACAGTTAAATTTGCTTGGAGCTGGGGACAAAAGCTTGAAACTACAAACCACTTATAGTTCTAGCAAATTTTCTTCAACTCCCTGAGTCTGAAAAGTTTTTGTGGTACCCATATCATCGTAAATGATCAAGGCATCCAGAGAAGGGTGAGCTGCCAGCACCTTTTTACTTGCTTCCAGCCCCATCACCATAAAAGCCGTGGCATAGGCATCAGCAGTAACACAATTGTCCGCGACCACCGATACACTCAGTACCGAATGATCTACCTGATAGCCTGTTTTGGGGTTGATGGTATGGGAATATTTTTTTCCATCGCGCATATAAAAATTACGATAATCACCGGAGGTAGCAATCGCCTGGTTGTCAATAACAAGTGCGTGCGTCATGTTTCCGCTTTGGGCAGGATCATCGATACCAATACGCCATGTCTCACCCCGGCTATTTACCCCTTTGCATACGATTTCTCCTCCTATATCCACCATCATGTTTTCAATCCCTTTACTGCTCAGGAAGTCCGCTATTATGTCTACTCCATAGCCTTTGGCTACCGCACTGAAGTTGAGCTGCACTTCAGGCTCAGTTTTGGTTACATACTCCTGGGTAAACTGTATTTTATCAAAGCCTACCAGATTCAGCAGTGAGTCTACCTGCGCACTGTCAGGCAGGTCTCCCCGCTCCGGTCCAAAGCCCCAGGCGTTGACCAGCGGGGCTACGGTAGGATCAAACGCCCCATCCGTCGCCTCTACGATCTCCTGACTTTTTTGGAGCACCGGGTAAAAGTAAGGCAGTTCAAAATACAATGTATCCATAGAAATAGAGTCCGCACGATTGAAGCGGGAAATTTCAGACTCGGGTAAATAGTGGTTGAGCGAAGCATTGAATATTTCCAGCAAAGAATCTACTTCACTTTTAAAACTTCTTTGCTCTTCGTCAAGGTACTTGATATTGTACACTGTGCCCATGGTTTGTCCACTGAAGGATATCTGAGGGCTCGCCTCTGCGCTGCCATCACCTGACTGACGAAAAAGCCATACGATACCTACCAGCCCCAGAAGCACGATAGAATAGATAATATTTTTTTTCTGATAAGAATTCATGTGAAAGAATGAGTTATTCTGCTCATCAAAACGTTATTCAGTAGCTTAGCGTTTTTAAACGCCGCAAAATTAGATTTAATTTGTGGATTCCCCACAAATGACTGGAAAAAGCCTAAGACTTTGCTGATTTGGTTTTGGCGTAATGCATTAAATTGGTTTATTCCGATAAAAGCTGTTCGAATAGACCATGAATAATTATTGTAGAATAATATCACGCTACTGAAGATGAGAGAAGACTATTTAAAAGGTGATGCCGATCATCTGAGTCCCGGCGAACGCGATCTGGAAAAGGCACTACGTCCGCTGAGTTTTGAAGACTTTACGGGCCAGCATAAGATTATTGAGAACCTCAAAGTCTTTGTGATGGCTGCAAAAAGACGAGGAGACCAGTTAGATCATGTACTTTTGCATGGCCCTCCTGGCCTGGGAAAAACCACCTTGTCCCATATCATTGCTCAGGAGCTTGGCTCACAGATTAAAATCACCTCCGGCCCTGTACTGGACAAACCCAGCGACCTGGCAGGGCTGCTAACCAACCTGGAGGAGGGTAATGTGCTGTTTATTGATGAGATCCACCGCCTCAACCCTATCGTAGAGGAGTATCTTTATTCGGCCATGGAAGATTTTAAGATTGATATCATGCTGGACTCGGGGCCCAATGCCCGAACCGTGCAAATTAGCCTGAGTCCTTTCACCCTGGTGGGTGCTACTACACGCTCAGGGCTGCTTACTTCTCCTTTGAGAGCACGTTTTGGTATCAATGCCCGCCTGGAGTATTATGACGCAGAACTATTGCTCAGCATAGTAAAGCGCTCGGCTGGCATTTTAAATACCCCTGTGCATGATGAGGCTGCCTTTGAGATTGCACGAAGGAGTAGAGGGACGCCTCGTATCGCCAACACATTGCTGCGCCGTACGCGGGACTTTGCCGAGATTAAGGGCGAAGGCATCATCACCAAACCTATCGCGGAAATGGCGCTCTCTGCCCTGGATGTAGATCAAAACGGACTGGATGATATGGACAACCGCATTTTGTCTACCATTATTGAGAAATTCAAAGGTGGACCGGTGGGCATCAGTACTATTGCCACAGCCTGCGGTGAAGAAGCGGAAACCATTGAGGAAGTGTATGAGCCATTTTTGATTAAAGAAGGCTATATTAAACGCACTTCACGGGGAAGGGAAGCTACTGAACTCGCTTATAAACACCTCAAACTTATACCCCCCGGCAGAACAAAAACTTTGTTTGACCAATAAAAAAGCCAGCTTGTATAAGCTGGCCTTCTATTGCACTTAAATTTGTTCTAATCTTTTCAAATTAGTATGAAGCTGCGGTGTCATCAAAATTAGAGGCAGCGATAAATGATTCCAGAATGTTAGCTACAGAATTTCTAATATCTATTTGTTGTTTTCTGAGACTATCACCTGGCTCTACCGCATCGGGGACATAACCAACCCACAGCGCTTTACCGTTATTCGGATCAACTACACTTACTACCAGACTACCATCTTCCAGTTGTGCAAGAATGTTTTCCTGACCTACATTCTGATCAACAGTATATGGGTCTTTATAATAACCATATTTCTCATTATACTTTTGGTCAAAAATCATGTAATTGATCAATAACTCAGGGTTTTCAGTATCATAATCATATCCGTAAGTATCAAATTCATGCACGATCGCATTTTGTACCATACTGGTATGTAATGTACTGAATGTATACCACTGCTCGTCTTCCAGATTCATGAAATTGTTACCGAAATTATAAGCTTCTTTACCGTCTAATTCAGCGCCTTCGTTCTGCTTTGAAATTACCTCATCGTTTTGTTGGGCAAAAGCAACTGACGATACAAAAACACATGTTAACAATATTGATAAATACTTCATTGTGAGTTTTTTTTAGTTTAAAAAATTTGTTTAATACACAATATTTTAACATACAATATCACCAATTGTTTATCAAATAGTTGTTTTTTTTAATAAAAAAGGATGTATACTCTTTTTTAAAACCGTTTTAAAATATAGAAATTTACCTATTAATAAACTACGTAATTATTTATTGATCGATAGCCTCCTGTAAATCATCAAAGTAGCGTATATCCATCTCACTTAAGCGTAGCCCGGGATACTTTTCATTGATTTTGAGCTTACCTAGTTCTACACTTTTTTTGAATACTTCGTCATCAGGCAAAAGTTTTCTGTGTGTTTTCATTTCCAAAGCCAAGAGTTCTTCCTTCCAATCTTTATAGTACCATTCCATAGAGGGCTGGTGAAAAACTTTCATTCTCCTCTTATCAAAAATTACTTTTCTAACCTGGTGCTCTCTGATCAACTCTGTCGCTTTAGAAAATACCTGTTTAAATTCTTCAATAGGGATATAAGTATCCGTTGCTTTGATAATGAGGATAGGTTTGTTTTCTACCAGATATAGGTCGCAGTGCTTAAATTCTTCCTGTAGGTCAAGTCGGTCTTGTGTTTCCATACGGGCTTATGTCTAAAAAATACTGATGTGTTTGATTATATAAATTACTCTAAATTACAGCTAGACGTCAATTTTCAAAGAAATTATCTAAATCAGCCTATTTTATCTCCCTGAACCTTCATTTTTCTATCGTGGAACTATCTATTCGTGAATTACATTGCTCCGCTAAACAAGTATCACATGTCATCTCAGCTAGCTGAAAAAAGAGCGGAAATCGTAAAAAACAAAGCAAAAGCCTTGGGTTTTGACTTCTGTGGCATCGCCAGGGCTGAGTTTCTGGAAGAGGAAGCCCCTCGCCTGGAAGCCTGGTTGAAGCAGGGGATGCAAGGGCAGATGCGATACATGGAAAACCACTTTGACAAAAGACTAGACCCTACTAAACTGGTAGAAGGAGCCCGCTCTGTGGTTACTCTGCTGTATAATTACTATCCTCCACATGACTTAAGCCAAAGCGACAATTACAAAATTTCCAAATACGCTTATGGTAAAGACTACCACTTTGTTATCAAAGATAAGCTGAAGACGTTGGTACAGCAACTACAGGAAGAGATTGGAGAAATCAACGGGCGTGTATTTGTAGACTCAGCACCGGTAATGGAAAGAGCATGGGCTAAGCGAAGTGGTGTAGGCTGGGTGGGTAAAAACAGTTTGCTGCTCACCAAACAAAGAGGGAGTTTCTTCTTTCTGGCTGAGTTGATCACAGATTTGGATCTGGCTTCTGATGGACCTGTCAAAGATTACTGCGGCACCTGTACCCGTTGTATAGATGCCTGCCCCACCGATGCTATTGCTACGCCCTATGTGGTGGATGGCAGCAAATGTATTTCTTACTATACCATTGAATTGAAAGAAGAAATCCCTCAGGAAGCTCAGGGCAAATTTGATAACTGGATATTTGGCTGCGACATTTGTCAGGATGTGTGCCCCTGGAACAGGCATGCAAGACCTCACCATGAACCTGAATTCTTGCCCCATCCCGAGCTGGAAAATATGAATAAAAATGACTGGGAAGAGCTTACAGAAGAAGTGTTTCACAAAATCTTTAAGAAGTCGGCAGTGAAACGAACAAAATTCAAAGGCTTACAGAGAAATATCAATTTCGCAGCTCACAAAAAAAAGCCACGGTGAGCGCGGCTTTTACACAATATTTATGAGCAATAACAAATTTATCAACCGGCGTATCCCACTGTAAAACATTCGTTTAACACTGAAGCATACATACGCCCGAAACGCTGATAACACCATTCTTTGAGACTTCCTACCTCATGGGGTAGTAAAATTCCTATCGCTTTTTTGAGTTCTTTTTTGAACAAGGCCTGATCAAAGCTTACCTTAGCAAGTATGAGCTTTACATAATCCAGTTCGGCGTGAATGCGCTGGGCATGTGTTCTCTTGGAATTTACCTGCTTGTTTTTGATTTGCATATCCGATTCAGTTTGGGTTAAAAAAATAAAATAAGTTTAAAAAACCATTTCACTTATAAAATTTTTGGCAAGTTGTGTATACGTATTATTCTATAAAAAGTGTTATAAATATATATACCATATTCTTAATTTGCAAGTTGGTTATTAAACGGATCTGGAACTCAAATTATTTTAACTCATGGGATATAAATATGTGCTAATATTTGCTGTAGCTACATTTATTGCTGTCTTACAGACTGAGGCTCAGGAGGTTTCCGTAGAGTTAGGCCCCAATGAAATCGGGGTAAATGAGCAGTTTACTATTACCGTAAAAATACAAGATGACCGTCTGCGTCGCTACGACGATTTCCCTGATATTCCAGGCTTTGAAAAGGCAGGAATTTCTACCTCATCATCTACCAATATCGTTAACGGACAGGTGTCATCCTCTCAGAGTGTCACCCAAACCTACCTGCCTACGCGCGAAGGCACTTTTAAACTTTCACCCTTTCGGATGAATGTAAATGATACCCAGGTGAGTTCTTCAGGCACCAGCATTACGGTGGGTCCTGCCAAACAAAATAGCAGAAGCAACAACCCCTTTGATTTCAACGACCCTTTTGATAATTTTTTTGATAGAGATAATAATGCTCAGGAGTTTGTAGACATAAAGGATGATGCCTTCCTGGCACTTTCTAATGACAAAGATACTGTATATCTAGGCGAAGGCTTCACGACTACCCTAGCCTTCTATGTATCTGAAAAAAACCAGGCCCCTCTGCAGTTTTATGACCTGGGCAAGCAGCTTACTGATATTCTAAAGGAAATCAGACCTTCTAACGCCTGGGAGGAGAACTTTAACATTGAAAATATCAACGGCAAGCCGGTTTCTATAGGGGGCGAAAATTATACGCAGTACAAAATTTATCAGGCTACCTTCTATCCACTCAACAGAGATCCTATTACTTTTCCTGAGGTGGGCTTGCAGATGATCAAATACCGGGTGGCTAAAAACCCCTCTTTCTTTGGCAGGCGCCGGCAGGAAGACTTCAAAACTTTCTACAGTCAGCCTAAGAAGGTAATTGTAAAAGCGCTTCCTTCTCACCCTCTTATGGAAAGTGTAGCAGTTGGCGATTATCGGCTGGAAGAAGAAATCAGCGGACGAGAACTCACTACCGGCAATAGCTTCAACTATACTTTCAAAATTGTGGGAGAGGGCAACATATCGGCGATTGAGAAGCCTGCTATCTGGGAAAGTGATAATTTTGATGTGTACGCGCCCAGTATAGAGCAGAATATCAGCCGCAGAAACAACCGGGTAGCGGGATCCAAGGCTTTTTCTTATTATGCTGTGCCCAATGAGCCGGGAGATTATCAGCTGGGCAATTATTTCAACTGGGTGTTTTTCAACACTACTACCGAACGCTATGATACGCTTCGCTCCGAAATAGCTATACAGGTAAGCGGAAAGAGCCGTAAGAATGACTATATCAGCTCCCAGGATGTAGGCACCTTTTACGATTCTGCCTCACGTGCTGATAACCGCCTGAGAAGCCTTGACAATGACGGCTGGCTGCAACTTTTAGCCAATATGCTCATATTGGGCATGCTTGTACTGACCGTAGTAGTAGTCTTTAAAAAATAGCTTTGGGCTTTAGAAGCTTAGCTACTACATTTGCCATTATATTTCATATCTACTTAGCATTGCGGCATGGGAAATTCTTTCGGTAATTTATTTAAGATCACAACTTTTGGTGAGTCACACGGGAAATCCATCGGCGTGATTATAGACGGCTGCCCCGCTGGCATGCCACTAGACGAAGTTTTGATACAGAAGGACATGGACCGCCGTAAGCCAGGGCAATCTAAAATTACCACCCAACGTAAAGAGAGCGATACTTTTCATATTCAGTCCGGGGTGTTTGATGGTAAAACTACCGGCACTCCCATCATGATTCTTATTCCCAATGAAGATCAGCGAAGCAAGGACTATTCTCATATTGCCGATAAATATCGCCCCTCACATGCCGACTTTACTTACCAGAGCAAATATGGCATTCGTGATTACAGAGGAGGTGGACGAAGTTCAGCCCGCGAAACTGCTGCCCGGGTAGCAGCGGGTGCGGTAGCAAAGCAATTTTTGCGACATAAAGGGATTGAGATCAACGCCTATGTTTCACAGGTAGGCACCCTCCGGCTGGAAAAGAGCTACCACGAACTGGACCTCAGTCGTAGTGAAGAAAACATCGTACGTTGCCCTGATCCTGCCACAGCAGAGCAGATGATTGAGTTAATAGATACGACCCGCAAAAATCGTGATACCATAGGAGGTATTGTGAGTTGTGTGATTGCAGACGTGCCTGTGGGTTTAGGAGAGCCCGTCTTTGACAAATTACACGCGGAATTGGGTAAGGCTATGCTGGGCATTAATGCTGTTAAAGGTTTTGAGTACGGTAGTGGCTTTGAAGGCGTAGCGCTGAACGGCTCTCAACATAATGATGCGTACTACAAAGAGGACGATAAGGTTCGTACGCGCACTAACCACTCAGGTGGCATACAGGGGGGTATTTCCAATGGTGAAGATATATATTTCAGAGTAGCTTTTAAGCCAGTGGCTACCTTGATGCAGGACCAGGAAAGCCTGAATGAAGCGGGAGAAACAGTGACTGTTTCCGGTAAGGGGCGCCATGATCCCTGTGTAGTACCTCGAGCAGTACCTATTGTTGAAGCTATGGCCGCATTGGTCATCGCCGACTATTACCTTCTAAATCAAACTACCAGGTTTTAGGTTTTTTTCACAAATATTTGTTAAATATCTAAGCTGAACCTTGCCTGATCTATATTGGTGAGTAGGTTGCATGCACACAAGGTAGTTATGTGCAATTTTTTGAATATTTACTACTATTTCACAGTAGAATTCTTTTAACCAAGCCTGCGCAAAACTCGTCCTTCAACGGTTTTCTAAGTCCAGTTAATTAGTAAATACACGCTACTATTCTTCAGAAGTAAAAAATTCAGATCCTTCTCTAGGCTCAGCAGGGTGACTTTAAGAGCAATTTTTACAAATAACTTTCAAATCGCCCCTCAATATTACGGGTAAGAGCTTACTCAGAGGGGAAAATTTCATATTCAAATCTCTTAAATACTCACTTAGGTAAATAAAAAAAACAAAACTGGCAAAGGAATGTTAATTTTGGGTATTTGATTACAATGGTTTTACCTTTTCGGTTAAAATTTGGTAAACGTAACTCAGGCTCCCCAACCGATGTAATATTATTAATGATAAGAAAAATATAACTATTCAAATACCATACTTTTTAAAGTTCTTAAATTCCCATAACGTATATTATTATACATTTTTTTTGTAAACAGGCTACTGCTTTTCAGCTGCTGATATAAGCATAAACACTTCAGGTGTGATAAGATAAATACATGTGCAGAGTAGTCATAAAAAACTACTCCCCTTAGTATAATACTACTTCAAAGACAGTGATTTCTGGGGCAAATTAGCTCGGGATAAAGCCCGAACCTGACAACCCATTGTATTCCCAGGCCCCCTATTCTACCTTTGAAATGTTGTCTTCGGAAGCTCTTCAGAGGGCACAGCATTGAGAAAAATTAATTTAAAAAACCAATACCACGAAGTTATGAAAAAGCTTATCAACAAATTCAGCCTGTTCACCTTAGCACTTTTAACCTCTTTCGCTTTCTCTATGAGTAGCTGTAGCGAAGACCTCGTCAACCCTGATCATAGTGCTATGCCTCCTAAAAATCTGATCAAAACCCCTCCCAGAAAAAACTAGTCAATTTCCACTATCAGTAATCCAGCAAGTACAATCGAATACAAACCACATATCATTATGAAAAAGCTTATCAACAAATTCAGCCTGTTCACCTTAGCACTTTTGACCTCTTTCGCTTTCTCTATGAGTAGCTGCAGCGAAGATGTCATCAATCCTGATCATAGTGCTATGCCTCCCAAAAACCTGATCAAAACCCCTCCCAGAAAGAACTAAGCGCTACGACAATGACCAGTAAAACAGAAAAGGCTATTGTCTACACTGTAATCGCAGTGCAAACAATAGCCATACTAGCGCTCTTTCAAAAGTTTGTAGCCGTGATTTTATAAACCTTACTTACCCATGCTGGCTTTATGCTCCTGCATGTACGCAATGGTAAGGTTGCTTAGGGTTCTTACACCCAGTTTCAGTCCGCTGTCATCAATAAAGAAATCAGGGGTATGGTGAGGTGCAACTTCCTCTGCTTCCTTATCAGCAGACATACCTCCCAGAAAGAAGAAGAAGCCAGGTACTTCCTCCGCGAAGTAGGAAAAATCTTCAGCTCCCGTTACCGGGTAACGTAGAAAGACATTATCCTGCCCGGCAGTTTCATTTAGCGTCTCTACTGCCCAGGCCGTAAGCTCAGGATCGTTGTAGGTAACCGGATAGCCACGGGAGATATTCACTTCTACTTCCGCTCCGGCACTTTCCCCAATATTGATAGCAACCTCCCGAATACGCGCATGAATTTTATCCTGCATCTCAGGGTCCAGAGAACGGATGGTTCCGATCATAGTCACCTCTTCAGGGATGATGTTGCTGCGTACTCCTCCCTCAATTTTGCCTATCGTAACTACCGCAGGAGCTTTGATTAACTCAAGGTTACGGCTCACTATAGTCTGTAGCCCCATCACAATCTGTGAAGCCGTAACGATAGGGTCTACGCCAGACCAGGGATAAGCGCCGTGTGTCTGAGCCCCTTTTACCTTGATTTCCAGCCCATCTACGCCCGCCATAGTACCTTCGGGACGATAGCCTATCTGATTAACTTTGGTTTGGGAATTGATGTGCAAGCCAAATATCACATCCACATCCGGGTTTTTTAAAGCGCCTTCTTTGATCATCAGGTCGGCACCACCTTCTTCGCCATCCGGCGCTCCTTCTTCGGCGGGCTGAAAAATAAACTTAACGGTTCCCTGTAAATCATCCTGCATGCTGCTCAGCGTCTCAGCTACCCCCATCAAAATGGCAACGTGGGTATCATGGCCGCAGGCATGCATCACGCCTACCTCTTCGCCATTGTACTCGGCAGTCACTTTAGAGGCAAAAGGAATATCTACCCGCTCAGTAACCGGCAGGGCATCCATATCAGCTCTTAGCGCTACTACCGGGCCGGGCTTGCCTCCCCTGAGGACACCTACCACTCCGGTATGGGCCACTTTGGTCTGCACCTCTATTCCCAAAGATTTCAGGTGCTCCGCCACCATTTCTGCGGTACGAAACTCCCGGTTGGATAGCTCAGGATGCGCATGGATATCGCGGCGCCAGGCGATCACTTTCTCATCAATCTGATCAGCCATTTGATCTACCTGTGTTTTCAGGTCCTGGGCAAAAGCTATATCAACAGCAAAAAAAGCTGTCAATAGGATGAACAGCAGTATTTTTTTATACATCGTAAAAAAGGTTAGGTTTTAATAGAAACTATATGAAAATATAGGCGCTTTGTTGATAACTATCAAATAAAAAGAGCGTACCTTTGATCAACACGCTCTCTCTAACTTACCTTTCTTTATCCTCATGTCACTTGTAGCTGCGGGCCCCCTGCCTTAATATCTTCACTGGCATTTTCAGCAAACTTCTCAAAGTTATCGGCAAACTGTGCTGCCAGATGCTTGGCTTTCGTATCGTAGGCATCCTTATCACTCCATGTATTGCGGGGATTCAATATCCCAGCAGGCACCTCAGGGCAAGAAGTTGGCATATTTACACCAAATACAGGGTGTTCTTCATACTCGACATTACTCAGTTTACCTTCCAGAGCAGCAGTAATCATCGCCCTGGTATATTTAAGCTTGATGCGCTTGCCCACGCCATAAGGCCCACCAGACCAACCGGTATTGATCAGCCATACATTCACCTGCTGCTGCTCCATTTTTTTGCCTAATATTTCTGCATACTTGGTGGGGTGCAGGGGCATAAAGGGCGAGCCAAAACAAGCTGAGAAAGTAGCCTTAGGCTCATTGATTCCCGCTTCTGTGCCGGCAACTTTAGCAGTATAGCCGGAAATAAAGTGGTACATCGCCTGGCCTACGGTTAGCTTGGATACCGGTGGTAGTACGCCATAAGCATCGGCGGTAAGAAAGAAGATATTGTCCGGCCTTCCTCCGATAGAAGGAGATTTGGCATTTTCTATATGGTAAATAGGATAAGAAACCCTTGTATTTTCAGTTACCTCTTTGCTCGCATAATCCACCGTACGCGTGCCGGGAAGAAAACGGGTGTTCTCCAGGATAGCCCCAAACTTTATCGCATTCCAGATTTCAGGCTCTGTCTCCTTAGTCAGGTCAATCACTTTGGCATAGCAGCCTCCCTCAAAATTAAAGACACTGTCTTCTGTCCATCCGTGCTCATCATCACCAATCAGGTAGCGGTTGGGATCAGCGGAGAGAGTGGTTTTACCGGTACCAGACAACCCAAAAAAGATAGCGGTATCTCCTTCTTTACCCATATTAGCACTGCAGTGCATAGATAATACGTTTTCCTGGTCGGGCAAGAGGAAATTAAGCACACTGAATACGCCTTTCTTGGTTTCGCCGGTATAGCCGGTGCCCCCGACCAGGATCATCCTGCGTTTAAAATTGATGATGGCAAAGTTCTCGTTGCGAGTACCATCTACTTCAGGATCGGCCTTAAATTCAGGTATCGCCAGTATGGTAAAATCGGGATGAAACTCAGCCGCTTCACCTTCATCCAACCTCAAAAACATATTGTAGCAAAACAGATTATGCCAAGCCTGAGTGTCTATCACCCTTACCTTCATACGATACTTAGGGTCGGCTCCGGCGGCGGCATCGCGCACATAGATCTTCCTTCCATCCAGAAACTTCACCATCTTATCGTATAGCTGATCAAACTTTTCAGGGGCAAAAGGAACATTCACATCACCCCACCATACTTTATTTTCAGTCAGCTCATCTTTTACAATAAATCGGTCTTTAGGTGAGCGACCGGTAAATTTTCCGGTATCACACATCAGGGCGCCATTATCGGCCAGTACGCCTTCTCCCCGTTTTACAGCTTCTTCTACCAACTCGGCAGGATGAAGATTCCAGAATACGCCTTTGGTATGGTAAATCCTCATATCTTCCAGGCTTTTGAGCACAGATGAAAGATTAGTTCTTTTCATGGCTTTATAGGTTTGAGATAATTTATTTACAATCATTGTTAACGACACCCAAACTTCATCATATTAAGGAAGTTCTTTTATGACAAAAGTTAGTCATAAAGCTGATAATTATCATATCTTCCGCTTCATATCCCTCTTAATTCGTCTGCATGAGGGCCACACCCCAAACACATCGGGGAGATAGCTGTTAAGCCTGTAGTTTTTTAAATACCATATTTTGGATTCTTTACTTTTTTACATTGTAGCAGCAGTAGGAGGTACAGCGGTAGTTTGGTGGGGAGGCGACATGCTGGAATCTTCTTCTGAGAAATTAGCCCTCTATTATCGTCTGCCCAAAATTTTTCGCGGGGCTATACTGGCCGCCGTAGGTTCCAGCTTTCCTGAGCTTTCCAGTTCAGTCATTTCTACCCTCATCCACGGGGAGTTTGACCTGGGGGTATCCGCCATTGTAGGCTCGGCGATTTTTAATATTCTGGTCATTCCTGCTATCTCAGGTTTGGCAGCAGGTAAGCTAAAAGCCAATCATACATTAGTATATAAGGATGCTCAGTTTTACATTACCTCGGTAGCAGTGTTGTTACTTGCTTTTTCTTTTGCGGTGATTTATAATCCGGTAGAAGGCGAAACCCTCAGCGGAGAGGTGAATCGTGCTATTGCGCTGGTGCCTTTTCTACTCTATGGGCTGTATATCTTCTTGCAGTTTCAGGATGTAAAAGACGAACGGGCTGATCAAGATGAGCCCCGCCCCAAGGATATCTCTCCGCAAAAAAGCTGGCTCAGACTTGTGCTAAGCTTAGTGTTGATCGTAGGCGGAGTAGAAGGTTTGGTTAGAGCTGCCCTCGGTTTTGGTGAGTACTTTGATACGCCCAGTTTCCTCTGGGGCCTGACCATCATCGCCGCCGGTACTAGCATTCCCGACGCTTACGTAAGTGTTAAGGTAGCCCGAAGAGGGGAAGGTGTAGTGAGTCTTGCCAATGTGCTGGGCAGTAATATTTTTGACCTGCTGGTAGCGGTACCTGTAGGCATACTGATTGCCGGTACGGCACCCATAGATTTTAAGGCCGCCGCGCCTATGATGGGCTTTCTCACGCTGGCTACCATTGTGCTGTTTACCATGATGCGGACCAAGCTCTCCCTCAACAAAGCCGAATGCTGGAGTTTGTTAGTGCTTTATATTGTGTTTGTAGGGTGGATGGTGCTTGAAACCATAGGCATCACCTCTATCGTCCGCTAATGTATTGTGGATAAAAATGATAATATGCTTAGCGAGCGGTTGAAGTCTCATGCGCTAGTTTCTATCTTTATCAGCATAAATCTTTTATGCCTTGAAAATCCGATTCAGAGAAATCTTCCCCCGCTTTACTGAAGAATTAAAACGCCTGAGGCACCTTGAAAGATTGGCTGAGGTCAGGCCTCCTATACCTTCCCGGCGGGTGCAGCTTTTCATCCTGGCTATTCTGCTTGATGTCATACTCGTAAGCCTTCTGTTTGAGCATAGTGAACTTCAGCGTCAGGCTATTTTCATGACCGGAATTTTTGTGCTGGCAGCTCTGCTCTGGGTCACTGAGTCACTACCACTTTTTGCTACCGCTATTCTTATCATCGGCCTGGAAATTATTTTATTAGCCAACCCCGGAAACTGGGCAGGCCTGGGTTTTGAAGGAGGCTTTTCTCCTGATTACCGTGAGTTTCTGGCTCCTCTCTCCGATCCGGTAATTGTACTCTTTTTTGGAGGCTTTATACTGGCGCATGCTGTTCTCAAAGAAGGGGTAGACAAAGCGATGGCCAGCGGTATATTGAAAGCTTTTGGGAGTAAGCCGTTCTACGTCATGTTGGGCCTGATGCTTATCACTGCGCTTTTTTCCATGTGGATGAGCAATACCGCTACTACCGCCATGATGATTACGCTGGTATACCCCATGCTGGAGCAGATACCCAAAGGAGACCCGCTGCGCAAAGGGCTGCTGCTGGCCATTCCTTTTGCTGCCAATATCGGAGGTATGGGTACGCCTATCGCTTCCCCGCCCAATGCGGTAGCTGTATCTTTTTTGCAACAGGCGGGTTATGAAATAAACTTTCTGGAGTGGGTACTGATTGCCGCTCCTCTTATGGCTTTCCTTCTTGTATTTGCCTGGTTGCTGCTTTATAATTTCTTCAAGCCCATAGACCCATCGCTTGAACTCAAACCTACCCCTCGGAAGATTGACGGAAGAGGCTGGTACGTGATCATTGTCATGCTTATCACAGTTCTGCTTTGGCTCTCTGACCAGTGGCACGGATTATCTACTGCCGTAGTAGCCCTGTTTCCTGCCATTGCCTTTACAGCTACCGGCCTGCTCGGCAGAAGTGATGTCAATTCTTTAGAATGGCATATTCTGATCCTTATTATGGGAGGTATTGCTTTGGGCGTGGGAATGCAGCTTACTGGCCTGGATGAAGTCTTTGTATCTTATATTCCCGGAGAGGGAAGCGTAGTACTGGCAGCCATGGTGATCGCTACCATATTGTTCAGCACTTTCATTTCTAACACCGCAGCCGCTAATCTTCTGCTACCCATCGGAATATCTTTTGCCCTGCAAAATACCGAGATTGGTATGCCCGGGCCGGTACAACTGGCAGTGAGCATTGCGCTGTCTGCTTCTCTGGCAATGGCTTTGCCCATCAGTACGCCACCCAATACCATTGCCTACAGCAAAGGTGATCTGGTGACCGGCGACTTCACAAAATCCGGAATTATCATCGGAGGTTTAGCGGCCATGCTGATCATTGCCCTGGGCAACACCATCATCAGCTTCTGGACGACGTATTGATGCGCTACGGGCCAAGCAAGAAGCGGAAGTTTAACTTTGACTTCATTTATTTTAATAATAAGCATCATAAACGCTATAAATCTAATTACCTTGAGTATTAGCTTTGAGTTAAAAGTAAGCCCGAAGGGGTAATAGTTTCAGCACCTTTTGAAGATGATTTTGCAGCGATAAAGGGCTTTTTCAAAGAACGGGGCCGCCTAGGCATTTCCTGTTTGGAAGATTCTATTTTTTCAGTGGCCGCCACCCGGTTGAAAAAAGAAGATAGTATACATTGGCTAAGCTTATCACAAGCCTTTGTACTGTTTTTGAAGTTCACTGTACTCCTAATAGTTTTTGCATGGGATGCCCGGATGCTCTATAGACCTACGGCGTGTCCCGAACCGCTTGACTTGCTTTGTGTGGGATTGGTGGGTTGGATTATTGATCTAATATTTCTATGATCTTATTTCTAACCTCCTGGGATTTTGCTGATGCAATACTCCCTATCTTGTAAAGAATAATATTTTTATCAGCTGTAAATATTCTGTTTGGGCGGATGTTGCTGGCCTTTTTTAGACTGCCATTGATCATATCACTATCCGTTAAACTGATAGCATAAGCATCTTTTGTGTGCTGACTGGTGATTTGACATAAAATAATATCACTTCCCATTAGATCAGCCAATACGAGTGCTGGCCGTCTCTTGCTGGCTGATAGGTCTGAAAAAGGGAATGGTAATACGATTACATCACCTTTTATAAATCTTGCCATGCCTGATCTTCTTCGGGACTGTTCCAATCTTTTCCTAGTACTGTTTCACTGGCATAGGCTGTTTCCATAGAAGCCGTATCCACGGGGGAACTTGCTTGATTCTTTTTATACTGAAGATACTTCATATACTCATGCAATTCTCCCAACAGATCATCTGGAATATGCTGTAATTCTTGTTTAAGCTTTTCTCGTGTTGATGTTTTAGCCATATACTTGTATACTTTTCTTTCTCTAAAGATAACGATTTTAGGTAGATATAGATTTTTCTGCCTGAAGAAATATTCTGTCTTGTGAGATTGGCAACTGATAAGTTGAAGATTATCCATAATAATCCCCAATATTTTTATTTTTCACTATAAGCACTTTTCTGGGTCACGGGTCACCAGGGGTATAGAGACTGACTGTCAGTAAGTTAAGTGACCCATCTGGTGAACCAACACTTTGGGCCGCCACGGAGTGGCCACCATGGAATGGTCGCCAGGAATCAATTTTGGAATGGATTTACAGTGAGTAGAACTGGAGGAAAGTTAAAATAAAGGTTTTGGCGTTGATTTCCACTGAAAGAAAGAATTATCAACGCATATTTATGTTCAAAGTAGCAGATATGAATGAACAAAACAAGTTCTTTTGTAAAGATGGCTGCTAAACTGGTGGAGGCTTTGGGTGTATCTCTGGATTATCTGGTAGGGGACGAACACGTTACGCTAAAGCTAAATACGCCCGAGTAAGGGAATAATAATTTCCTTCTGATAAGTTTAACATTTAGAACTCTTTTATAACTAGCATTCCTGTCTCGTCATCCTTGTAGGTGAGGTATCCCTTATTGTAAAGTTGCTTTATAATAATCTTTTCATTTTCAATTTGCGTATGCTGAACACCGCCACTGAAATAATCATCAATGTTGATTTCGTTTAATGTCCTGTTCGGTTGAATAAAGAAAGGTTTCAGCTTATTATAAGTATCTTCTGAGACCTCTAATAATTTATCTTTTACTAAAATTGGATAAATCAAATTAATGTACGACTTGATAGGAATTGTGCCTGTTTTTTCGGAATTAATTATGTAATAAAGTACTCTACCCGATGATTTTGAGTAAGAAAAAGAAAAGCTGAATTTTGAGGTTACCATACACTCTAAACTCAGCTTTACCATGAAATATTTATTAGAATCAAAGATAAAAAAACTTTGAATGCCTTTCCTGTTGTCCGCCATTTGTCACGACAGAAATTTGTCTGGCAGTTTGTAAAAACAGTTATCAAAATGCGCACTGTGCAATTCTGTGAGTTAGCTACGGAACTGAATGATGAAGTACGAGAGACTTCAAATGAACGGCGCATCCAAGCTTTTTTCAAAGATGCTCTTCTTGATTATCAACAAGTAGCGGCCCTTCTATCTAGGTTTCTACCCCCCGGAGAAGTGAGTCTGAGTCTTGACCGTACGGAATGGGATTTTGGCCAGTGCCAGGTTAATATTTTATGTATCACCGCTTGTGTAGGTAAAGTGGGCTTGCCTTTATACTTTGAGATGTTGGATAATAAAAGTGGGAATAGCAACTATCAAGATCGGATCGATCTACTGAAGCAGTGTGTAAGGCTGCTAGGTAAAGCACGCATCGCTTCAGTCATTATGGATAGAGAATTTATCGGCCATCAGTGGCTGACTTGGCTTCAGAAGGCTGAAATTCCCTTCTGTGTCCGCGTTCCTAAACATCATACTATCACCTTGCGTAACGGTGAAACCTACCAAGCCGAAGAATTAATGGCTCACCAGTCTACACGGTACTTTCAAAATGCTATTGTGGATGGAGTAAGAGTTAATGTAGCTATTAGAAGACTGGCTAACCGAGAAATGTTGTATGTCATCGGTACTCACTTTGCTAAGCAGCTTCCGCACATATATCGCAAACGCTGGACCATAGAGGTTTTCTTTCAAAGTTTGAAAGGACGCGGTTTCAAATTGGAAGGTTCACATTTACGAAGTCTAGACAAGTGGAAAAAACTATTTGCTTTAGTGTGTATTGCTTTTGCTATTTGCCTGTCCTTAGGCAGAGAGTTCTTGGATAAAACACAAAAAGTAGCGATCAAAAAGCACGGCTATCCAGCCAAGAGTACTTTCCGCAGAGGGTTAGATTGGTTCCGGCAGTATTTAAAAGGCAAGCATCAAGCTGACTTTGATAGGCTGCTTAAACTATTTCTGCGAAGAGTAGAGCGAACTGGGGCCTGCGATTATCAACTGATAAATATCATCGGGTAGAGTAGTAATAAAGTTTATTGTTAGGAATAACAATATCTTGAACACTATTTTCATGCCTCACCCTTAAACATATATAATATGCATTCGAAGATACATCTGTTAATATATCTTTCATCGTATTCTTATCATTACACGAAGATAATACCCCGATAAAAAAGAATAATTTAATAATCCAATAGATACGATGGGATTTTTTTTCCTCCATATGTAGTCCTTTTTTTATCACCTGTTACTTTTCTAACCTTATTCTCGAGCCTAACTGCATTTATTTCACGCAAAGGCACTCCAGCTACTTCAATTTTTTCTGGTGTTATGTCAATATCAGTGTCATAAGAATGCTGTAATTCATGAGCTAATGACGCTCTCGGAGTTCTTTTATCTCCTCTAACTGACTTTTCATTATTTGGATCATAGCCAATATTAGTGCCCTGAGATTCCCCCTTATCAAGTTTTTCTGTATTGTACGTAACTCTATTACCTTTACCATCATCTTCTGGTATTTCTATTTTATGCGTATTTGGACTGTTTTCAAGCTCGGTTATCACCTTAGCAACTTCTGAATCATCTTTTTTCAGCTGATCTAAATCAGCTTCTACTTGCCTTTTATAGGCCATTGCATCAGTTTCATAACCGACAAAATCTAAAGCCTTGTCTATCCATGAAATATTTCCAACTACAACTGTATCACCTAAAAAGTCAGAATATAAAATTGGATTATTCCCAAATCCCACGTATGGACTTTCCCTTTCAGATGTTTTAGGGTCGATCTGTCCCCACCTCCCGATAGCAGGATCATAACTTCTGTATTCAGCAAGATAATTATCCCAACCTAAGTCAGTCTGTAATTCAATCCCATTATAGAGGTACTTATTATTGAGTTCCCTCCCTGGTTTTTGGTTGTGTGTTAATCCGAATGGGTAGTAGTGATCATCTCCAATTGTATGAGCACTGGCAAAGCGTTAAGCAGAAGAAGGCGTATGCCCATCAATTGGAATAAATGGTCAACCCTATTCCGGCAAACACATTCCTCTAGCTTGAAACTTTAAACCTTTAACCACTTACCCTCTCTGCAGCAAGAAGACGATGTAGGCGATGTAGCACAGCAGAAACAAAACGCCACTGAATCGTCCTACCGCTTTCTTCTTTTCCAGGCTCACCGATAGTATCAGCAAAGTACTGGCAAAGATGATCATCAGGATGTCAAAGTTGCTGAGCACATTGAAAGGCAAGGGGTGGATCAGGGCACTAATACCCAGTATCCAGAGAATATTGAAGATGTTGGAACCTACGGCATTACCCACCGCGATGTCGGTATTTCGCCTTTTGGCCGCTACCGCTGAAGTGACCAGTTCGGGCAGGGAGGTACCGATTGCCACGACTGTCAGTCCAATGAAGCTTTCGCTCATACCCAGTTGGGTAGCGATATGGATAGCTCCGTCTACAGTCCACTTTCCGCCCAGAAACAGAGCGACTATTCCGAGTAATATCAAGCCCCCAGCTTTAAGCATAGGTTTCTCTTCATAACTTTCCACAGTTTCTTCCCCTCCCTCACGGGAGACCTTAAATACATACAGCATGAACAGGACGAAGAAAAACAACAAAATAGCTCCATCGGCACGACTAATACTCAGTCCCAGCGGTTTGTCAAAGAGCGCGGCATTGGCCAGAAAACCCACCAGTAAGGCCGCCATTAATGAGAAGGGAATCTCTGACATCACCGTACCTCTCTGCAAAGGAAGAGGGTAAATCAGAGCAGCCACTCCGAGAATAAGGAGGATATTGGCAATATTACTTCCAAAGACATTCCCCACCGCCAGTTCCGCGCTTCCATTCAGACTGGCCAGTATGTTCACGATCAGTTCCGGCATTGAAGTACCAAAAGAGACAATGGTTAAACCAATCACAATATCAGAAACCCGGTATTTTTTCGCGATAGAAGAGGCCCCATCCACCAGCCAGTCGGCACCTTTGATCAACAACACAAAACCAACAACGAAGAGTATGTAAGTGAGCATAAATGTATTAAGATATCAATCCGCTGCTATATTACGAAAGAAGTAGAAAAAAGTAATATATAGGATATAAGTATGATCTGATCAACGATAAAAAAGCCGTGCAAGTAGCTGAGCATCAATAACAAGATATTTTTTTTGCTGTAAAAGCTTGATGTACAAAATTATAGGCTCGTAATATAATAGCACCCGGAATGGTGATTCCCGGAATGGCCATTCCCTGCGAGGGTGGCTGGTGCTTAAAATTATGGATAATAAACCTCCTTTTCATTCATAGAAGACAAAAAAATATTACGACTCTGATACACTTTTATCATTTTGTGCTATAAAATTATCTTAGGAGCAGCTATTCGTTTCTAAGGTTTTCTATGGAATTTATATTTTTATTAAATTGTTAGTCAATGTGTTGCGAGTTGCTAAAAAGTATCTCGCTTTTTTCTTTTTTTATTGTCAATAACTTAACACGACCTTTATGCCCGGCACGCCTGCTACACGCTGGAAAAATAAATTTTTTATCATTTCTGCCGTAGCCCTGCTTCTTCTGACTTCTTATCTGGCATGGGAAGAAGGCGTTTTTTCAGATCAGGCGGTTGACTTCAATGCCGAGATTCGTCCTATTATCAATAAAAAGTGTATTACCTGCCATGGTGGTGTAAAGCGTTCGGGAGAGTTTAGTCTCCTTTTCCGCACTGATGCGCTTAGCCCTAACGAATCCGGTAAGCGTGCTATTGTACCCGGTAATGTGGAAGAGAGCGAGATGATTCGTCGTATCAAACACCATGACCCTGAAGAGCGCATGCCCCCGGAAGGGGATCCTTTGCCTAAGGAAGAAATTGAGCTGCTTAGCCGCTGGATAGCGCAGGGCGCTCATTGGGAAGATCACTGGGCGTATGTAAAGCCTGAACCTATAGATCTGCCAGCAGTGCAAACGGATTGGGTAGAAAATAACATCGATAAATTCATATACCAACGCCTGCAAGATGAGGCGTTGCAACCCTCAGGTCGGGCAGAAAAAGCCAGCTTACTCAGGCGTGTAAGCCTTGACCTGACCGGCCTCCCCCCTACCCCTACCGAGCTACGTGCTTTTCTGGCTGACTCCACCGCTCATGCTTACGAAAAGGCAGTAGACCGCCTCTTAGCGTCACCCCGCTATGGCGAACGTTGGGCAGCGATGTGGATGGATCTTGCCCGCTACGCCGACTCCAAGGGTTATGAGAAAGACGATCATCGTAATATCTGGAAGTATCGTGATTGGCTGATCAAATCATTCAACGAAGATAAGCCTTTTGACCAGTTTACCCTTGAACAACTGGCCGGTGACCTGCTTCCCGGCCCCAGCGATGAGCAGATAATCGCCACGGCTTTTCACCGCAACACCATGAACAATGACGAAGGAGGGACTGATGATGAAGAGTTCCGCGTAGCGGCGGTAATTGACCGGGTCAACACTACCTGGGATGTGTGGCAGGCTACTACCATGGCGTGCGTGCAATGCCACAGCCACCCTTATGATCCTATCCGCCATGAGGAATATTATAAGTTTTACGCTTATCTCAATAATACCGCCGATGCCGACGTACCCAGTGAAGCGCCTAACCTGAAACAGTTTAAAAGGAAAGAAGACCGTAAAGATCTGGAAAAGATCAAAAACTGGGTGATTGAGCATACCGCTTCCGCCGATGACAAACTGGAAAGAGGCCAGGAGCTTGTTAAGCTGGTGAAGTTTACGGAGCCCAAAATACACCCTAAGAACTATAAGAATATCACCGACGGGGCGCTGGCAGACGGCAAATACCTGGAGGCAGATAACGGGGGGTATGCCATGATTCCCGACCTTGCCCTTGAAGGTAAAGATCAAATTATCCTCAGCTACTCAGCAAGTAAGTCATTAGGTACTATAGAATTCAGACTAGATAGTGTTCGCGGTGAACTACTGGCGAGCTGGCCGATTCAGAAAATAGAAAGTGAAAGCCGCTTTACCCAAACCATTATTCCTATCAAACCGGCCAGTGGTCGTCATGATGTTTATATGGTATTCAAAAGCCCTTCCGGAGCAGGACGGACCTGCCGGATAGAATGGGTATTGTTCAATCAGGCTTTACCGGGTAAAAATGAGCCGCATTACGCTCAGATCAAACGTACTTTTCTCAGCTTACTCAACACCAGCGAAGTAGAAAAAACACCGGTGATGATAGAGCGTCCTGAAGATTTTCGCAGAAAGACGCATGTATTTGTCAGAGGGAACTGGCTGGTGGATGGTGAGGAAGTACAGCCCGACGTTCCCCAAGCCTGGCCTGCCTTACCGGAAGGGGCTCCCAACAACCGGCTGGGCATGGCGCAGTGGATGGTAAGTACTGAAAACCCTCTTACGGCCAGAGTGGCTGTCAACCGCTTCTGGGCACAGCTTTTTGGAAGAGGTATCGTTGAAACGGTGGAAGACTTCGGCACACAAGGCGCCAAGCCTAGCCATCCTGAATTGCTGGACTGGCTGGCCCTGGAGTTTATGCACGAATATGACTGGAGCATCAAAAAGTTACTGAAGCAGATTGTGATGTCTGCCACATACCAGCAGTCTTCAAAAGTTAGTCCTGAACTACAGGAAATAGACCCGGCTAATCAGTTACTCGCCAGAGGCCCCAGGGTACGCCTTTCCGCCGAACAAATCCGTGATCAGGCGCTGGCGGTAAGTGGCCTGCTGAGTGACAAAATGTATGGCCCCAGTGTAATGCCTCCCCAGCCGGAGGGGATCTGGCAGGTCATCTACAGCGGAAGGCAGTGGGAAACCAGTAAAGAAGAAGACCGCCACCGCCGGGGGCTTTATACTTACTGGCGGCGTACCAGCCCTTATCCTTCCATGATTGCGTTTGACAGCCCCAGCCGGGAGTTCTGTGTCACCCGCCGCATTCGTACCAACACACCTTTACAGGCTTTGGTCACACTCAACGATCCTGTATATATGGAAGCTGCCCGTTCGCTGGCACTCAGGATGATCAATGAGGGGGGAGAAACGGCTGAAGAACGCATCGCCCGAGGTTATGAACTTGCCCTGGTTAAGCCAATTGACGATGAAAAAAAATCAGCTCTGCTAGATTTGTACCAGGAAGCGATTACCTACTACCAGGAGAACCCTGAGGAGACGCCTAAGATGACGGCCGGAAAAGAGGATCAGCAACTGGCAGCGCTGGCAGTAGTGGCCAATGCCATGATGAATTTAGATGAATTTATTACCAAAGGTTGATCGCAGAAATGCTGTAGCCTCGGTGTATGAAATAATGAAAAAGAGATATGAAACTTTTTGAGGAAGCACATCTGGAAGCCCAAAAACGAGCCGCAGAACTTGAAACCCGTCGCCACTTTTTGAAGAAATGTACTTCAGGCCTGGGCGGTATTGCTCTGGGTTCTCTGATAGGTTGCAATCCTTTTAATAGTTCTAACCCTCAGGCTAATGCCACTCCCCCTATTAACCGTAACCCCTTAGCACCGGCGGCCCCGCATTTTGCCCCCAAAGCCAAGCGGGTGATTTATCTGCACATGGCCGGTGCTCCCTCCCAGCTGGAGCTGTTTGACTATAAACCTGAACTGGCAAAGCTTCACGGTTTGGACTGTCCCCAATCTTTGTTGGAAGGCAAGCGTTTTGCATTTATTCAGGGGGTACCCAAGATGCTGGGACCGCAGGCAAAGTTCGCTCCCCGGGGAGAATCAGGAACCATGGTTTCCGACCTTCTACCCTATTTTCATGAGGTAGTAGATGAGGCGGCCATCATCAAGACCCTGCACACTGACGAATTTAATCACGCTCCGGCACAGCTATTGGTACAAACCGGCAGTTCACGCCTTGGACGCCCCAGCATGGGCTCCTGGGTCACTTATGGCTTAGGCTCAGAGAATGATAACCTGCCCGGCTTCATCGTACTGGTTTCCGGAGGAAATACCCCAAGTGCCGGCAAGAGTGTGTGGGGCAGTGGTTTTCTGCCTACTGTTTATCAGGGCGTACAATGTCGCTCCGAAGGCGACCCTGTACTCTATGTCTCTAATCCCGAAGGCATGAACCGGGACCTGAGAAGAAAATCGCTGGATGCGATCAACCGTATCAATGAGCAGGAATACCAGGAAATGGGCGACCCGGAAACTTTGACCCGTATCTCTCAGTACGAAATGGCCTTTCGCATGCAGATTTCGGTGCCTGAAATTATGGATATCTCTAAAGAACCGGACTATATTCACCAAATGTATGGAACTGAACCGGGCAAGGCATCATTTGCAAATAATTGTCTGCTGGCCCGCAGACTGAGTGAGCAGGGAGTACGCTTCATCCAGCTCTACGATTGGGGCTGGGATACCCACGGCAGCAGTAAAGACGGTGCTATTGAACATGGGTTCCGCGAGAAATGCAAACAGGTAGATCAGCCTGTCGCTGCACTGATTAAAGACTTGAAACAACGGGGTTTGCTGGAAGAAACGTTAGTCGTTTGGGGTGGAGAATTTGGCCGCACGCCCATGCAGGAAAATAGAAACGGGAGAGAGATGCCCTTCATGGGCCGTGACCACCATACCGAAGCTTTCAGCATGTGGATGGCAGGAGGAGGAATAAAAGGCGGCATCAGCTATGGAGAGACTGATGAAATCGGCTATTATGGAATCAAAGACCGTGTCCACATCCATGATTTACAAGCTACCATTTTACATCAGATGGGTATGAACCATGAGCAGCTCACTTACCACTTTCAGGGAAGGGATTTTAGACTTACCGATGTGGCGGGTAAAGTTGTGAAAGATATTTTAGCATAGATTCCTTATATTGGAAAGATAGAAAAAAAATAGAAAGCCGGTTTATTATACAGACAGATTATAAAGAGAACAATAATTATGGAGCAAACAACCTCAGACTTGGTATTATTTTTCGGGCGGTTTCACCCGCTCATTCTGCACTTACCTATTGGCTTTTTATTGATCGCCTTTGTGCTGGAAATCCTCTCTCGCTTCAAAAAATTTGAAGCATACAAACCCGCCGTAGGCTTTGTGCTTTTACTGGGTGCTTTCTCAGCAGTTGTCGCTGCTGCCCTGGGGCTCATGCTGGCACAGGGTGGAGGCTATGGAGAAGAACTGCTGAGCCTGCATCAATGGCTGGGAATTGCTGCTGCTGTTACTGCTATCGTGGCCTGGCTACTCAACTGGCAGGCAGCTAAACAAGCCTCTCCCGGCCTGGACAAAGCCTATGTCTCGGTACTCTCAGTCATGGTAGTCGTGCTGATGGCTGCCGGCCACTATGGAGGCTCTCTGACCCACGGTTCTGATTACCTGACCCAGCACATGCCTAACCCACTGCGTGCAGTAGCCGGACTGGAACCCAAAATAGAAAAGAAAGCCGTGGTCATCACCGACCTGCCGGAAGCTCAGGTCTATCATGATATCATTTATCCCATCCTTGATGCTCGCTGCGTATCCTGCCACAATCCCGATAAAAAGAAAGGCGAACTGATGATGCATACGGTTGAGGCTTTGCAGGAGGGGGGAGAGAACGGGGCTATCTTCGTGGCAGGAAACACCGAAGAAAGCGACATGATCAAGCGTGTTCTCCTTCCTGAAGATCATGACGACCACATGCCTCCCGAAGGAAAAAGCCAGCTTACCGATGAGCAGGTAGAACTGCTGAACTGGTGGGTAGCCGAAGGCGCTCCTTTTGATAAAAAAGTAGCCCAGGTCAATGTCAATGATGACATACAAAAAGTGTTGAATACCCTGGTAGACCCCAATGCCAACAAAACAGAGGTAGAGATACTGCTGGCTTCTGAGGTAAAAGCTGCCGAAGAACAGACTTTAAGTCAGCTGCAGCAGGAAGGCGTGCAGGTGATGCCACTGGCAGCTGAGGTCAACTGGTTGCAGGTACGCATCCCACTGAGCAAGTCAGGAGATTCTTTAGTACAGACCTTACAACCCGTGGCTGAGCAGTTGACCTGGCTGGACATGGGCGACACCAAAACTACCGATCAGGCATTGACAGCGATTCCCAAGTTTACCAAACTCACCCGCCTTCATCTGGAAAACACCCAGGTAACCGATGCCGGATTGCAACATCTGAAGGATATGCCTTATCTGGAATACCTTAACCTCTACGGCACCCAGGTAAGTGATGAAGGCATTCAGCAGCTCAAAGGGTTAAAAAATCTACGCAAGCTCTATCTCTGGCAAACTCAGGCTACCAAAGAAGGCGTAGCCCAGCTTCAGCAGGCTTTACCTCAACTGGAAGTGAATATGGGGATAGAAAACTGGGGAACAGTAGCAGCAGATAGCTCAGTAGCGATGAAAGAATAATGTCTTAGAAAGACTTGAACATATAAGAGGTCAGTAATTTTGGCTTTTTCCACAACCTAAAACTTATGCTCATTATTGATGCTTACCCCCTAGCCGTGGTGATGCTTTTCATCACCATGCTATGCTGGGGTTCCTGGGCCAATACGCAAAAATTAGCGACAAAAAAATGGCCCTTTCAGCTGTTCTATTGGGATTATACTATTGGCATTGTCTTACTTGCTTTGATTTTTGGGCTTACGCTGGGCAACAATGGAGGAGAAGGCCGGGGCTTTTTTGAGGATTTATCTCAGGCTAATACTGAAGCCCTGCAATCTGCTTTTATTGGAGGTGTAGTTTTCAACATTGCCAATCTACTGCTGGTAGCCGCGATTGATCTGGCGGGCATGGCAGTAGCTTTTCCTATCGGAATCGGGCTGGCTTTGGTATTGGGAGTCATTGTCAACTATGTAGCGGTCCCTGTTGGAGACCCTGTTTTACTTTTTATAGGTGTAGCCCTGGTCACGGTGGCTATCGTATTGGATGCCCTTGCCTATCGGCAAAAATCCGGAGGGGTAGGCGTTACGACCAAAGGAATAATGATTTCATTGATTGCCGGCATCCTGATGGGCTTCTTTTTCCGTTTTGTGGCAGCAGCAACTATTCAGAACTTTGCCAATCCTGAGCCGGGTCTGATGACGCCTTTCAGCTCCGTTTTTATCTTTTCCATTGGTATTTTTATTTCCAACTTCCTCTGGAATACCATCTTTATGTATCGCCCGATATCGGGGGAAAAGGTAAGCTATCAACAGTATTTTTCGCAAGGGAATACACGTTTACACCTGATTGGTATTTTAGGCGGAGTGATCTGGTGTGTGGGTATGTCTTTCAGTATGCTGGCTTCCGAGCAGGCAGGCTTTGCCATCAGCTACGGTTTGGGGCAGGGAGCTACCATGATCGCTGCCATCTGGGGCGTATTCATCTGGAAAGAATTTGCCGGCACCTCTTCCAAAACCAAACGCCTGCTCGCTACTATGTTTGTCTTCTTTACCATCGGTCTGGCCCTCATCATCCTCGCAAGATTGAATTAATGATTGATGACTAATGATGAATGAGTTAACTTCGTTCATTAACCAAATCGTTAATCATCATTCATTGACCATCAAATATGTCTCGTCTTATCTTATTCAATAAACCCTTCCAGGTACTTTGCCAGTTTTCTCCCGAAGGAGATAAGCAAACACTCAAGGACTATATATCCATCCCCAAAGTATATCCTGCCGGCAGACTGGATTATGATAGCGAAGGATTGTTACTACTAACCGATGCGGGTTATCTGCAACACCTGATCAGCGATCCTAAACATAAAATGAGCAAGACCTATTGGGCGCAGGTAGAACGAGTTCCTGACGATCAGGCGCTACAGCAGCTTTCTGAAGGAGTGATGATGAAGGATGGACTGACCAAACCCGCCCAGGCAAAATTGATTGATGAGCCCGAGTTATGGCCTCGTAATCCCCCAATCAGGGAACGTAAAAATATTCCAACCGCCTGGGTAGAACTTGAAATCAGCGAAGGTAAAAACCGGCAGGTACGCCGTATGACGGCCGCAGTGGGCTTTCCAACCCTTAGATTGATTCGTCAGTCAGTGGGTCCCTGGGCTTTACAAAACTTACAGCCGGGAGAGTGGGTAGAGGTCCCCTGCCCCAAAAACAAGCAGGAATTGGATAAGTTGATGAAAAGATCCACCTAACTTCATCATCGTATTTTTTTTGTCCTACAAAATTCATAACTAAAATACTGGTTTAAGCAATGCCACATTCCTCATTAACCTAATAAAATAGCGAATGGTGAGTACTCAGTATTTGAATATTTTGAAGCATTATATATCTTCAAAACTTATCCTAACCTAACCGACCATGAAAAAAGTAACCATCACTTGTCTGATGCTTCTTTGTGTGCTCACTACCTACGCACAGAAGAAGCCAAAAATTAACGCCAAAAAGAAAGCAGTTATCGCTTCGGTAGAAAGTAAGAAGGACCAGCTTACCGAGCTGAGCGATAAAATATGGGCTTATGAAGAAGTTGCTTTTCAGGAAACCCAATCGGCTAAAGCACTGGCCGACTTCGCCGAAGCTCAGGGCTTTAAAGTCACCCGTGGCGTCGCGGGAATTCCTACTGGTTTCACTGCTGAGTTTGGCTCTGGAGAACCAGTCATTGGCATACTGGGGGAGTTTGACGCGCTTCCTGGTTTATCCCAAAAAACAGTTCCCTACAAAGATCCTCGTAATGTAGGCGCTCCCGGTCATGGCTGCGGACATAATTTGTTTGGTGTAGCTTCTCTGGGAGCAGCTACCGCCATCAAAGAACTGATTGAGGCGGGAGAACTGGAAGGCACGGTGCGTTTTTATGGCACACCTGCCGAAGAGAAGTTTTTTGGTAAGCTTTGGATGGTACGCGAAGGCCTCTTTGATGATGTGGATGTGGTGATGGACTGGCACCCGGGTGCTGAGACCAAAGCCAATGTGCAGAAAGGACTGGCGCTGGTAGACTTTATCGTTGAGTTTGAAGGACAGGCAGCACACGCTTCCGGTGACCCCTGGAACGGGCGCAGTGCTTCTGATGCGCTGGAGTTGTATACCACTGGGATCAATTATTATCGCGAGCATATCAAACCTACCGTGCGTATCCACTACCACATACAGGATGGCGGACAGGTCGTCAATGTAGTACCGGATTACGCTAAAATCTGGACCAGAGTAAGAGACACCAATCGTGAGGGGATGGAAAAAGTATGGAAGCATGTGGAACGTATCGCTGAGGGTGCCTCCATCATGGCTGATGTAGATTATAAAATCAATTTGGTGTCCGGTGTGCATGAAGTGCTGGTGAACCGTACTGGCGCAGGCGCTTTACAGGCGAACCTGGAATATCTGGGCGCCATTGAGTATACTGATGAAGAGCAGGACTTTGCCAAAAAGATACAGGAAGCTACCGGCTCAGAAGTGGTTGGCATAGAATCAGTCATTGAGCCTATGGAAGAGACTTTGGAGAATCCTATGGGCGGCTCTACCGATGTGGGTGATGTAAGCTATGTGGTGCCAACGATTCGCCTGAGCGCGACGACTGCACCCAAAGGGACACCCTGGCATTCCTGGGCAGTAGTAGCCTGCGGAGGAATGTCTATCGGGCACAAAGGGATGGAATACGCTGCCAAAGCCCTTTCCATGACCATGGTAGATTTGTTTGAAGAAGAAAAATTAAGAGAAGACATCAAAGCTGAATTTAAGGAGCGCAAAGGAGATTACGAATACAAAGGCATCGTACCTGATGGACCACCCCCAATTGGTGCGAATTGAAATTTATAGTTTTACTAGGAGTTTATGAAAAAACAAAGCAAGGCCTCATGGAATCAACTCTATGTTCTTTTAACCTTTGTAGCTATTATCATAACTTTAGCTATCTATTTTAACAAAGATTTTAAGCAGAAACTATCTGAAAATAGTGCCTATACAACAGCAAAAGTAATTGATATAGAAGAAAGATTTCAAAAAGGGCTTTTTATTAAATACCAATATTATGTTAATGGACAACATTATACTTCATATATACACTTGCCTAAAAAAGTCCATAACATACAGGTAGGAGATGAACTTGAACTACATTATGCAGTAGAAAAACCGGAATATAATGAGGTTGTATTTGATAATATGAGTTACTAAAGTACTAAGCCTCCTATCGGAACTAACTAACGATGAATAGAAGAGGCGTTGAAAATTCTGCGCCTCTTACTAGCACATTTAGTTTCTGTATAGGGTTACTCTCTGATCTTTTTACGCTGGCTGGTCAGCGACCGCATGTTTGACAACATCATCATAAGCCAGCTCGAGTTCAAATACTTCTGAAATAAAAAAAGTGCAGCCCCTGACTGCACTTTCTTTGTTTTATACTACTTTGATTAGCGGATGCTAATACTTTTTGAGTATGCAAGCTTACTGTTTCTTATGCTTAATTTGTATTGCGTATTGTTTATGCGGGATACATCTAATCCTCTTGCAAATACCTCCTGGGAAGACACATCGGTTTGATAGATCACATGGCCATATCTATTGTAAAGCTTAAGTGTGAGAGCAGACTCCATAGGGTTTTTGAATACCACTCTGATCATACCGGGCTCAGTTCTGATCACCGGCTTAAAATACACACTCTTTTTTTCTTCTTGTATTGTGAATTTCTGAGAAGTGGTGCCTTCTTTGGTTTTCACCTCAACAGTATATTCCCCGCTGGCTACCTGAGAAAAATCATACGCTCTTGCAAAAAATGAGCTTTTATGAATCGTCTCTGCATGCAATAACCGCCCTTTTTTATCCTTGATTTTTAGGAAAGACTTCTTTCCCTCAACAAGATTATCAACTTTGATAAAAGCTTTTTTCTGATTGCCTGAAGAAGCATTGACAGTAACACTAAGTTGTGTGCCTGATTTGTACGGATTTTTGGGGGTTGCCATACTTGTGTGGATCATTGCGCTCAGCAATAAAGCCACTAATACTAATTTTTTCATGATTGTCTATTTGAGTTAATGTTGTATCCATACTTAGACACATCCTTTGCCAAAAGTAAAAACAGCCAAATTATTGAAAATAAGCATGTTACACCCAAATCTCCTGTACATAAACGGACAATTCGCTGTACACTTTTGGAAAGCCGTTACTGAAAAAATAGGCTTGAGAGGGCAAAAAAAAAGCCAACAGTATTTGCGTACCCTTGGCCCAAGTTATTAAATATTTATTCACTCCGTAGCGAACGCACCGGATTGGCGGACGCTGCTCTTGCTGACTGCCAGCTTACGGTTAGCCAGGCGATCAACAAAGCTGTCAAACCAGCTAAAATAAATATCCATGGCCCTATGCTAATGCGGAAAGCAAAGCCCTCCAGCCACCAGTCCATGATAAAATAAGCCAGGGGAATAGATAGCACGAAAGCCACAACCACCAGCCTGGTGAAATCTTTGGAAAGGAGGAGGATCACACTGGATACCGAGGCTCCCATCACTTTGCGGATACCAATCTCTTTGGTGCGCTGCTCAGCCATAAAGGAAGCCAGCCCCAGGAGGCCCAAACAGGCTACTAAGATCGCCAAAACCGTAAAGACGGAGAAGACTACGCCCAGACGCTGCTCAGCACGAAAAAGTGCGTCATAGTCTTCATCCAGGAAGGAGTACTGAAAAGGTTCGTCCGCAGCGTACTGATCCCAGCTTTTTTCTATCATATCCAGCGTAGCGCGTACATCTCCGGGAGCTATGCGCAGCGCGATATTTGAACCGTTGGTGGTAAGCATTAGGGCCAACGGACGAATTGCGTGGCGCAGACTTTCATAGTTAAAATCTTTAATGACACCCACAACCTTGTAGGGCTGCATCTCCGCGTTCTGTCCACCAAAATAAAGTACCTCCTCGTTCAGAGGATCTTCAAAACCAAACTCCCGAACGGCCGCTTCATTGAGTAGTATTGCCGCGGTATCTGTAGGAAAGTTACGGGAGAAGTTACGACCTTCTAACAACTCAATCTGCATGGTAGACAAATGCTCATAATCTATGCTGTAGGTAGAAATCATAATATCATCCTCTGTTCCCTTTCTCCTGAATATGGTGGTATTGTTAACTCCGGGAGGCACATTGTTGGAGATGGATACATCCACTACCTGAGCCTTATTTTTCAGTTCTTCTTTTAACACCTCTTGAGTTCCATCCGGCAGACGCCAGGCCCCCTTGATCACTACCACATTCTCTTTTTCAAACCCCAGGTTTTTACTACTGGTATATTCCAGTTGCTGATAAACCAGCAGGGTACAGATGATCAGGGTAATGGAAATAAAAAACTGAAAAACTACCAGCACATTACGGATACCGCTACTTTTCATGCCCGCTTTAAGCTTCCCTTTCAGCACTTCTACCGGACGAAAAGAAGAAAGGTAGAAAGCAGGATAACTTCCTGCCACTATTCCCACCAGAAGCATCAGCGCCAGTAAACTCAGCATAAACCAGGGTTCAGCAAAAAGCGCAGTAGAAATCTCTTTGCCCGACAGATTATTGAAGGGCTGTAATAAAAGGATAGCTGCCACTAACGCCAATACAGTAGCAATCAGACTGAGCAAGACAGACTCGGTCAGAAACTGCCTTACCAGATTGGAACGCATGGAGCCTAAAGTTTTGCGCACCCCTACTTCTTTGGCACGATTGGCCGAACGAGCAGTAGCCAGGTTCATAAAATTGATACAGGCCAGCAGAATGATGAAGAAAGCGATGGCCGCGAAAATATAAACGTAGGTAATATCTCCATTAGGCTCCACCTCATCACTCAGATTGGAATGTAAATGAATATCCAGCAGAGGCTGTAAAAAGTACCCATACTTGTTTCCCTGCTTTTTAAATTCATCCAGAGAAACACCCATAAACTGCTGAATCTCAGGACCTACATATTTCTCTACCAAACCTGCCAGTTTATCTTCCAAAGCCTGAGCAGATGCCCCTTCATGCACTAGCAGATAGGTCATAAAACTATTGTTGAACCAGCCTTCTGACCGGCTGTAGTCCAGCGTGCTCATGGAGCGCAGCATACTGAAATGGAAGTGCGACTGATCAGGAACCTCTTCCAGTATACCGGTAACAGTATTGGGTGTCTTGTCATTGCCCAACAGCAGCGTTTTACCTAAAGCAGGCTCTCTGCCAAAGTATTTTCGTGCTACATCTTCAGGGATGACCAGCGAATTAGGCTCAGTAAGAGCGGTTGCAGCCTCACCTTCCAGCAACTTAAAGCTAAACACATCAAAAAAGGTAGAATCAGCGAAGAAAATATCATCTTCAGAAATTACCTTTTCTCCGTAGCGGATTACCTGCTGATCCTGATAAACATAAACCCTAACCGCATTTTGTACTTCCGGCAACTCCTCTACTGCCGTAAAAGCCAGCGGAGGGGTTGTATTCGTAGTAAATATTTCCTGATCAGCAATCTTACCATTTAAGCCCACACGATAGATTCTGTCTGCTTTGGCATGAAAAGCATCATAACTCAACTCATGATAAACGTATAACAGAATGAGCAAACAACTGGCTACGCCGATACTTAAGCCCAGAATGTTAAGGGTAGTGTATAGTTTGTAGTTGGCCAGATTGCGAAAGGCAATTTTTAAATAGTTTCTGATCATCTCTCAGGCATTTAGGTGGGTAGAATCAATATTCTATTGAGTAGATGCGATTTTGCTGAAAAGGTTGCAGCAGATGCTATATTTTTTGGTAATAATGGGTAAGCTCATGACGGTCGCTGCCGATTAATTACGTTATAACGCTCAAGGATTATTTCTATCCAATTTACTCTGGTAGCTTTAAAGTCATAAACCTACGGTAAATCAGCGATGTACAGTGCTGCAAAATCATACCATGCTACGGCGTCAAATAACATAGCCAAAAGAACATGTTAATGACTATCATCCTTGTGTAACTCGACGTCCCACTAGAAGCCAGGCGCAGTGGTTAATTTATCCATAGATAAATCACTGACAATAAATAATTTAACACTCTTTATTGAGTAATAATTTTTCTTTACTAAATCCAGTTTATTTACTTCCTACGTAAATCAAATTGCCATTCTGGAAGAATGCGTATTTCAGAAATAATATTGATTCCTCAAACCACAAAACTCAAAAGTTATGAGCACCTATGCAGGACGACTCTTCCAACTTAACAAAAGCCAAGGAAGTTCTGGCGACACCATTACTGTTTCAATAATCAAAAGCTCCTCGGCTACCTTTAAGGTCACCTCTAACCATCGGGCTTTTTTTGAGCCTATTCCGCCCCAAGCAGGAACTACCTTCTTCGGATATGAGGCTCAGTTTAGCCGTATTGACGACAAGACTGCTCAGGTAGTGGTTCCACCCATCGGCCCGAATCAACCGTTCGAAATGCCGGCGGGAAAGTACCGATTCATTATTGTAACGGGTCGTGATTTTGCGGATAGCGAAGATATCTTTACGGCTATTAAGCCAGCCAATACCAGTGTAAGTGGCGGAGCATTATCTCCTTATAGTCCGGTTGGTCAACCGCCGATACTAAGCAGTATCGGAAATATCAAAAAAATGTTAACAAATCCTCCGAGCTTTTTCCCAACCAAAACCCTCATTGGCCAAACTATCCAACTGCCCACCTCTAAAACCAAGATTACCCCCATCAAAAATCCTGGCACCCAGCCTAGAGTTCCGAGCGGTTTGATAAAAGACTTTAAAGAAACGATTAATGTCTCCGATTTGAAATACAAAAAAAATCCTGCACTACCATCAGAAGAATCGGAACAGGAAACCATACAAGAAACGGTACGCTGGGTAGTGGTCGTAACCAGTCCGGTACGGGAGGGACCAGGGCCAGATTTGCGTCCGATGGATTATCAAAGCGAGCCCATTCCGGTAGAGCGGGAGAAAGGCAGCATGCCAGTGCAGCAATTTGACTTTATCGTGAGAGCCGATCTGACCCTTCAGGCCGAGATACCGATTGCCAACCGAAAGGTCAGCTGGAGTTTTGATGACCGGCTTGCCGTACCCAATGATGATTCTCGTATCATTGAGGTCAGCAACGATTTGGATGCGCTACGTACCAAACTCGAAGCCAACCAAGTGGACGCAGGTCCTGATTACGCTTACACCGGTGATGAAGGGGAAGTATACTGCTGGATGCGGATTCGCCTGTACGACGAGTCAGAACTTAGCAACGAAGATTTGTATGTGAAGCCCTTCAGGATCACCCTGGGAGAGGATACGGAACCGGTAGAAGAGTTTGAACCAATCAAAAAAGAAGTCCTGCTGGCGAGTACTCCCCGCTTACCAATCAAAAACGACTTCCTGCTTTCTCAACCCCTTGAAGTCGTAAATTTTGACTTAGAAGATTTCTTTGATTTTCCGGATGTGCTGGTAGATCCTTTTCAACCGGCCATTACTACGGCGGTCAGGAAAGTGGGGGGATTTCTGCTTGCGAGTTCCGCAGGCATCACGCGCACCAAACAACAGGCCATCGGATTTTTTCTGAAGCGCATAGCCGATGAAGTCATTCGAGAGTTTGATCTTGAAACCACCATTGCCGTACAGTTTACGAGCTTCCTGAACGATCAGAAAAATAATGACAAATTGCAGGCTTTTGACCAGGAAACGCTTCGGGCACTGGTAATCGGTATGATGCTCGGTATTCCGCGAGGGAACTGGGTGATGGCGAAGGATCAGGTAGAGGACTTAAAAGCGATTGCCATTGACCTCCCCCGGGCACTGATCAACTTCATCGAGCAAAATCCAATGAAAGCAATGATAATTGCCGGTGATATAGCACTCAATGGCGTTATTTATACAGCGAACGTTAGCCTGCTTAAGGCTATCAAAAAGGCTTTTCTCAGGATTTACGATAAGAAAGACGAGCTTGTGAAGCTGATCGCTAAACTCTATCTCGAGGTCAGCCTGCTGAGTAACCTGGAAATACTCATTGCGCTGGCGAAAGGCCAGCAGATAGCCGCGGGAGTAGTCAAAACTCTGGGTGAAGCGTTCTACACGGGTTTTGAAAAGTTTGTCGGCTATATTCCTACCGATTACCTGAATTATCCGAAAAATTCCAATCCTTATCATTACTTCATCGGCGCCTTCATTGCGGGCGACTTTCTGGGGTATATCGTCGGTACAGTAGGCGTAGAGGTATTACTGGCCGTGTTGACCGACGGCATTGCCACCTATCTGAAGGTCGTAGCCAAGCTAGGCCGACTGGGTAAGGTAGGCATTAAAGCGCTCAAAGCCATTGAGGATTTGGTAGATACCTTTAACCGCCTCAGCAAGGTGCTGAGCAAGCTCGTGGATGCCGCCCAGGGAAAACTCAAAGACCGCGTCGTAAAGACCATCCTCTATGCTGTACGCTTCATTGATGAATTGAAACCCCGCTTTATCAAGAGTTTTATTGAGGCACTTACCGAAGGAGCAGAAGAAGTACGCGACCGGGTGCTGAAATGGGTCTATCGCTACGGCAAAGATGGTGATGGGGTAGGAATGCGCGGAGTTGCCGAGGCCTTAGATGGAGAATTTCCCATTGATCAGCCTGAACAGGCTAAGGAGGTAATTGAACTTCTTGCTTATACCGCTGAACCTAAGAAAGACAGGCCTGGATTTATACCCTCCTGTAAATAAAAATATCATTAACTCGCTAACAAGAAGAAAATGAAAAACCTAAAAGATTGCCAGAAAGAAATTCAGTCATTAGCAAAAAAACAATCCGAATTATTATCAACCTTACTCGATGTATTTGACGATTCCTCTGAGGCTAAAGTATTCTATGACACATTGCGGAAAAAAGTTACTTCTTCTGAATTTGATGAAATTCTGAAGAGTTCTTTCTTCACAAACTGGCCTCGAGACCATCCGAACTCAAAAGAGGGAATGCGAGGTATTAAAACTATAGCAGATAATATTGATAAAATTAAAGTCGCAAGTGATAAACCTGATGCTCTAACATTTAAATTTCTTTTGACAGAGGTATTTGGTAGCGATCAATATTTTGAAAGTATTGATGATGCACTAATGAAGGGTGTAGAGTTCTTTTCTTTGGTTCAGGAGGGTTTCGATATCATGAGTAGCAGAAAGCCAAAGGAGTTTGAAGGATTTCTCAGTAATTTAAAAATTTTAAATAACGCAAATGGATTAAGAGGAGCGCACTTTGAGCTGTATCTTGCAAAGAAGTATAATTGGGATGTACAAATTCGTTATAAGCCAAATAAGGAAGAATATGATATTTTTCTTTTTTCCAAAAAAGAAAAAGATAAGAATGGCAGGCCGTTACAATTCCTTTCGGCTAAAAACTGCTCAAATATCCGTTTAAAAGAATTTGGTCAGTTTTTGAAACAACTTGTCGCATTGAAAGACGACGGTCAACGTCTCCGTTATCGAGTGGTGGTTCACTTAGAAAATAACTGTAATTTCTCGAGAGCAGCGGGAGGATTCTTAGATAAATTTATTCAGGAAACAAAACAAGGGGGGAATTACCCGAAACTTAAACCGTTCCTGGACAGCATTATTGAGGAAGTTAAAAAAAATGAAAAAAGCATTAACAATTTTAATCCTAATAGATTCGTAGGAAAACCTGGCAACAGTAGCAATGGCTTTTTTAAAAGAATTGCATCCTTGGCCACCCCCAAAGGAGAAGATAAAATTGCAGAAGACTTTCTTGAAGGGTTTAAAAAGCTTTTCTTTATACAAGAAAGTAATGTAATTCCCTCTTACCGTAAAAAAAGTAGTTAATGTCTTTCAAGTTGATCAATAAGGTTTTCAAATTTAACATTCACAGTCTATTTTCATTCGAATTTTGTAACATTGAATATTGAAAAGGCAAAGGCGAAGTCTAGTAAACAGTGTCAAGCTATAGAATACCCCAACCGAAGGGGGATCAGGATAGAGGCCAATACCATTTTGGTAAAATCACCTGATAAAAGGCAAACGCTGACAAAAACACCAGCTCTCAATACTTTTCGGGTATCAATTTCTTTAAATCTTTGTATAAAGTTGAGAAGAAGTATATTTCCTTAGAAGATGCACTTTTGACAAAAAGGCTGCAGCCCAGATTGTATTTCTTATCTACCATAAAGTAAGAACATGATGAATCATGTTCTTACAATCCTATACTTACTCACTTCTCAAGCTGTCTACTGGATTGGCATGAGCCGCCTGGATAGCCTTGGAGCTTACCGTTACAAATGCGACAATAAGGGCCACAAGGATGACCATTGCGAAGGGCAAAATTGACATGTCCATCGCATAAGCGAAATTCGCCAGCCACTGATCGGCCAGCCAGAAGGCAATGGGTGCGGCTACAAGCCCGGCAATAAGGACCAGCTTTAGGAAGTCTTTACCCATCAACACTACAATTTGCCGGACTGAGGCTCCCAGCACTTTGCGCAAACCAATTTCCTTGATCCGTTGCTCTGCCATATAAGAGGCCAGGGCAAACAAGCCCATGCTGGCAATCAGCAGGGTGAGCAGCGTGGCATATAGCAAAGTTTTACCGAGTCTTTCCTGTTCCGCATAGAGTTTGGAGAAGTCATCATCCAAAAAGGTATAGCGCATCGGATGGGCGGGTTCTACCTGCTTCCAGTATTGCTCAATATCAGCGATTGTGGCACGAATATTCTCGGAAGAAAGACGAATGGCTACATTATTTATCCAACCGTCTCTCACACTCTTAATCGCTCCAGAGATGACCAGCGGCTTGATGTCATTTTGTAAATGCTGATAATGAAAGTCTTCTACTATTCCAATGATGGTTCCCGGCTCCTCTTCCCAGGAAAACCTTATCGCATGCCCAATTGGGTCTTCCAAATCATATTCTTTGACAAATTCTTCATTAACTACAAAGGTCTTACTACTAGTATCTGAAGGAGATAAAAACCTTCCTGCTATTATCTTCAGGCCCAGCACATCAGCATAAGCGGCATCGGCGAAGTAGATATCCACAAATGCGTCAGACTCCCGCCCATCAATCTGGAAAGAAAAATCGGACTCAAACTGACCAGGCACAGTACTGTTTGCCGATACACTTTGTATATTGGGATTACGCAACAGTTCCTGCTTAGTTGCTTCTACTTTTTCGTAAGTCTGCTGGGTATTGGCCTTGACCACTACCACCTGTTCTGCCTGAAATCCCAGCTCCTGCGTCTGCATATACTGCACCTGCTGATAGATGAAAAACATGACAATAGCAGCCACCATGGCTCCGGTAAACTGAGCCACCACCATACCATTGCGCAGCACCCTGCTTTTATCTTTGCGCAGCCACTGACCTTTGAGCACATCGGCAGGACGATAAGCGGCGAGAAAGAAAGCAGGATAACTACCAGACAACAGCCCCAGCACCAAAACGATAGCTAATAAATAAGGGCTGATGCTTTGCCACACCGCCCAGTCCAGCGCCAGGTTCCGATCAACGATAGTCTCAAAAGCCGGGAGGATAAAGCCTGTAAGCAGCATGGCTGCGGGTAGCGCGATCAACGCCTGCAGGGTAGCTTCCGCCAGAAACTGAGTGATCAGCTGCTGATTACTGGCTCCCGTAACTTTACGCACACCTACTTCTCGCGCTCTGCGGGTAGCCTGAGCAGTAGCCAGGTTCATGTAGTTGATGCCGGCAATCATTAGAATCAGTAAAGCTACGATACCGATGATGTACAGTGTTTCCATATTCCCTTCACCACTAAAAGACCCCCACAGCTCTACCCCATCACTGTCCAGTTGACTGGCCGTAAGCTGCTGAAGCCGCCAGTCGGGAAACTGATCCCAGCTATCGCCTACCTCGGCTTTGAGACGAGGCGTTAAGTCCTCAGTGATTTTTTGCTCCAGATTGGCTACATCTACTCCATCGTGCAAGGCTACAAAAGTAGCCGGCCAGTTGCCTGTCCAGCTGCCCCCCTGCGTGGTATCCTGCAAGACGATGTCAATGTCAAAGTGCGTATTTCCCTGAAATTCCGCTATCACGCCTGTCACCTCAAAGTCTGTCTCATCATTAAAAACCACAATTTTTCCCAGCGGATCTTCATTTCCAAACAGCGCCTGTGCCAACTCCTCACTGAGGAGTACTGCCGAAGGACTATGCATGGCAGTAGCCGCATCACCATATCTGAGCGGAAAAGGAAAGACCTGTAAAAAGCTACTATCCGCCTGAACGGTATGCTCTACATACAAAGACTTTTGCTGATCATCAGTCGCCACCAGCACATTGTCCTGTTCTTTCATGCGGGTAGCATGAGTGATTTCAGGAAAGCTGTGTCTCAAAGCCTCTGCCAGTGGCTGTGGTGTAAAAGCCGTACCCTGTCCCGGATCCCACTGCCGGTACACCTGATATATATTTTTGGAATTAGGAATCCAGTGATCGTAACTTAGTTCATGACGGATGAAGAGAATTGCCAGAATAGCCACAGAAATAGCCAGTGTAAGCCCGCTAAGGTTGACGATTGAATAGACTTTCTGTCTTTGGAAACTTCTGAGGGCGATGCGCAGGTAGTTTTTCAGCATTTCGTAGGCATAGTTTAATCGCAATTTTTCTATCCATTGAAAAAAGTATGCCACCGCACTATTTGGCATTTCAGACCACTTGTAGCTGTTTTTTTATGTCCACTAAAGAACAGTTTTGTGCGATAGTGGACAGTAGTTTTAGAAAGTATTAGCGGTCATTTTTTACATCACTCACTCCGCAAGCTATCCACTGGGTTGGCCTTGGCGGCTTTCATGGATTGATAAGCGATGGTAAGGCTGGCAATCAGCACAATGATACCTCCCGCCAGCAGGAATATCGGCGCTCCCAAATCAATCTGATAGGCAAAATCCGCCAGCCACCGCTTCATCATCAGGTAAGAAACAGGTACTGCCACCAGAAAAGCAAGGGCAATCAGCAGCATAAATTCTTTGTAAGAAAGAGCCATCACCTGCCATACCGAAGCGCCTAATACCTTCCTGATACCAATTTCTTTGGTCTTTTTGTTCATGGAAAGTGTGACCAGTCCAAACAAGCCCAGGCAGGAGATAAAGATGCCCAATGCTGTAGTAACATTTAGTATGGTACTCAGACGCTGTTCTGCCCGGTATTGAGCATCTAACCTCTCATCTACAAAAGAAAATTCAAACTGCTGCTCGGGAGCTACTTCCTTCCAAACCTCTTTAAGCTCATCTACCATCTCTGCCAAAGCCTCCGACTGAACTTTTACAGATATCTTAGGTGTGGCGTTGGCTTCAAACATCACATTCTCACTGCCTTTGAAGATGCCATAGGGGTTCATCACCAGCAGTGCGGGTTCTATGGCAGCGTGCAAAGACTGGTAGTGAAAGTCGCTGAGGACACCAACTACCTGGTACTCCTGAAAAGGAGGAGGCAGTGTACTGCCTACTGCTTCTCCCAAATTAAATGCCCGGGCAAAAGTCTTATTGATCAATACCCCCGAGCGGGCATCGGCTCCGCTTTCCACATCAAAATCCCTACCCTGAAGCATTTCTAATCCATAGGTTTTTACAAAGTCCTGATCCACGGTATTCATGTTGAATTCGCGGTATGTCCCTTCTTCAGTGGTAAAACCTACTTCTATCCAACCCGACTGTCCAAAAGTGAAGAAAGAGGTGGTGACTTCTTTGACTTCCGGCAGGCGGTCAAGCGCATTTTTGATCAGCTGCTTTCTCTGGAAATTTTCTTTCATAAACTGATCCATTGTGCTGCCCGACATACGGGTTTGCATATTTTGAGGAATTACTATGATCTGTTCTTTGTCAAAACCAAGGTTTTTATTTTGCAGATAGGTCATTTGCTGCTTCATCACCAGTGTGCCTATGATCAGTATGGCCGCCAGTACAAACTGAAAAGAGACCATGATTTTGCGGAGGGTCTCACGACTATAGCCCATGCTCATGCTGCCACGGAGGATCATCAGAGGAGAGAAACCGGAGAGGATAAGCGCGGGATAAACGCCAGCCAGAAAGCCCACCACCACTGTCAGCAGAAATAAAAACAGAATATTCTGCATGCTGAAGGAGAATACAAGCGCTTTGTCAGCCAGTTGATTGAAATAAGGCAGTAAAAGAACGACTAACAGTATGCCTAATCCTGTGGCAATGAAGGTAGTCATGAAAGCTTCGCTCCAGAACTGTGACATCAGTTGGCGGCGCACTGCACCTATTACTTTTCTCACCCCTACTTCTTTAGCTCGGCTCAACGAACGGCCTACGGCCAGGGTCACGAAGTTAATGCAGGCTACCACCAGGATCAGCAGCGCAACTGCTGAAAGTATGTATACATATTTCCAGTCGCTGACAGCCACTCCTCCCTTGGGAAAGTCCGTATTGAGGCGAATGTCGGTCAGGGGTTGCAGGCCGACAGTATATTCTCCCGGCTTATAGTTCTCGCCCAGCACCTGCTTTACCATGGCATCCAGCTTGCCTTCCAGTGCCTGTGCATTGGTCTGTTCATCCAGCAATGCATAGGTTTCCACACTGACATTGTACCAGCTCGCACGGCTTCTTTCACCGGAAAAAGCCTTGTTGTTATCATAAGGAATCAGCATGTTGTACTGCAGACTTACGTTAGAAGGCAGGTCAGCTACTACAGCACTTATACTGAATTCCTGATACTGATCACCTAATTTGATGGATAAGGATTGACCGATAGGGTCAGCATCCCCAAAATATTTGACAGCGTGGGATTCAGTAAGCACCAGGTCCTGTAGTTGGCTTAGTGACACATCTCCACTCAGCACTTCATTGTTAAATAATTTGAAGAACTGCGGATCAGCATAAAAGACTTCTTCATTTTGCGAATCCTCCCCCTTCTTTACCAAAGACGAAATCTTGCCCACCCGTACCGTAGCTTTCACTTCCGAAAAATTAGAGTCCAGAGCCGGGCCCAGCGGCATAGGGGTATGGGTATTGAAAAATATTTCATCAGGCCCGTAATCTTCCAGCACCCAGGCCCGGTAAATCTGATCGGCATAGGTATAAGAACGGTCAAATGAAAGCTCATCCTGTACATAGAGCCAGATGAGGATGCAAAAGGTAAAGCTCACCATCAACCCGGATATGTTGATGATGGAATACAATTTCTGTTTAAGCAGGTTTCTGTAAGCGACTTTGAAATAATTTTTAAACATAGCGCTTGAATTAGCAGGTTGTGAAAATTGTCTTTTAGCAATGAAATAGGGTCTGAAAAAAGTAAGCACATTCATCCAGTAGCGAAAATTGGCCCTTCTGTCTCCATCTTCACTCACCCAGTCCAGATAGGATTCATGCAAATCTCCTTCAATCTCCGGCAGTAAATCGGGATCGCAAAACCAGCGGAGAAACTGCTGCGCACGCTGCGGAGGCTGATATTTTTGAATATTACTCATCCCTCAAGCTGTCTACCGGATTAGCCTGTGCGGCCTTGATGGACTGGAAGCTGATCGTCAGCCAGGCAATGAACAGGGCAACACTTCCTACCCCCGCCAGGAGTAGCACATTCACCTCAATACGGTAAGCAAAGTCCTGTAGCCATTCATGAAGCAGCCAGTAGGTAAAAGGCACGGCGATAAGCAGAGACAATAGAATCAACAAAGTAAAGTCTCTGCCTACCATCAGCAATATTTTGCCTACCGATGCGCCCAGCACTTTGCGAATGCCAATCTCCTTCCTTCGCTTTTGCAGGGTATATTGCGACAGGCCTAATAATCCCATACAGGCGATAGCAATCGCTACTCCCGAAAATGCGGTGACAATGCCCAGCAGGCGGTCTTCCGCTTCGTACATCCGGGCTACCTGCTCATCCATAAAAGAAAAATCAAAAGGACGACCAGTATTTAATGCCTCCCATTGTGCTTCCAGAAAGTTGAGCATTCCACGGTAATCCTTGGTTTGAATACGGGCAGTCACATAATTGTGCACCCCATTATCTGGCGCCCGGTAAAAATGTAGAATAGGCGCTACTTCATTCCGCAGGCTTTCAAAGTGATAGTCCTCGGCCAGCCCTACTAGCTGGTACTCACTTCTGCCCATATCAATGACTTTGTTTTCAATGTTTTCCCAACCGAAAGCCTGCATGGCTGCTTCGTTGAGAATCACGGCTTCGTTTCTATCGTTTTGAGAGTCTTCATGAAACATGCGGCCTTCCTGTATTTCAATGCCCAAAGTCTGAAAATAAGCCGCATCCGCAAAAGTGTAGCGCATGCGCATAGGATCGCCTTCCCAGCCCTTGGGCTGCACGAAAGTAAACCAGCCAGCCCAGTCGCTGGGGATATGCGAGGATGAACTTACTGAAACTATATCAGGATGCGCTAACAATTGAGTTTTAAAAACCTCAAGGCGAGCACTATCCTGCGCGCTACCCTCAAAACTACCTAAGCCAAGTGGCATCAGAATGATGTTTTCTTTGTCAAACGCCATATCCGCATTTTGCATAAAAGAAAGTTGTTGCCAGACGGTAAGCGCACTCCCTATCAAAAAAATAGAGACGGTAAACTGAAGCACTACCAGCGCATTGCGTAAACCTATGCCCCCCTGCTTACTTCTCAGCTTACCCCTGAGTGATTGAATGATTTTGAAACGAGACAGAAAAAAGGCCGGATAGCTGCCAGAAAAGAAGCCAAGAAGCAGTCCAAATGATATCAAGAGGATTAGCACTCTGATATCCGATAAAGGAAATACCAATGCGGTGCCAAATTGCTGGTTGAAGTAGGGTAGAATAATCATTGTCAGCATAATGCCAATCAATACACTGGCCAGGCACAGCAATACGGCTTCGCTGATGAACTGATAAATCAACTGGCTGCGCCGGGCACCAAAAGTCTTACGCATACCGATCTCCCGCATTCTCTCCAGCGAACGGGCAGTAGACAAGTTCATGAAGTTGACCGAAGCAATCAGGATAATGCCTATGGCAATGACCAGCAGGACATAAATGTTATGACTATCTCCTACGAAAGTATCATAAGCATCTGTAAGGGGGAGGAGTTTGAAGTTAGTCTTTTGCGGCTCATCTTCTCCCCAAACCTGTGCAATAAAATCAGGAAATTTAGCCTCCAGCCTTTCTGCCGAGGAGGCATCTGGCAATAGAACATAAGAGGAAAGAAAGGATGATCCCCAGTTCTCGCTGAGTTCCTGATAGTCAGGCGTACTTTTGATAGGCACAACCAGATCAAACTGAAGGGATGAGTTTTGAGGGATATCAGCCAGCACTCCGCTAACCGTATATTGTAATGCAAAGTCCAGGGTGATGGTCTTCCCAAGGGGATCTTCATCTCCAAAAAACTTCTGGGCAGTCTCTTCGGTGATCACCGCTTCATTTAGTGAGGAAAATACATGATCAACATTTCCCTCTACCTGAGGGAAGTTAAACATTTTCAGAATTTCAGGATCAGCAAACATGGCTTCGGCCTCAAACTGCTTATCATCTAAACTAACCCTAACATTATCTACAAAGCTGTGGGCGGTCATCTCTATCTCCGGATACTCACTTTCCAGTCGCGCTGTCAGGGGCAGCCAGGTATCATAGGTAGGCTGCACCCCATTGGGCGTAATTCGCTCCTTGTATACCATAAAGATACGATCGGCCAAGGGGTGGAAGCGGTCATAAGTCAGTTCATTGAAAGCATAAAGAGCAATGATCAGCGCGGCTGTTACCCCTATCGCTAAGCCACTGATATTGATTAGCGTAAATGACTTGTGCTTGCTCAGGTTGCGGTAAGCGATAAAAAAATAATTCTTTATCATGAGACTATGGTTAGGGTGTAGTGTGACTTTTCTTTTAGCGATAAAGTAAGGCCGGAAAAAGGAGAGCACGTGCAGCCAGTACAAAAAGTCAGCTTTTCTGCATCCTTTATGTAATACCCACCCTCTGTACATTTCGTACAAATCTCCTTCTATTTCAGAAACCAGATCAGGGTCACAAAACCCACGAAGGAATTGCTGAGCGTGGCGGGGTGGTTGCTTAGGTGGCTGCATGGACAAAGCATTAAATATTTCTCCAGGCAATACGGGGAATCAGATCCCACATGCGGTTACGCATCTGTCTGCTTTCTTCTAATACCTGCTTGCCATAAGCAGTCACTCTGAACAGCCGCTTGGGCCTGCCTCCTCTTTCTTCACTTGCTCCACCCATACGAGAGTTTAAGTAACCCTTATCCTCCAGGCGGTTCAGCGCTGCATGTATCGTGCTTAGCGTTACTCTTCTTCCCGACTGTTTTTCTATCTCATCCTTGATGCTGACCCCATAGGCATCATCATATAACATGCCTACCGTAAGCATGACCAGTTCCTGAAGCTCTCCAAGGTTTGTTCCTTTCATATGTAAAGATCATATTACTTTCGTATATGACGATCAAATACGATACCAACGCCCATAGCCACCTCAGATAGGCATTTTTGGAGTTTTATTCTGTCCGTATTCGGGCAAAACTGTAAAGAAATGAACACATAGCATCCACGCTACACTGGAGTGAGTAGCGAATTAGCAGGCCTATGTAGTCATTTTGGCTACGCCTGTTTTTTTTCCGCGGGAAAGTTTTAACCCATCTCTGATCATCAGGCTCATCAGATAAATATTCATTCCTCCCAGCAATAGCTCAGTAAGCTGAAGCGCCTGAAAAATATCATCTATGTTTGCATTACTTGCTCTTATATACAGAAGGATGGCCAGGCTTACTAACACTATTCCGTTGAGTACGATCAGCTTCACTCGTCTCATTTTTTGTTGGATGAGCAAGTGATGTGATTTTCCTGCCAGTAGCTTACCGCTTAACCCCAGGGCGGGCATGAAAATAATCATCAGAAGCAGCGCATAGAATATATAGGTTTTCACTTTTATGATGATGGCTTCATTGCCTGATAGTTCTGCAACCAATGAAGAGGCAAAAAAAGAAACGATAGTCAACATAGCCAATACTGCCATGATGCAGTGAATTTGTTTGAGCGTTTTTCTTTTCATCGCTGTAGCATTTTAATTACTTGATATATCAAGTAATTGTATATATAAAAAAGGCTTCAAAGCTGCCTATCTCTAAAATCGTTAATTTATTTGATATATCAAATAATTAGCTTATAAACTTATTTGAGGTTTTGAATAATCTGCCGGGAAAGCTCATTGAGCAAACCGATCTCACGGGCTGAGATATTCGCTGTCGCCCTTTTCAGTACCGCTTCCGCGCATTGGATAAGTGGTTTTTTGAGTTTTTTACCTGCATCAGTGAGGTAAATACGGCGGTTGCGCCTGTCATCAGGATCTACCTGTCGCCTTATAAGTCCTTTCTTATCCATCAGCTCCAGGGTGCGGGTAACACTCGCATTATCTTTCAGGGTGATGCCCGCGATTTCCAGCTGGTTGATCCCATCTTTTTCCCACAGCCGGTTCAAAATAGACCATTGTTCGGAAGTGATATCATAGCCGGCTGACTTAAAAGCCTGGTTAAGATGTTTTTTCAGAAAGTTAGCGGCAATATTAATGTTGTAGCCTATGGAGTCATCCAGCGTAAAATCGCTCATATCAGAATATAGCGTATTGCATCAAAAAGTAAAATATTAATACTGACTTACAAAAATTAATTTTCAATAATACTTTCATTCCATAGCCTCTTATCAGATCATACAAGGCCAACTTACCACCTGACTTATGAAAAGCTGTTTGTTAAAAGACAGATATTGACCTATTTTTTTACAGACCATCAAAAAATTATGCTGATTAAAGCTTCTACCTATCAAATAAATAATATATTATCTTTTCAGTAAATTTGTCTTAATCAGCAAATAATGTGTATTGAGTTCCATAGCCCACCTAAGATCAACTATCTGTTGAGGATAGCAGGGCTACTCATATTTACTCCACTGCTCCTTTTCTCTTGCCAGCCTTCTTCTGAGGATAAAATTGTTATTGGTTTCTCTCAATGCGTTGACGATGATGACTGGCGGCAGACCATGTATTTTGAAATGCAGAAGGAGCTGGCTTTTTATGATCACGTTGAACTTATTTATAAAAACGCAGACGCCAGCAACGAACAGCAGATTGAAGATATCAAAGCACTCCGGGATCAGGCTATTGATATCCTGATCGTCTCTCCTAACGAAGCCTGGCCCATTACCCCCATCGTGGAAGAGATTTATCATTCAGGCATCCCCGTGATTGTCGTTGACCGTAAGATTGCTTCAGACAATTATACGGCTTATGTAGGCGCTGACAATTATGAGATCGGCAATATTGCCGGAGCTTATGCCGCCAATTTGCTTCCCGAAGGTGGTAAAATTCTGGAGGTCACGGGCCTTCCGGGCTCTACACCTGCCCAGGGCCGGCATCAGGGCTTCTTAGATGCATTAAAAGACCATCCCGGCTTAGTGCTCATGGACTCTATCAATGGTCAGTGGGAGGAAGAAGTGGCCCGAAAAGAGATTAGAAATCAGCTGGACAAAGCACAGCAGGCTGACCTGATCTTCGCTTTTAATGACATGATGGCCAGGGCTACGCATCAGGTACTGGATTCGGCACAGACAGAAGACATGCCGGTACTGCTGGGCATTGATGGGCTTTTCGGCCCCCGGCTGGGCATTGAAATGGTAAACAATGGGATATTGGATGCGACTTTTCTCTACCCTACCGGAGGTGATAAGGCGATAGAGCTGGCGGTCAATATTGTGGAAGAACAACCCTATGAGAAAGAAAATATTCTTCAGACCACAGTCATTGATCAGTCTAATGTCAAAATTATTAAATCACAGGCGGAAAAAATCTACGAGCAGCAGCAGGATATTGTAGCTCAGCAGATGGCTATTAAAAATCAGCTGGCTGTTTATAAGAACCAGCGCACCTTGCTGTATGTCGTTATCGGGAGTCTGGTAGCTGCTATTGTGCTGGGGGCCTATGCCCTCTACTCGCTAAAAGAAAAGCTGGAAACCAATCGCAAGCTGAAAAGCAAGAATGAGGAGATTTTGAAGCAGCGCAACCAGATCATGCAACTGGCACAGGAAACCGAAGAAGCCAATCAGGCGAAATTCCGTTTCTTCACGGATATATCTCATGAGTTTCGTACACCTATCACACTTATCCTCACCTCTATTGAAGACATCCTGGAAAGTGAGTCACCAAGCAAAGAATCTTTCCATAAAGACATCCAACTGATAAAAAAGAATGCAGCCCGATTACTGAGATTGGTCAGTCAGCTATTGGACTTCCGCCGGATAGAGCATGGGAAAATGGAGCTCAAAGCTTCGCATGGTAATCTGGTAACTTTTATACAGGAAATATTTGCCGCCTTTGAAGGTACTGCCAACAAAAGAAAAATTGATTACCAGCTAATCACCATTGATCCTCAACTTGCGCTTTGGTTTGATGACTCTATGCTGGATAAAGTATTCTTCAACCTGCTTTCCAACGCTTTTAAGTATACTGATGATGGCGGTAAGATACTGGTGATGATAGAGCAGGATACGGATAAGAAGCAAGCCCGGATACTAATCAAAGACAATGGCAGGGGCATGTCAAAGGAACACATGGCGCATGCTTTTGAAAGGTTTTACCGGGGAGAACAAAACAACAGTATGGGTACAGGTTTGGGGCTTTCCCTTTCCCGTGAATTGATACAGATGCACCACGGCTCTATCAAAATTGACAGTGAAAAGGATAAGGGCACCAGCTTTGAAATCAAGCTTCCCTTAGGTAAAGATCATCTGAAAAAAGAAGAATGTATTGAGAGCGTGAGTAATACAATGCGCAGTCCTTTAAGAGGTATTTACGAAGAAGATATCTATGACAAAGATGAGGTGATTGTGAGTGAAGTGACCACCTCCCATGACAACAGCGTTCTGGTCATTGAAGATAATACTGACCTCAACAAGTTTCTGGTGAACAAGCTAACGTCTCATTATCAGGTGCTAAGTGCAGAGGATGGAGATCAGGGCCTGGCTTTGGCCTTTGATGAAGTACCTGACCTGATCATCAGCGACATTATGATGCCGGGGACCGATGGTATCAGCATCGCCCGAAAGCTCAAATCTGACGTCAGAACGTCGCACATTCCTATCATTCTACTTACTGCCCGCGATACCACAGAACAACAGGTAGAAGGCTTACAGACAGGCGCTGATGCCTACATTGTCAAGCCTTTTCACACCAAATACCTGATGGCACGTGTCAGTCAGCTCTTGCAAAGCCGGCAAATGCTGCGCCAGCATTATCTGGGCAAGGCTTCTGTAGCGGAGCCCCTGGAAATGCCCGAAGGCGTCAACAAGCTGGACAAGAACTTTCTTGATAATTTCAGAGCTATCGTAGATCAAAAGCTCAGTGATCCTGAACTGAGCGTCAATGAGATTGCCAAAGAAGCGGGCCTTTCCCGCGTACAACTGTATCGCAAGGTAAAGGCTTTACTCGGTTTAGGGGTAAACGATTACATCAAACAGTTACGCCTGACTAAAGCCAAAACGCTACTCATGCGGCAGGAGCTGAGTATCTCTGAAATCGCCTATGAAGTGGGGTTCTCTTCCCCCGCCTATTTTTCCACAGTCTTTAAGAATGAGTACCAGCTCTCCCCCTCTGAATACATTCGCAGCACCCCCTCTGCTACCTGATGTATCAAATTTAGAAATGCATGTAACGATTCTGAAAGGCAGTCAAAGGCAGGCTTTATCAAATTATCATTATTTTATAAATAACTGTTTTAAAAACACTGATTATATCATTTTGGTAAATAATAATGCTTCATGTATCAAAATTGAAACAGGTTGATACAGAATCGAATCCCCTTGGCTTGAGGTATGTCTACATTTGAGTACACACAACAACCTACTCATGATAAAAAATGGACATATCCTTTTCTGGTCAGTCACAGTTGCCTTAGGAGGGTTTCTTTTCGGTTTTGACACCGCCGTAATTTCCGGAGCCGAACAAACCATACAGACAGTCTGGCAGCTTAGTAGTGTACAACATGGCCTAACCGTATCCATTGCCCTCATCGGCACAGTGATCGGGGCCCTGTTCGGTGGTATCCCTTCAGATGCATTGGGAAGAAAGAAAACCTTATTCTGGATTGCTGTGCTTTATCTGGTATCCGCTTTAGGTTCGGCCCTGGCTACGGATTGGTTCCTATTCCTGTTTTTCAGATTTATCGGTGGTTTAGGCGTTGGAGCGTCTTCGGTAGCCGCGCCCATGTATATCTCTGAAATCTCTCCTCCCAAGTCAAGGGGTAGGCTGGTAGCACTTTTTCAGTTTAATGTAGTGTTTGGCATCCTGATCGCCTACTTCTCCAATTACTTGATAGGAACCATATGGGATCTATCCTGGCGGTGGATGCTGGGAGTGGAAGCCTTCCCTGCACTGATCTTCCTCATCCTGGTATTATTTGTTCCGGAGAGTCCCCGCTGGCTGATTACCAAAACAGGAAATCTGGCCGACGCGCTAAAAACGCTTAAGATTAGTAATCCCGAAGGTGCGGTCGCGGAAATGAAAGCGATACAAAACGCCGCAGAGATAGACAGCGCTGCTACCAGAGTACCTTTCTTCTCTAAGAAGTACAGCTTCCCCATTACGCTGGCAATACTCTTTGCCATGTTCAATCAGTTGTCGGGGATCAATGCTATCATCTACTACGCTCCTCGAATTTTTGTGATGACAGGTTTGGGTACGGAAGCTTCCTTACTTTCCACCGCAGGGATCGGCATCACCAACTTTGCCGCTACCTTATTAGCCATGAATTTCATTGACCGGGTGGGCAGACGTAAACTCATGCTCATTGGATCTTTCGGGCTCATCATCACCCTGGGTTTAGTTTCTTACTCTTTTTTCACTGAATCTTTTGGAGGCATGTGGGTGCCCATCTATCTCTTCCTGTATATCGCCTTCTTCGCCTTTTCCCAGGGTGCAGTGATTTGGGTATTTATTTCCGAGATCTTCCCCAACCGCGTAAGGGCCTATGGCCAGTGTCTGGGTAGCTTCACCCACTGGCTGATGGCTGCGATCATTGCTTTCATCTTTCCGATCATCGCCGAAGCGCTGGGAGGGGGCGTAACCTTTCTGCTGTTCAGTGGCATGATGGTATTACAGCTTCTTTTTGTCATTAAAATGATGCCCGAAACAAACGGAATGTCTTTAGAAGAAATGGAAACCAGCCTACATTATGAAAAAGTATAATCACAAAAAATCTGTACTCTGCTTTGGAGAAATGCTCTTTGACATCTTTCCAGATGGCAGACTGCCCGGCGGGGCTCCCATGAATGTAGCCCTTCACCTGCAGCAACACCAGATCCCTACCCACTTCGTCTCCCGGCTAGGAGAGGATGAAGAAGGGGAAGCTCTGCTCAGATATCTGGATGAAAGGGGGCTCTCTACCCAATGGATACAAAAAGACGAGAAATACCCCAGCGGGAAAGTGTATGCCGATGTCAGCAAATCGGAGGATGTGAGTTATGAGATCGTTTATCCTTCCGCCTGGGATTTTATAGAGACAACCGATGCGCTGAAGGATGCTGCTAAATCTTCAGAGGTATTCCTGTACGGTAGTCTGGCAGCACGCGGAGAAACCTCAAGAGCTACTTTGCTGGAACTCCTCTCTCTGGCCAGGACCAAAGTGTTTGATGTCAACCTTCGCAAACCTTTTTATGATGCCGAGCTTATCCAACTTCTTCTAGAGCAAGCCAATATCGTCAAACTCAACGATGAGGAACTGTCCCTGCTTGTTCAATGGTATTTGGGCAAAGAAGCATCAGAAATGCATGATGATGACATTTTTCATCTGGCAGAAAAGTTCAGCCTGGAAACAGTCTGTGTAACCCAGGGCAGCAAGGGCGCCAGTTTGCTTAGCGATGGTATACTCCATTTCCAGAAAGGCTACCAGGTAAGCGTAGCGGATACGGTAGGCAGCGGAGATGCTTTTCTTGGCGCTTTTCTAAGCCAGATGCTCAATAATAAAAGTGCACAGGAATGCCTGCAATATGGTTGTGCCGCAGGTGCATATGTGGCTTCTCAAAAAGGAGCGACACCCAAGGTCAACACCCAGATTGTCAGAGATTATTTCAAATAATATCGCTAAGCTATTATGAGAGCAAGCATCACAAGCGGATGAAATGACATTCAAAGAATGTTGCTCATCATTAACCTTAATTCTTATCAACAACTTATAAACTACACTTATTATGAAAAAGCAAGCTTTACACAAAATGCTGCAAAAGTACGGTGGCCTGCTGGTCATTTGTCTACTTTTTAGCTTCAACCAAAGCTGGGCACAAACCACTACAGTTTCCGGCACTGTGACCGATGAAAACAATGAAGGCCTCCCCGGAGTCAACGTACTGATTAAAGGGACCAGTCAGGGTACGGTTACTGATATCATGGGACAATACAGCCTGGGGGGAGTTTCCGCCAGTGACACGCTTCTTTTTACCTCGGTAGGTTATGCTTCTCAGACTATCCTGGTAGGTAACCAAACTACCATTGATGTCAACCTGCAGGAAGACGTGCAGTCGCTACAGGAAGTGGTGGTGGTAGGTTATACCGCCGAAAGAAAAGTAGACCTTACAGGTGCTGTGGCTGTGGTAGAATTAGAGCCGCTGAAAGGGCAAAGCATGAGCTCCGGCAATCCGGCCCAGGCCTTGCAGGGAAGAGTACCCGGCCTGTACATTGAACGCTCAGGCGATCCTACCGGTACCAATCAGCAGATTCTGATCCGGGGAGCCAATACCCTGGGTGATAATAATCCCTTGTATATCATTGATGGTGTGCCTACCACCCGTCCTGAAGTGTTTGCCAGCCTCAACCCCAGCGTCATTGAATCAGTGCAGGTATTGAAGGATGCTTCCGCTGCTTCCATTTATGGTTCACGAGCCTCTAATGGCGTGCTGATCGTTTCTACCCGAAACAGTGTAAAAGGTGGTGACAAAAAGTTCAGTGTACAGTTTAACTCTAATGTTTCCGCACTTTCAGAAAGACAGCAGCGCTTTGATATGCTGGATGCGGTAGGGAGAGGCAGAGCACTGTGGCAGGCTTCTGTGAATGACCGTACTGACCCCGCCGGGGGTTATGGTGAAATCTATGATTTTGACTGGAACGGAGATTATGATAACCCTGTGCTTAACAATGTATCGGTAAGGCCATATGTAGGAGGTGACGAAAATGTACCTGCCGGAGATACCGACTGGCAGGATGTGATGTACGGAACCGGCTATGTATACAATAACGACCTGACTGTATCGGGAGGAACAGAAAACGCTTTTCTACTGGCTAACATTGGCTACCTGAAAAATACCGGAACACTGGCCTATACCAATTACGATCGTTATACCGCCAAGCTCAATTCTAATTTCAATTTGTTTGATAATGTATTGAATTTTGGCGTAAATACGCAGTTTGCTTCTTCCAATGAGACGCTGGCCTCTCCCGATGTGGGTTCTGCTCCCACTCCCGGCCTGGCAGTAACGCTGGCCCCTACCATTCCTATCTATACGGCTGACGGAGATTTTGCCGGACCATTGGGTTCAGGCTATTCTGACCGTAACAACCCCTTGCTGATGCAATACATCAACCGCTGGGACAACACACATCGGAATTCTTTCCTGGGAAATGTATTTGCTCAGATTGGCATAGCCGAGGGCCTGAACTTCAGAACGAGCCTGGGCGTAGATTACAACCAGATTAGTGTCAAAAACATAGAGCCCCGCGTATCCAATGGCTTTATTTCCAGAACTATAAACAGCTTAAACCAGATAGAAGATGATTACCTCAGCCTGACTTTTTCTAATACACTTACCTATAATCTGGAGCTAGGCGACCACAACTTTGATTTTCTGGTGGGTACGGAAGCTGTGAAAACCGACCTGACGTTTCTCTCATCCAGCGCGCAGGAGTTTGCTATTGAAACCGAAGATTTCTTTGTGCTCAATGCCGCTACCGGGCTAAGAAACAATACAGGAGACGCTACCGGTAGCCGCCTCTTATCGCAATTTGGTAAGATCAACTATCGCTTTCAGGATAAATACCTGGCTTCCGTTACCCTCCGGAGAGATGGCTCTTCAAGATTTGGCGCCAACAAGCGGTACGGAATTTTTCCGGCAGCGACAGTGGGTTGGAGAATTGACCAGGAAGGCTTCATGAGCGATCAGGAAATCTTCACCCAACTTAAGTTGAGAGCCGGTTATGGCGAAGTAGGTAACCAGTCTATCGGTGACCTGTCCCGCTTCGGCCTATTTGCGCCCCGCTACGGACTGACCCAGGAGCAGGTACGCCGCACGGGCTTCTTCTTTGACCAGTTCTACAATGTAGGAACCGCTTACGATCTGGCAGGAAACAATACCGGGACACTGCCTTCCGGCTTCGTGTCCATACAGGGAGCTAATCCCGATCTACAGTGGGAAACCACCACTGAAGTTAACGTAGGTATTGATTTTGGCTTATTCACCCAAAAGTTGCAGGGTTCATTTGATTACTACACCCGGGAAACTACCAACATATTGATTACACCCCCGGTAGCCTCAGCGGCAGGTGAAGGGGTGCTGCGTACGCTCAACGGAGCGACTGTAGAAAATCAGGGATGGGAATTTGCCCTGGGCTATACTGATGAATTGGAGAGTGGCCTTACATACACCATTTCTACCAATTTCAGCAGCTTCCGCGATGAAATTACTGTATTGCCGGAAGAGGTAAGGACTGGCTTTGCCGGAAATGCCGAGCAGGATATATTGGGAGAATCTCAGTTTAGCATATTCGGTTTCAGAACGGATGGATTGTTCCAGAACGAGGAAGAAGTCAACGCGCATGCTACACAGGTAGGTGCCGCTCCCGGCAGAATCCGTTATGTGGACCTGAACGAAGATGGTGTGGTTAACGCGCTGGATCAGGAGTATTTTGGTACCACCCTGCCCAAACTGGAATATGCGCTGAGCATCAATATGGCTTACCGTGGCTTTGACCTATCCCTCTTTGGTTCAGGGGTTTCTGGCAGAAGAGGTTTTGACAACTATATTTTCCTCAATGAATTTATCCGGGGAAGAGACAATGTAGGGCCGGGTACGCTTGATGCCTGGACACCTCAAAATACAGGCTCTTCCATTCCCGCACTGACACTTTCTGATGGAAATAATGAGACCAGGACTTCCGATTATCTGTTTGTCAACAACTCTTACTTTAAGCTCAGGAATTTATCAATAGGTTACAGCTTATCGGATGGTGTTTTGGAAAACCTTGGACCGGTCAGTAACCTCAGACTGTATTTGCAGGCTGAAAACCTGTTCTGGTTTAAGAGCAGCGAATTTGGCGGCCCTGACCCTGAGCGTCGGGATATCAATGCCATTCCTGTGCCTTCTGTATATTCTATTGGACTCAATGTGAGCTTGTAAAATCCATTCAACCAAGAAAATTTTCAATTATGAAACTCAATATTATATATATTTTCATGTTAGCGTCTACGCTACTCTTGTCCTGTAATGACGATTTTCTGGAGTACGAACCCAAAGGCGTATTGTCTGATGAAAATGTGGCTGCGCCCGAAAATATAGAAGGCTTGGTCACCGCCGCCTACGCGGGTATCGCCAATGACGAGATGATTGGGCCTATCACCAGCAGTTGGGTCTATGGCAGTGTACGCTCCGACGATGCCTACAAAGCCGGAGGGGGAGTATCCGATGTAATCGACATCCATTTCCTGGAGCAGTACAATCTGGTGCAGCCCCAGACCGGGGATAACTGGATGGGGCCATTGACTTTTACTAATCATTATAAGGCCATTTCCAGGACAAACTTTGCCCTTCGGGCCATTAATGAAACGGAAGATTTTGAGCTAAAAGCTACTCGTAGCGGAGAGTTACGCTTCCTTAGAGGTCATTCATATTTCATGCTCAAACAGCTCTTCAAGTATATTCCCTATATAGACGAGACCAAGTCACCTGAAGAAATTCTTGAAATATCTAATCGGGAATTTACCAATGATGAACTGTGGAATAAAATCGCTGAAGACTTTCAGTTTGCCATAGACAACCTGCCGGAGACGCAGCCGGAAGTAGGCAGAGCCAACCAACTGGCTGCTAAGGCTTACCTGGCAAAAGTTCGTCTGTATCAGGCATATGAGCAGGATGAAAACCATCAGGTCACCAACATCAACACTTCCCGTCTGGAAGAAGTGGTGCAGTTGACGCAGGATGTAATTAATTCAGGCCAGTACAGTCTACAGTCTGACTTTGCTGAAAACTTCCTGAATGGCTTTGACAATGGTCCTGAGTCTATTTTCGCGGCGCAGTTTTCCATTGCTGACGGTACGACCACCGGGCGGGTATCTTTTGTAACCGGCCTGAACTCTCCGCATGGCGCTCCGGAATATGGCTGCTGTGGTTTCCACTATGCCAGTCAGAACATGGTGAATGCTTTCAAAACCAATGAAGAGGGTCTGCCTATGTTTGATACCTTCAATGAGGAGGACATGATTGAACCGGAAGACTTTCAGACCAATGGGGTAGATCCACGCTTGGACCATACCGTAGGCGTGCCGGGCCATCCCTTTAAGTATAACCCTGATTTTCTCTATCAGGAAAGCTGGGCCAGAGATCCGGGCGTATATGGTTTCTTTGGCAACATGAAAGAGCAGCAGTTGTCCGACTGTTCATGCTTCCTCAAACAGGGTCCCTTCATTGGTACTTCTAAAAACATAGACTTTATCCGTTATGCCGATGTACTGCTGATGCAGGCCGAAGCATTGATAGAATTAGGTCGTCAGAATGAAGCCTTGCCACTCATCAACCAGCTGCGTGCCAGAGCGGCAGCCAGCACAGAAAGGCTACAACATGCTGATGGCAGCAACCCTTCCAACTACCGTATTGAAGAATATGTGGATGGTGTCAACATCAACTGGACGCAGGAGAATGCCAGAGAAGCCCTGCGTTGGGAGCGTCGTCTTGAATTTGCGATGGAAAGCCCTCGTTTCTTTGACCTGGTGCGTTGGGGCATCGCGGAAGAAACTCTCAATGCCTATCTGTCTGAAGAAAGAAGCAAACGGGATTACCTGACCAACGCGGAATTTACCGCTGGCCGGGATGAATATCTACCCATTCCGCAGCGGGAGATAGATTTTACTAAAGGCTTGTATGTACAAAATCCTGGTTATTAAATTCATTAGATATGCCAAATTTTGAAAATTTGGCATATCTTCTTTACTCAAGATTTAAAAGACTAATATGAGACACCTATTATTTCTTACTCCTTTTCTTCTTTTCATGGCCTGCCAGCCCGAAACTACTGAACATACTGCGCAAGTTGCTTCGGATACACTGACGGGTGAACAACATCGCCCACGCTACCATTTTACCCCTCCCGAGCAATGGATGAACGATCCCAATGGTATGGTGTATTACGATGGAGAATACCATCTGTTTTACCAGCATTATCCCGACAGTAATGTATGGGGACCTATGCACTGGGGACATGCTGTCAGCGAGGATCTGGTCCATTGGGAGCACCTGCCCATCGCCTTGTATCCCGATAGCCTGGGCATGATTTTTTCAGGAAGCGCTGTCGCTGATCTGGAGAATACTTCCGGTTTTGGTACTGCTGAAGACTCTCCGCTGATTGCTATTTTTACATATCATGATGCGGAAGCGGCTGAAGCCGGAGCCAATGATCATCAGACACAGGGTATAGCCTTTAGCACCGACCGGGGGCGAAGCTGGGAAAAGTATGAAGGGAATCCGGTGGTAGAAAATCCGGGAATTAAAGACTTCCGCGATCCTAAAGTGTTCTGGTATGCGCCTGACCAAAAGTGGGTCATGATTTTTGCGGCAGCCGACCGGGTACGTATTTACAATTCACCAGACCTGAAAAACTGGGAGTTCCAGTCTGAGTTTGGCGAAAACAGTGGTGATCATGGCGGAGTGTGGGAATGTCCTGACCTATTTCCTTTGATGGTAAATGGAGAAGAAAAGTGGGTCATGCTGCTGAGTATCAATCCCGGAGGGCCTAACGGAGGCTCAGCTACACAGTACTTTGTTGGTGATTTTGATGGAGAAACTTTTGCCAATGACAATCCCGAAGAGACTACGCTGTGGGTAGATTATGGCAAAGACAATTACGCTGGCGTAAGCTGGTCTAACGTACCGGAAAACGATGGGCGGCGTATCTTCCTCGGCTGGATGAGCAACTGGCAATATGCCAATGTAGTACCTACCTATAGCTGGCGCTCTGCCATGACAGTAGCCCGTAAGCTGGAGCTGGCAGATACTCCTGAAGGTATTCGTCTTATCTCATTGCCGGTAGAAGAATTACATCAGTTGAGAGCTGATTCCTATAGCCTGGAGCCCAGAAGTATTCCCAATGAATTATCACTTACAGAGTTTACCGAATGGCAAACTCCCGCCAAAGAAGTAATGCTGGAGTTTGTGATTCCTGAAGGTGCAGAAGGTTTGGATTTTGGCATAGTCATTTCCAATAGTCTGGGAGAAGAAGTCCGCATAGGCTATGATCAGGCACAGCAGCAATACTATTTTGACCGAACCAAAGCCGGTAAAATGGATTTCTCTGAAGACTTTGCCGGAAGATTCCCCGCGCCCCGGATCGCTGGCTCAGATACCATCAAAATGCACCTTTATGTTGATGTTGCCTCTGCCGAGCTGTTTGCCGACGACGGCAAAACGGTGATGACCAACATCTTTTTTCCCAATGAAAACTTCCAGCAGCTAGGTTTGTATTCAGAAAATGGAGAGGTACAACTCGTGTCCGGTACCCTCTATAATCTCAGCCCTGCGACTATAGCTATGGAATAAAGACAAACGGATTTTGATCAGAAAAGCACAGGATTCTTGGGTCTTGTGCTTTTTTATTGTCTATACCCAGTCGCTTATTTCCAAGCAAGTGACTACTAGCTTTAGGGCTTCCAGCCCGAGCTTCCTTGCGTACAATCAGGCCAGAGACAAGCGACTGAGTACGGAAAATATTATAGACTGTTTTTCCTCTCTTTTTCAATTAAGCTGATTACCGACTTTTTTGATGCCAATTCAGATGGACTTAAAGTTCTCATTTGATAATACTCTTCTAATTGTCTTTCCGTATTTAATTCTTTATTCATTGAGAGCAACCACCTTAGAGTACATTTTGCTACAATGAGCAATATATTTATTTCTTCATCTTCTACTTTAGTAAAGCCCCTATGGACAATCTCATTTCTTTTTTTACTTATTGCAATTAATGCTTCATTCCAACCAGACCCACTTAAACTTAACCTTTCAGAATGCCAACCTAATCGCTTAACTACATCTTTTGTGCTACCATTCATATTGCCTGCACAGGTCATTCTTTCACACATTTGCCAGAGGTTAATAAGACAATCATAGCTATAAATACTATCCATAGCCTGAGAATAAAGTCTAAAAGCATCTGCTAAAAGAGAAGTGAAGCTTTTTGGCTTGAGTCCTTTTTTACTGAAAATATTTATAATATTAAATAACACACGATTTTGTTCTTCGCCGAATTTAATGTTGAAACATTGGTGGTGCGTGTCGGAAATAGGTTCGAAATAATGCCATTCATTATTACTGTTTGACCCTATGATGATTTCCGGGTCGCCAATTTTGGCTCTTTTTTTAAATGGTGGGATAAGTTGATAAGTGGGTGAGACTACAAACTCAAAGATTCCTCTGATTAAGTCATAGTATGGTTCAGCTGCTTTCCAAGCTTCGTAGATATCGCTACCTGAACATTTTATTGATAAGCAATATTTTGAGAGGGAATCCAGTACATGTGAAGATGTTAATTTTTTAATTCTTTCTTCTCCAAAATCCGACCGTACATTTAAAAAGTCTCTGCCACTTATATTCTTTTTTATAGTGCTTTTTGCATAAAATAGTATTTCAACATCTTCAAATAAAATTTTCTTCTTACGAGGCTTAATATTTATAGGGATAAAAATCTCCCATTTTTGAGTCAAAGAAGCTTTTAACTTTTTATATTCTTTTTCTTTCATATCATGTTGTTCAACAAATGCCTGAATGTTTGACTCATTAGATCTTTTCATTTCTTGTAAAATTGAAACGATAAACCCAGGTCTTATTTTGTTCTCAAAAGAGCATTGCAATTCATATAAACAAACTGCATTTTTTTCCGAAAGTGTAATTCCTACTTCATTAATCTCATCTATTAGTACCCTAATGGTATCCTCAGTACTCTTGGGATTCTTTCCTTTTTTATGCTTTATCATTAAACAGACAATTTGTATATTATTATATTCCTAATGAGAATATGATGTAAATAATAGGCTAGAGGCCTTGCTGGATACTGGTCACTTGCCTGTGCAGTTCAGCCAGAGGTAAGCGATAGTTTCTAAAGCTCATTTTAAATTGAAATTGCATACAAGCAAAGTATAGACCCTGAAATAAATTCAGGGTGACTTCAAAACGCAGAGAGAGGGCAAAACATAACATCTCAAATGTTATTCCTCAGATCTCTTAGTTTGGGATTAGTTTCCCGAATGAGGTTGAGTTTCCATTCACGTTTCCAGTTTTTCAATTGCTTCTCACTGGCTATAGCTTCTGTGATCTTGTCAAACCACTCGTAATACAATAGATATTTGCAGCGGTATTTTTTGGTAAGCGCAGAACCAATTCCCTCTTGATGCTCAGAGTTTCTCCTTCGGATATCATCAGTCACTCCGACATACAATGCTGTTCTGGTTACATTGCGCATTACATACGTATAGCCTCCTTTCATTTTTATTACATTTTCTCCCCCATAGAAGGAGGCAGCTGCTCGCTAGCCCATTCCTTATTAGGTTCATCACCCATTTCCAGTACCAGCTCGCCGCCTTGCATGATCTCCTCATGCAGTAGATAGCTGCGCTCCAGAGGCTCGCCATTCAGCGTAGCGGACTGGATATAGCGGTTTTCATCGGAATTGTTGTTGGCCGTGATGGTAAAAGCACTACCATTGCTCATATTGATAGCGGTTGTCTCAAAGACAGGGCTACCTATCACATAGTAGGGCATGCCCGGTGCTACCGGATAAAAGCCCATCATGCTACAGACCAGCCAGGCCGACATCTGTCCGGCATCTTCATTCCCGCTCAAGCCTCCCGGCTCAGCACTGTACTCTTCCCGGATGATGTCACGGACCCACTTTTGGGTTTTCCAGGGAGCTCCCGCATAGGCATAGAGGTAAACCGTCTGGTGACCGGGTTCATTGCCATGCCAATAGTAACGCTGCTCAAAGAGCGTATCCAGCTTCTGCACGAACTTTTCCTTTCCTCCCATCAACTCCATCAGACCAGCTACATCATGGGGGACGTACCAGGTATACTGATAAGGTGAGCCTTCGGTAATGAAGCTGGCACGGGAGGCGAAGGGATCAAAAGGTTCTACCCAGCTACCATCAGCATATCGCCCGCGTACATAGCCGGTGGTAGTATCAAATACGTACTGATAGTTTTTGGCTCTCTCTTTCAATATTTCATAATCTTCCTGCCTCCCTAACCTTTGGGCTACCTGCGAAAGCACAAAGTCATCAAAAGCATACTCCAGCGTACGCGACACCTGCTCTCTCTGATGAAAGGAATCGGGTACTGAGTCTTCCAGCGGAATATAACCGTACTCCAGATAAGACTCCATCGCCCTTCTGCCCTGCCCATTGAGGTAGCTTTCCCGGTCGGTGTTGGTCTGGAAAGCATTTTTACGCATCAGGGAGTAAGCCAGCTCCTGGTCAAAATCATCTATACCTTTCATCCAGGCATCTCCGATCATGGCGGTCACATGGTCGCCAATCATGGCGGAGGTGTAGCTGTTCCAGGCCGGAAAAATAGGCAGCCACGCTCCCCCCTGTACCCCTTTGTCAATTAGTGAGCGAATCATATCATTGGTTTTCTCGGGGTTAAGAATGGTGTGCAAAGGATGGAGTGCGCGGAAAGTATCCCACATGGAGAAATCCGCATAATAGTCAAAGCCTTCTGCCTGGAAAACATTTTTAGATTCACCGAAAGCCACATAAGCTCCATCTTCATCGCTGAACAGCCTGGGCAATAACATCGCATGGTAGAGGGCTGTGTAGAACATGCTTTTTTCTTCATCACTGCCTCCGCTTACCTGCACTTTGTTGAGCTGCTGTCGCCAGGCATCCTCTGAAGCTTGTCTCACCTGCTCAAAATCCCAGCCGATGATTTCCGCCTGCATGTTTTTGCGAGCCTGGTCCAGGCTGGTGTGTGACATGCCTACTCTCACCATCAAAGACGTTCCTTCTGCCGCAGGCATCTCCACATAGGCACCTACCGCCTGTCCTTCTCCTTCTGTTCGGTCAGTATCTTCCATAATTACACCTCCTCTCCAGACGCCATAGCTTTCCATAGGCTGCTCAAACTGAATGACAAAGTAGCCGCTGAAACCCGCGCTTTCGCCCCAGCCCTGATAGATACGGTGCACCGGGTTATAGCCAACAATCTCGTTACTTTCCGGTATCACCCGCACATAGCCTTCCCCTTCATCACTGTTGGGTTCTATGAGGAGGTAGGTAGATTCATCTGTTTGGGGTGTAAAGCGCAGCATGGCTGCCCGGGAGACCGCCGTTACTTCTGCCTGTATCTGGTAGTCGGCTAATCCCACCGAATAATAAGAGGGAGTAGCTATTTCGGTGTCATGCGAAAAAGAAGAAGCTCTTTCATGAGGTTTTACCTTGAGCTCGCCATTCAGCGCCATAATGGTCACGCTGCCGTAATCCTGCGTGCAGGATCCGCTCATCCAGCGGCTGCCGCGAAAACCCTGTATGCTGCCGTCTTTGTAGTAATAGGGAGAGAGACACTTCTCTTCAGTATCCTGGGTCTGTGGTGTCCACTGTGCCATGCCAAAGGGCACGCCTACTGCCGGGAAAGTTTGTCCTCTCAGTTCCGAACCCGCTTCGCTATGCAGTTGTGCACTCTCAGTGGTGCTGGCCGCTGTGCCAATCAGCGGATTGACATAGCTTAAAGGATCATCAGGCGAATACGTAGTAGTCCGACTATCGGAAGAGCAGGCGGCTGCAAAAACAACAGCCAGCAGGCAAAGTGCGATATTTTTCATAGATTGGATGCGTAACATAAATTTCATCTCGGTAATTTCTCTCATTCAATAGATTTATTCAAATTTAAGAGCATAAACCAGTCTACCTAAACCATGCGTACACTTATCCTTCTTGTTTTTTTAGTCTCTTTCAGCATTTCTTCCCAGGCCCAGCAGTGGTATAAAGGCAACCTGCATACGCACTCTTACTGGAGCGATGGTGATGATTTTCCGGAAATGATCATGGGTTGGTACAAATCTCAGGGCTACCACTTTATTGGCTTATCTGATCATAATACGCTGGCAGAAGGCGAAAAGTGGAAGCTTATTCCTGACTCTCATGCCCATCGGCAGGGCTTTCAGAAGTACCTGGACAAATACGGTGAAGAGTGGGTAGAATACAAAAAAGAAAGAAATGATCGTATACGGGTAAAGCTCAAAACTTTGGCAGAATATCGCCCGCTCTTTGAGGAAGAAGGAGAGTTTCTCATCATTCAGTCGGAAGAAGTGACCGATGCCTACGAAGATAAGCCCATCCACATGAATGTGACCAATGTGCAGGAGTTAATTGAGCCCGAGCATGGCAATAGCGTGACGGAAGTGATGCAGAATAATATCAATGCTGTCAACCGGCAACGGCAAAAAACGGGAGTACCGATGTTTCCGCACATCAACCACCCTAATTTTGGCTGGGCCATCACCGTAGACGATATGATTCCGCTGACCGGAGAGCGATTTTTTGAAGTGTACAACGGTCATCCGCTGGTGCATAATTATGGCGACTCTACCCACATGGGCATGGAAAAGCTGTGGGATATCCTGATTACCAGCTATATCCAGGCGGGCAAACCTATCATGTACGGTTTAGCCACCGATGATGCCCACAGTTATCATGTATATAATACCGAACAAAGTAATCCCGGTCGTGGCTGGGTGATGGTAAGGTCTGAAGCGCTCACCCCCGAGGCGCTCATTGCCGCTATGGAAGTGGGAGACTTTTACAGCACTACTGGCGTGGAACTTGAAGAAGTAACTTATGGCAATGACTCGCTGGCCGTAAAAGTAAAAGAAGAGGGCGGCATAGACTACCGCATACAGTTCTGGGGCACCAAAAAAGGGGGCGCGGAAAGTGCTGAAATCAGCCGTGATGCTATGGGCGTACTGCTCAAGGAAGTAAAAGGGACAGAAGCTCACTACAAGCTACAGGAAGATGAGCTCTATGTACGGGCCAAGATTATCTCCACCAAACCCAAAATTAACCCTTTTCAGGAAGGGGATGTAGAGGAGGCCTGGACACAGCCGGTGGTGTTTGATTAATCCCGTATCTCTTCCTCCAAAGGAGGCACCCAACTGCCATTCAGCATCACTTTTTCTATCTGGTACATGGCTTGGATGTCTTCATAGGGATTGCCTCTCACGAGAATCAGGTCGGCCTGCTTCCCAGCTTCTATGCTGCCCAGACGGTCTTCTATGCGAAGGAAACGGGCGTTTTCCATGGTAGCCGCCTGTATGACCTCGGCATTACTCAGACCGCTTTCTATCAACAGCTCCATTTCTCTTTGGTAAGCCCAGCCAAAATCAGAGTAGGGCACGATAGCATGTGAGCCTACCACTACCAGGGCTCCTGCCGCTTTGGCTTTGCCTACAAAAGCCATCATCTTTTCAAAACCTTTTGCCTTTACGCTATCGGTGTTTTCCCCTTCCAGTTGGTACTCAAATATGCCCAGCGTAGGGCTTACGACTGTCTGATTTTCCACAATGAGCTGAATTAATGAATCGGCCTGGGAACTGTTCAGGTCAATGCTGTTCCATACCTCATATCTACCATTTCTGCGGGCATTATTATCTGCCAGTACCGCCTGACGGTAACGTTCAGCATCACGATAAGGCAGCATATCAATGCCAAAAGAAGTAACATGCTCAATACCATCTATGCCCGCATGAATGGCATCGGTAGCAGAAGTAATTTCCAGATGGGCAACGGCAGGAATGCCATGCTGATGGGCTTCTTCACAAATGGCCTGCATAATTTCTGGTGGAATGCGAAAGTACACTTTGATAGCCGAAGCGCCCTGCGCTACAAACTTTTTTACCTGCCCTCTTGCTTCTATTTCATCCCGCACGATAGAAGAGTTTTTGGGATAGGCAGGGGGAAACATATCCAGGTGCGGCCCGGTGAGGAAAAGGCGGGGAGTTGGTTCTCCGGATGCTCTTACATTGGCATAACTTTCTATCCAGGCACCCGGATCTCTAACCGAGGTAACGCCATTACGCAAAAAATGGGTAGGCAAAGCCTGGTTACCCAGATGAAAATGCGCGTCTATCAATCCAGGCATCAGTGTTAAACCTTCGGCTTCCAATACTCCAGCATCCTGTGGTACTTCTATGCTATCGCTTTGCCCTGCTTTCCAGATTTCACCATTTCTGACGATCACCGTAGCATTCTCCACAGGCTCACCTCCATGTCCGTCAATAAGCGTAGCGCCTACGATAGCAATGGTCTGCTCACCGATAGGAATTACATCTTCATTGACGGCTTTGATCTCTATGGTAATACTTTGATCCGAAGCAGGGACTTCCTTTTCATTTTCAGCCTGTTGGCTACAGCCAGATAATAAAAGGACAAAGAAGCTTAGTTTGATAATATGATTCATGGTATTGATAAGTCAAAAAAGAAATATATGTATTGAGATCTGCCAGGTTTTGTAGTGCCGAACATAGAAATTTCCAGAAAGTTTGTGAGACACAAACCTCGGCGGAGAATGAATTCTCAACGCGCTAGACTAGAAAACCTGGCAGATCCGGCAAGAGAATCTAGGAAATCTCTATCTGATGCTCAAAAGGTGTGATGCCGGTGATGTAAACGCATTGGCCTTCCAGTTTAGGCAGCGCTCCTCTGAGCTGTGTCCAGCGATGCTCTGCTTTTCCGGGTCCAAACCGGATTTCACTATCACCTTCCTTGAGGGTAGCATAACCGTCTTCCAGCAGGTAAGCCTCTTCTGTATCTTCCACTTTGGTTACGCCGCTCAGCTTACTGCCTTTACGAAAGGCCATTTCCAACGCTACCGGCACCCGGTCGGTACCCGTTACGCTGATGTCCAGCATAAAGCCCGTATTGGTTTCACGAATCCGTATTTCGGAGAGAAATTTCTGCACTTCACTTTGGGTGCGCTCATCACGAGGCAGCTTTTCCCAGTCGCCATCCGTAGTAGGCAACTGGTCTTCCGCAAAGGGTTGATAGTAGGGACCTTCCAGCCACTGGCGCAGCACAAATTCATCGCCCTCCCGCTCCAGTGACTCTCCTTCAAACTGCCCTTTGCCAAAAAAAGCAGAAGCCAGCCTTATGCCTTCCAGGGCCGCATTATTTTTGAAGAAAGTAAAAAAGATGGGGTTCTTGGCCAGAATGGTTGCATCCCTTTCTCCCCGGCGAATACGTACCAGATCAGAACCATTGAATATTTTGAGGTAATTTGTAGGCAGCGCAGAAGCTTGCGGCAAAGTTTTTTTCAGCTCAGGAGCTTCCAGCAAGTAAGCCAGCGCATTGCTGATGGCATCAGTTTCGTATTCTTCCAGATAGCCAGCCATCGCAGCAAACTGACTATCTTGATCATGCAGCGCCATATAACGGTAAGGGTAATAATAACGCTCCACCGTACCTCGCTGGTATTTATCCTGCCTCCCTGAGCCTTCCGACACTACCTCACCATTGGCGTGCAGGTAGTAAAGTGTCATCTCCAGGTTTTTTCGGACGGGTTCCAGCAGTTCCGGCTTATCCATCAGGCGGGCCACCGTAATCAGACTTTTATTCACAACCGGGCTGTAGATCAGCGTGCTTTGCTCGGTATACTGCCCATCTTCATCTATGTCTATATTTTCTTTCAGCCATTCATCTGCTCTCTCAACATAGAGGGGATCGGGAAACAGATGATGGATGCGGGCCAATGCCATGCATACCACCCAGCGGTGATTGGGGGTGTGTATCCCCCCTACCGACAAAGCTTTTCCTGCTCTTTCCAGATAGATTTTGAGATTATCTCTTACCGGCTGGGTAGCGGTTGAAGCATCCTGCTCCAGCAGCGTATAGCCCAGACTTACAGGTTCTACGGTGAAGGCCGTATCGGGGGTAGAATGAAAATTTGTTGAATGCAGATCAATGGTGCCATCAGGATGCTGCGCTTTGAGCATGTATTCGCTGGCACGGATCAGCGGTTGAATCAGGGCTTCATCATGATAGTATTTAGAGTCTTCCGAGACATAACCGCAGCCCAATGTCTGGAAGAAGCCGGCGGTTTGCTGAGGATTATGGATACCGTAATTATTTTTTACTCCCCCAAACCAAAGGTGTGAGGGATCATTCTCCTGCATTTTCAGGATACGGGAGATATACTCATCATAGTTTTTGACAAATTTTTTAAGTAGTTCATCGGTGGTATTCGCAGAAGAGGCGGATGAAAAATTGCTGCTAAGCGGGTTTGTCCATAGGGGGAGTATACAGGCAGTGCTTCCCACTTGCCGTAAGAACAGTCTTCTTTCCATAAATTAGCTTGTTGTATCGTAGTGTATGGTTGCAAGCTATCAAAATAGAGAAAGTCGTCCTGACTCGCAAATGAATTAGAGCAACCAGCTATCAGTTCGCTCCAAACAAGCTCATTTTACCATTACTCCACCTCTCCAAATCTGACCTGTAAGCTCAATCTAAGCGTACTTTGAAGTGGGTGTGTGCGCCCGGGCTGTGTAGCAGAGGGGTGCAAATATGCCAGATCCAGGCTTAAGATTTGATAACGTACTCCTAAGCCGGTGGTAAAATATTGTCTATCCCCTTTGTCTTCTGCTTCGTAATAATAACCTCCTCTCAGCCATACAGTTTCTTTGAATCCATATTCCAGCCCTGTACCTATCATGATTTCGCGCAGTTCTTCAGCAATACCACCCGGGGCGTCAGCAAACGAACCGAAAGTACCGCTGAACCAGCCTTTCTCAGATCCAAAGAATGTATTATAAGGAGTAGGAACCATAAGCTTCCTTAGGTTTAATGACCAGCTCAAACTATGATCATCATTGATTTGTGAACTCAGAGATGAGCCCAAACTTACATTGGCGGGTAAAAACTGTTTATCATTAAAGTAGGTCATTTTAGGTCCCAGATTGGCCATACTTCCCCCTAAGGTCAGTACACTTTCTTTTTGGAAAAGATTGAAATCTGTCTGGTACAATGCTCCCAGATCTACCGCAAAGCCGGAAGCTCTTTGAGGAATACCGCTTGCTGAGAAACTACCACTGTGATTACTGCCGATGAATTTGGCATTTCCTCCCAGGCTCCACTGCTTGCTGAGTTGATGTGCATAGGAAAGTGAAACGGAGAGGTCATGCGGATTTTCCACCGTAGCAATACCTCCTGATGGGGTGGGGAACTGAACGTCTCCCAAATCAAAATAGGTGGCGGATAGTCCCCAGGCTCCTTTTTCATTTACGCGCTGGGCAGCAGCAAAATGATAGAGATCCATATCGCTCACCACTTTGCGCAGCCAGGGTGTGTAAGAAAAGGACATATTACTTTTTTCGGGAAGCAGAGCAAGTTTAGCAGGGTTCCAGTACGCGGCATTGGCATCGGCTGAGAGGGCTACTCCCGCCTCACCCAGGCCAGCGGTACGGGCATCGGGCGTGATCAGTAAGAAAGGGGCTGAGGTAATAGGTATTTTTTCTCCGTTTTGACCGAGAACAGGAAGTGATTGCGCTAAAGAGATATTCGCGAGAAAGCTAAACAACGCGAAGGCAATCAGGCAGTTTTTCAGTTTTGACATCATATGAAATTTGGTTTGAATTGATCAAACACAAACTACCTATTCATAAATCGTCTTACGAGATATTCACACCTTGTTTTCAGTGTAAACGCTCAAGGAAATGGATCATTGTAACGAGAACAAATAAAAACTTCAGGAAGGATTTTATGAGCAGAAATACAAATAAGTTGTTATTATTCAGCATCTGTTTTAATTTACTGAGCGTGCTTAACCAGCGTGTACAATTTGAATCTACAACAGCCTATGATGAAAAATAACAGCAGAAGAAAATTTATCAAAAAAGCAGGAGCAGCGATATCTACAGCTTTTGCTTTTCCCACCATTATCCCTGCCTCTGCCCTGGGGAGAAACGGCTATGTTCCTCCCTCCGACAGGATTAACCTGGCTTTTATTGGTGCCGGAAACCAGGCCGGGAACGATGTAAAGAGTTTTTTAGAGGATGAAAGGGTACAGATCACTACCATTTGCGACGTGAATAAACAAAGCGCCGGCTACTGGGATGGTAAAGTTGCCGGGCGGGAGTTTATCATGAAAATGGTAGACGATGCCTATGGTGAAAAGTATGGAAAAAAATACAAATCCTGTCGCGGCTACGAAGATTTTAGAGATGTGATTGGCCGTAAAGATATAGATGCTGTGGAGATCGTTACACCTGACCACTGGCATGCCATACCTGTACTGATGGCTGCCGAAGCCAAAAAAGATATTTACTGTCAGAAGCCTCTGGCCCTCACGGTGGCCGAAGGCAGAGCCATGAGCGATGCGGTCAAAAAACATGAGGTAGTTTTTCAGACGGGCAGCCAGCAACGTTCCAACACGCATTTTCGCAGGGTATGTGAGCTGGTGAGAAATGGTAAGATTGGTGAATTGCAAACGGCCACCTGCAGCTTACCTGCGGGTACGCCTGATTTTGGGAAGACGGGGCACCTGACTGAAACGGTGCCTGTACCCAAAGGCTTCAATTATGACATGTGGCTGGGACCTGCTCCTGAAGCGCCTTATTGTCCGGCACGTACCCACGTAAATTTTCGCTGGATACTGGACTATTCCGGCGGTATGGTCACTGACTGGGGGGGGCACCATCCTGACATTGCGCAATGGGGCATGGATACCGAATATACCGGACCTGTCAAGATACAGAATGCAAAAGCTACGTGGGCGGATCATCCTATCTGGAATACTGCTACCGAGTTCTATTTTGAGTGTATCTATGAAAACGGATTAAAACTGATTGTGACCAGCAGTGAAAGCAATGGGGTAAAGTTCAGCGGCACAGAAGGCAGCGTATGGGCCAGTCGGGGCGAACATGATGCCGACCCTAAAAGTATACTTGGGGCAGAAATTGGACCTGATGGAACGCACCTTTACAAAAGTGACAATCATTTCCGTAATTTTATTGACTGTGTATTGTCCAGAGAAGAAACCATCGCTCCTGCGGAAGTAGCCCATCGCTCAATCACCATTGCACATCTGGGTAATATAGCGATGATGTTAGAGCAGGATCTGGAGTGGGACCCGCAGCAGGAAAGGTTTACAAATAACGAAGAAGCCAACAAAATGCTTTCCCGAAAAATGCGTGAGCCCTGGGACAAAGTATATCAGAAATATATGGTGTAATTGTCTTGTTCTGCAAAAAAACACTTCTAAAAAGAATGTAACCCTCCTTTTCAAAAATGGAGGGTTAAAATTTCTGCAACAGTGATATTGCTTATAAGCCTTGCATTGCTTGCAGTACTTCCAGATACAGACCGGGTTTATCCAGATTGACCAGATCGGCCTCAGACTTAATTACAGTTTTAAATTCCTCCGCAGTATTACTACTGGCATAGGCCATGATCTGTATGCCTAAAGAGTCGCAGAGCTGTACCATCTCGGGGGTGATCTCCTGCACATTACACTCTATGATATCAGCATCATATTTCTCTTTGGCTTCCATGACTTCCTCTACGGAGTGTGCATTGATCTTAACTCTAAGCTCAGGCGCCAGCACACTAAATTCTTCAAGCATGCTATCACTCCAGAACCAAAAAAAGGTTTCATCCTCCATATTATACTTACGCACTAGCCTGACCACTTCTTCCAGGTCGGCAGTTTTTACATCCAGATAAGCCTTAGCTTTTCCTTTGATCCAGCGCAAGTACTCTTCCAGGCGCGGAACTTTTTCACCTGCATATGCTTCACCAAACCAGCTTCCGGCATCCAATTTGTCTATATATTCTGAAGTTCTCAGGCGTATTGGACCCCAGCCATCTGTAGTGCGGCCTAGTCCCAGGTCGTGCATGATGTAGTGCACGCCATCCAGGCTGCGATGCACATCTATTTCCACATAGTCAACACCCAGTTCAATAGCTTTGGCAGCAGCGGCAAAAGTATTTTCAGGAGCCAGATGATTAGCGCCTCTATGCACAACTATTTCAATGGGATGCTTTTTAAGCAGGCTGGCGACAGCTTTTTCCTGTAAAGAATAATCCGGTATATACTCTTCATACACCACCTCTGAGGGAGAGCAGGCCAGGCAAGCCAGCAATAGAAATAATGAGTATTTAAAACTCCTCATAGTTTTATTTAGCGCGTAAAAAAGGTCTGACAAATTTGCCAGACCTCAATATAATATCTTACAATATCAACACTTTTTATTCCAACATCTAGTTGATGCGCATATCCCTTGTATTGATCAGGGCGCCAGCTCCTTTGATGGCTGCCTGCGCACTGGGGACTACCTCACTGAAGTTTTCTTCATCAGCTGCATTCACCTGTGCTATCTCCCTATCCAGTTTTTCCAGATAGGTCTTATACTTTTCAATATTGCCTTCAATGACACTTTCATCACTTTGATCTCCCGGCTTTGCTTCCAGCGCTCTCACCTGGTTTTCCAGTTCTGTTTTGTGAAGGTTCAGGGTAGACAATAGCTTCTGCTTATCTAGCCTAAAAACGCCTGTATTGAGATCCACCGGCTGACCATCAGCCAGATTTGTGCTATCCATCACTTTTTCTTCAGGGTACATGGCTGAGTCTTCATCGTATTCTGCTTCACCTAAGCTGTTGTCTTCCGCATTATTATCCGGATTGGAGTCACAGGCGGCTCCCATCAGCATTACCGAAAACAGCAAAACAGAAATAGATAAAAATTTGAATATATTCTTATTTTTCATTGTTACCTCCATTAGTTAAAAAAATCGGTCTAACTTGATTATTAAACAAGCAAGCAAGCATACTGTTTAAGTGTGGCAATAATGATTTTTGGCTATACTTTTGCTACACCGATATGCGTTAAGCACAAAGATGACTATCCTATGAAACAGCATACCATTTTTATAGCCTGTATGGGCTTATCCATTATTTTACTCAGCAGTAGTTATCAGATTCCTAATATTGAATTGGTAAAAACCAAAATCACGGAGAATATATCACTTGGTGTACCTAAATCTTTTCAGTCGATGACGGAAGAACTGATGAATCAGCGCTACCTTACGGCGCGTAAACCTATCGCTGCTTACACCAATGATAAGCGGATGGTAGACCTGACAGTGAATACCTCTAACACCCGCTGGCAACCTTCTGACCTTCCTATGCTCAAAGATTTTTACAAAGCCAGCCTGCTGGAACTGTATGATGAGGTGAGTTTCTCCCGCGAAGAGATTGAAGAAATCAACGGAAAGAATTTTGTGGTTTTTGAATTTACATCCATCGTAAGACCGGAAGAAAACGCCCTTAACCCACAACAACCCGTGCGAAAGTATACCAGAATACAGTACACGGTGCACGGAGGTAAGACGCTGGTATTTAACTTCACTTGCCCTCAGGCACTACAGCAGCAGTGGGAAAGTACTGCCGGAAAAATTATGCAAAGTATCCAAATTAAGTAAGCGTGGGCATACTTAAACCTGACGATGAATATTATATGCAGCAGGCCCTTCGGCTGGCTGAGCAGGCTTATGAAGAGGGCGAGATCCCGGTGGGAGCTATCGTCGTTTCCAACGAACGTATCATTGCCAAAGCTTATAACCAGACTGAGAAGCTACAGGATGTAACGGCACATGCTGAGATGCTGGCCCTTACTTCTGCTTTCAACTATTTTGGCGCCAAGTATCTGCCCGAATGTACGCTCTATGTTACCTTAGAACCCTGCGTGATGTGTGCGGGAGCGCTCCACTGGGCACAGCTAGGAGGATTAGTATATGCCGCACCTGATGAGAAAAAAGGGTTTACCCAATACAATGACCGCATACTTCATCCGCGTACGCAGGTGAGACAAGGGGCCCTTGCTCAGGAAAGCACTGAGCTGATACAGACTTTTTTTCGCCGAATGCGGGGTAAAGAAGACTGAGCAGCGCTTACTCATGTTAATGACAGAAAGCTGCCAGACTTCGGGAACTTTGCAAATTGATAAATCCGCTTATTGTTAGTATAAGGTATAGCCTACCCCGAAGCGGATAGCGAGATTACTCCTTTCAAAGTAATAATCCAGCATACCCTCCAGACGCCAGTTGTCGGTAATCTTGCGGGCATAGCCTGTCCCAAACGCATAATCTACTTCTTTGCCTAAGAGAGGGCGGAAACGCAGGAAGACCGGATTGATAGGATAAAAACGTATGCCCGGCACAAAGCGTACACTTTCTGTCCAAACCTCCAGCCCGGCAGTAGCTGCCAGTTGTTCATAAAGAAAATAGTTGAACTCAAGACCAAACTGAGCCTTATCCACAAACTCAAAAGGATCGCGGTTGTCTGTCTTGTAAGCGTCTAGCTGGGCAGTGAATAAATATTGCGCATCAACTTCTAGCGCTACAAAAAATAATGCAAGTAATAAGAATTTCTTCATAGAGACCGATAGTTTCGGTAAAGGTAACAGCTATTCCTTTTGTTCGTAAAGTTTTTTTAGTTCATTTAACTCATCCCGCATACGGGCGGCCTCCATAAAATCAAGTTCTTTGGCAGCCTTTTCCATATTCTTCTGAGTTTTGCCGATTAGCTTTTCCAGATCTACTTTGTTCATATAGGCTACTACAGGGTCAGCGGCAATGCTGAACTCCTCCGGACCGGCATAGGCCTTTTTGACCGCTTTCTTAGAATCAGCGACACGGGTAGAGAACATAATAGCCTCTTTGGACTTAAGCACTGTTTTGGGGGTAATGCCATGCTCTTCGTTATATTCCATTTGCTTGCTACGGCGACGGTTAGTTTCGTCAATCGCTACCTGCATGGAGCCGGTAACCCTATCTGCGTACATGATCACCATACCGTTTTCGTTACGCGCTGCACGGCCGATGGTCTGAATAAGCGAGCGCTCATTCCTTAAGAAGCCTTCTTTGTCTGCATCCAGAATAGCTACCAGAGAGACTTCCGGCAAGTCCAGACCTTCACGCAGCAGGTTTACGCCTACCAGTACGTCAAACTCGCCCAGGCGCAGTTGCCGTAAGATCTCTACCCTGTCCAGAGACTTGACTTCGGAGTGAATATAGCGGCTGCGCACGCCTGCCCTTTCCAAAAACTTCTGAAGTTCTTCAGCCATACGTTTGGTCAGGGTAGTCACTAACACTCTCTCCTGTAATTTCACCCTTTCGTCAATCTCGCCCAGTAAATCATCTATCTGATTAAGGCTGGGGCGCACTTCTATTACGGGATCTAGCAGTCCGGTGGGACGGATTACCTGCTCTACTACGACACCTTCAGAGTTACGCAGCTCATATTCGCTGGGCGTAGCACTTACATAGATAACCTGGCTGGTCATATCCTCAAACTCGTTGAAGGTCAATGGCCGATTGTCCAAAGCAGATGGCAGGCGGAAGCCATAATCTACCAGGCTGGTTTTTCGGGCCCGGTCACCACCCCACATCCCTCTCACCTGCGGTATGGTTACGTGGCTTTCGTCTATCATCATCAGGTAATCTTCGGGAAAGTAATCCAGCAGGCAGAAAGGGCGCTGCCCGGGCTGACGGCGGTCAAAGTAGCGGGAGTAATTTTCTATGCCTGAACAATACCCTAACTCCCGGATCATCTCCAGGTCAAATTCCGTACGTTCTTCTATCCGCTTGGCTTCCAGAAAGCGCTTTTCATCTTTAAAATTCTGTACCTGCTCCACCAGATCATCCTGTATTTCGTAAACAGCTTTCTGGGTAGTATCCTTTGCAGTCACGAAGAGGTTGGCGGGATAAATGGTAATCAGGCGTTCATCCGCTATTTTTTTTCCGCTGTGGGGATCAATACGGTGGATGGCTTCAATCTCATCTCCCCAGAAGTAAATGCGGTAGGCAAAGTCTGCGTAGGCGGCAAAAATATCTACTGTATCCCCTTTCACCCTGAAGTTACCCCGCTTGAACTCAGCTTCCGTACGGCTGTATAAAATATCTACCAACGAATACAATAACCGCTGACGTGACAATACGTCTCCCTCCTGCAAGCGGATCACGTTTTTGCCAAACTCCTCAGGATTTCCCAGACCATAGATACAAGAAACTGATGCGACTACCAATACATCACGCCTGCCGGAGAGAAGTGCAGAGGTAGCACTTAAGCGAAGCTTTTCTATCTCCTCATTGATAGACATATCTTTTTCTATGTAGAGATTGGTCGTAGGGATATAAGCTTCCGGCTGATAGTAATCGTAATAAGAAATGAAGTACTCCACCGCGTTTTCGGGAAAAAACTGCTTAAACTCACCAAAAAGCTGCGCTGCCAGAGTTTTGTTATGACTGATCACCAAGGTGGGGCGGTTGAGGTTGGCAACTACATTAGCCATGGTAAAGGTTTTACCAGAGCCGGTTACTCCCAGCAGGGTCTGTGCGCGTTCTCCACTCTCTATGCCTTCAGTGAGCTGGCGTATAGCCTCCGGTTGGTCGCCGGTAGGCTCATATTCAGAAATTAGTTTAAAATCCATGTTATAATGATCAATGAGTAATGAACAATGAATAGTATGGCGATTGTTTTACAAAACATTTTTTGTAAAGCATTCATCACCAATCATCCGCTCATTAGCCGTTATTCCAGATTTCCCAGCTCTTTTCTGCTTGCAGGTGTAGCATCTCCAGGCCGTTTTTTACTGCGGCTCCTCTTTCCTCACTTTTCTTCATGAAAAGGGTTATCTCAGGATTGTATACAAGGTCGTAGCAGTAGTTTGCTGAACTCAACTGCTCATAAGCTATATCCGGACAGGTTTCTATATTGGGAGACATGCCCAGCGGGGTAGTATTGATGATAAGAGGGAATTCCTTCAGCTGATGTTTTTGTTTTAACTCCTCATAGCTTATCGCATGCTCAGAAGATTCTCTGGAGATCATCATAAAATCTATCTCTAGGGCATGAAGGGTACATTTCACCGCCCTTGAGGCTCCACCGGTCCCCAGAACAAGGGCTTTTTTAACTTGCTTAGCCCCTAGCCAGTTTTCCAAGGACTCTTTGAAGCCATAGTAGTCAGTATTGAATCCCATACGTTTGTTATTCTCAAACTTAATGGTATTCACCGCACCCACCAGCTTGGCACTTCCATCCAGGCCATCCAGGTAACGCATCACCTGCTGCTTATAAGGAATGGTCACATTCATCCCCTTGATATTGGGATGCTGCTCAATCAGTTGGGGAAACTCCTGAATATCTTTCAGTTCAAACAATTCATAACTTGAGTCTTCAATATGCTCCTGCTCAAACTTATTGCTGAAATATTGCTTGGAAAAAGAATGACTCAAACGGTAGCCAATAAGGCCGTATAGGTTTTTCATATCTTAAAAATGTAACAGGCGCTACTGATTTTGTATACGCTGACTAATCTCTAAAAAATAAAAGTCTTTGACAACTCGGCAGAAAGTTGGGGGCCAAAAGATAATCAGGCAGGCTGTTTGGCAATAAAATGCTCTATTTCTTTAAGTTTAATTTTACCTTCATAATAAGCACGCCCAAACACTACGCCATATAGACCAAGGTCCCTCAGATGCTCTATGTCCTCCAGCCGCTGAACACCTCCGCTGGCAATCAGCTTAATTCCGGGAAATTTGTCCATCAGGTCACGATATAGCTCAAATGAGGGGCTTTCTATATTTCCTTCTTTAGAAATATCGCTTGTCTTGAGGAATTTAAGGCTACGGCTATAGAAATACTCCACATGATCAAATAAATTGATTCCCGTATCCTGTTGCCAGCCCTGAATCGCTATTTTTCTACCTTCACGAACTCCAGTGAGGGCATCCCCTCCCAGTACGATTTTCTCTCTACCGTAGGAAATAATCCAGGAAGCAAACTCTTCAGGGTTTTTGACCGCTAGCGTGGCTGCTGTAATACGGCGTGCCCCGGACTCAAGAGCTGTATTCACATCTCCATCCGTATTAATACCTCCTGCAAAATCCACTTCCAAATTGGTATGGCCGGCGATAGCTTCCAGCACATGAAAATGTATGGGTTTACCCTTGCGGGTGCCATCCAGGTCTACCAGTTGTAATTTTGTGACGCCATGATCCTCAAATTTTTTAGCCAAATCAATCGGACTCTCTTCATATACCTGCTCACGAGAAAAATTACCCTGATGCAAGCGTGTGATCTTGTTATTCAGGATAGAAATTGAGGGGATGATTTGAATTTTCCTTAGTTGCATAACCTTTGTATAGTAACTATTCCGGTCAAGAAATGGAATTGAAATATACTATATAAATTCTTTTTTTATAAAGTGCTAACACAATATATTCCTAATTTCTTGTATAGGTTTCAAATATACTGCTAAAAAACTAATAAAATAGCAAAGTTATGCTTTAAGAAAAGGTGATTTTTCTGTATAAGAATTTTCCTCTTCTCCTATACAGAAAACCACCTTTATTTTCCTTTATACCTATCCTGACAGGTCATATATACTTAGGGCAAATCCCCAAAGTAATATGATTATGGCTTATAAATAAACACTCCATGATTGGTGGCTACATACATAGCCTCTTCAGTGGTTCCGGAGAATAAGCCCAGGTCCAGCGCGGCATATTGTTTTTCTTGCTGGCCACCATACTGAACAGTGTTCCAGCTCTGCCCAAAATCGGTAGTTGTATAGATAATAATATCCCCCAAATCAGTTCCGCCATCGGTACCCGCAGCATATACTTTGTCACCATCTTCCCTGCTATTTTGCATGTCATGAAAATAACTATAATTATCCGGGCTTAGCACAATCTCCCAGTTCTCTCCTGCATCCGCTGAGTAGATAATACGCCCTTCCATTCCTACAAGCAACTGATCTGAGTTTTCTGACTTGATCACCATAGAGTAGACAGCGTTGTCGCCATCAGCAGGGACCCTTATAGGCAGCCAGTTCTGTCCTCCATCGGTAGATTTTACCATATAAGGAGAGAAAATGCTCGTTTCACCCCCTGCCCAGATGACGTCAGGGTTTTCATCGCTTACCCGGATCAAGTCAGCCTGGTAACCCGCATTATCCCAGTCAGCAAATACGCTGGTCCAGCTCTGACCGCCATCAGTAGATTTAGCCACATTATATGCACCTCTTCCGAAGACGATATCAGCATTAACAGGGTTTACATCCAGAGCCTGACAAGTGATGGCTCCCTGCTGCCCACCGAAATCTGACTGTAATGCAGTCCAGCTGTTTCCAGCGTTATTAGTTTCGTACAAGGTGGCGGAAGGGTTTTCCGCACTTAGCGCTACACTAGCCAGCAAATGCTCATTGGTTAGTATGGCAAAGTCAGTGACCTCCATGCCAGACAATCCGGCATCTGACCATACCGTATCTTCGCTGCCCAACATTTTTTTGAACATCCCCTCCTGGGTAGCTGCATACACCCAGTCACCGGATACCTCTACTTCATTTACATAATAATCTCCCAGGCCGGTGTAGGTCCAGGTTTGAGAAGGAATTTGCTCATTTCCGTCTCCCATAGGATCGTTTTCATCACAAGCAGTAGCCAGGAATAGTATGCCTACTACCCAAAAAATAGCTTTGATATTCATAGCTTAAAAAGTTTTTGAGGTTAAAAAATAGAACTACTATACTAAAACTACAGGTATCAGCCGCTATTAGTTCAGAAAAATGACATACTGATAATTCCGCTGAGCATCAGCAGCTTACAGAAATTACTCAAAAAATTAAACTCCTTTTTGGTATCCGCATATACAAGTCGCACAATGAAGTAGGTAATAGGAATGATGAGGATCAAAAAATAAGCGATCAGAGTCTTATTACCCAGCATACCGGACATAAAGAAGAGCAAAAAGATAAATAAGGCGGAGAGAAAATATAAAAACAACTTGGTGTAGCGTACACCTAAAAGTATGGGTAGCGTTTTGCAGCCAAAGGACTCATCGCCCTGCATATCTTCTATGTCCTTGATAATTTCTCTCAACAAGGAGATAGCAAAGGCAAAAACAGCATAGGTATATACCAGAAGTTGATTTTGCGGAAAATAAATGGACACTACCCAAACCGCAAGCCCTGACAAACCTGCAATAACCAGGTTTCCTACCAGCGGAAGGCGCTTGAGCTGATTGGAATACAGCCAGAGTAAAAAAGCTGCAATAAAATTAACCAGTCCGACTTTAGGCGAAAGGTAAAAGCCAATGCCAATACCTAATATATTGAGTATGGTATGGGCGATCATTACATATCTGCGTTTGATCAGCCTGCCTACAATCACTCTGTTGGGCTTGTTAATATAGTCAATCTTTATATCGTAGTAGTCGTTAATCAGATAACCGCCTGCCGCGATAATGCTTGTAGAGAAAATCAGAAGAAATAGCTCATGATCTTTGGCATAACCTTTCCAGGTAGTATGTATATCAGCCAGAAAAATAGCGGTAAAGTACTGGGTCAAAGCGAGGATCACAAGGTTGTGCACACGGGTCACCTTGGCAAAACCAGTGAGGATAGACTTTCCACGATATGCGATTCTGGCAGATTTCATCTTTTTATTTAATAAAAACGCTACTCTGTTATAAAATTACCAATAATAAAAGACTAGTATTCAACCACTCAAAATAATTAGCTGTTTTCTTTAATGGCTCAAAAGAAACAATATAATAAGCATCATTGTATCGATACAGGGATTGCTTAGTTGGCTAGCTTCTCTTACTTACTGAGCTTGCTTTATTAAGTTACATGAATCTTCTTTAACTTCGCATTCGGAAAGAATATTGTATTATGAATATTACAAAAGAAAAACTGCATCAATTATTAAGCGAAAAAGTATTAATTCTGGATGGTGCCATGGGTACCATGATACAGGGCTATCAGCTTGAGGAGGAAGACTTTCGTAATGAGGCGCTGAAAGATCACGATAAACCCCTAAAGGGTAATAACGATCTGCTTTCTGTCACCCGACCGGATGTAATCAAAGAGATACATGCCATTTATTATGAGGCTGGGGCAGACATTGCGGAAACCAATACGTTCAGTTCTACATCTATTGCCCAGGCTGACTATGGGCTGGAGCATCTGGTATATGAACTGAACTACCAGTCGGCTAAAATCGCCAAAGAGGTGGCTGAAGAGTTTACTGCCCGTGAGCCGGATAAGCCCAGGTTTGTGGCAGGCTCCTTAGGCCCAACCAACCGTACAGCCTCTCTATCTCCAGATGTTAATGATCCTGGCTACCGGGCCATCACTTTTGATCAGTTGGTAGAAGCGTATCGTGAGCAGGCTGTGGGCCTGATTGATGGTGGTGTTGATCTGTTGCTCGTTGAGACTGTGTTTGATACACTCAATGCCAAAGCTGCCTTATTTGCCCTCAACTCACTTATGGAAGAAAAAGAGCTGGACATTCCTATTATGGTATCTGGCACTATTACCGATGCGAGCGGACGTACCCTCTCCGGGCAAACCACCGAAGCTTTCTGGAGCTCAGTGATGCATGGGAACCTATTCACTATAGGACTCAACTGTGCGCTGGGAGCAAAGGATTTACTGCCTTATATCAAAGAACTGGACAAACATGCTACCTGCCACGTTTCAGCACACCCTAATGCCGGGCTACCCAACGAGTTTGGTGAATATGACCAAACGCCTGAGCAAATGGCTGCGGAGCTGGAGCCTTTTGTTAAAAACGGCCACCTGAATATTCTGGGAGGCTGCTGTGGTACAACTCCTGAGCATATACGCAAAATTGCTGAAATGGCAGCCAAGTATTCGCCGCGGACAACAAAAAACTCAAGCTTGTCAGAAGCCTGAACTTTGAAGCTTGAATTGAATAATTAATGTACCTAATTTAAAATGAGTAATACTACAAACATAGAAGATTCACTAGTTGCCAAAGTAACTAAAGACCCGAATATTCCAGACATGCGCCTTAGCGGCCTGGAGCCACTGCTGGTCAATGAAACTACCGGCTTCGTGAATGTGGGAGAGAGAACCAATGTAACTGGTTCACGCAAGTTCGCTCGCCTGATTACGGAAGAGAAGTATGAAGAGGCCATTGAGGTAGCCCGCGACCAGGTAGAAGGAGGTGCGCAGGTGATTGATATCAACATGGATGAGGGCATGCTGGACAGTGAAGCCTGCATGGTCAAATATATTAATCTAATCTCTGCTGAGCCGGACATCGCTCGCGTTCCACTGATGATAGACTCTTCTAAATGGAATGTGATAGAAGCGGGGCTTAAGTGTGCTCAGGGAAAAAGTATTGTCAACTCAATTAGTTTAAAAGAAGGAGAAGAAAACTTCATTCAACAGGCCAAAAAAATCAAGTTATACGGCGCAGCGGTGATCGTCATGGCTTTTGACGAAACCGGCCAGGCCGATAATTACGAGCGGCGCATAGAAATCGCTCAGCGCTCCTACGATGTACTGGTCAAGAAAGTGAAATTCCCTCCCCAGGATATCATTTTTGACCTGAATATTTTTCCGGTAGCTACCGGTATGGAAGAGCATCGGCGCAACGCCATAGACTTTTTCCGCGCTACCAAATGGGTAAGAGAAAATCTACCCGGCGTACACGTGAGCGGAGGAGTGAGTAACGTATCCTTCTCCTTTCGGGGCAACAATCCTGTTCGGGAAGCCATGCACTCTGCCTTCCTTTATCATGGTCGCCGGGCGGGTATGGATATGGGCATTGTAAACCCCAGCATGCTGGAAGTGTATGATGACATTCCTAAAGACCTGCTGGACCTGGTGGAAGATGTACTGCTGGACAGGAAAGAGGATTCTACCGAGCGCCTTTTGGATTTTGCCGAACAGATCAAAGACAAAGGTAAAACCAAAAAGAAAGACGATAAAGAATGGCGTAAGCTGCCTTTAGCCAAGCGGATAGAGCATGCTCTGGTCAAAGGTATTGTAGAATTTATTGAGGAGGATGCGGAAGAAGCCCGTCAGCAGTACGATAAGCCTATAGAAGTAATTGAAGGCCCGCTGATGGACGGTATGAATGTGGTAGGCGACCTCTTTGGCTCCGGTAAGATGTTTCTTCCCCAGGTAGTAAAAAGCGCCCGTGTAATGAAAAAAGGCGTGGCCTACCTTATTCCTTATATAGAAAAAGAGAAAGAAAGATCTGGCACCGCTCACGAAGCCAAAGGCAAAGTGCTGATGGCCACCGTAAAAGGTGACGTACACGATATCGGTAAAAATATTGTGAGTGTGGTACTGGGCTGTAATAACTACGATGTGGTGGACATGGGCGTAATGGTCCCTGCAGAAGATATACTCGCTAAAGCGAAAGAAGAGCAGGCCGATGTTATCGGATTGAGCGGATTGATCACCCCTTCGCTGGATGAAATGGTAAATGTTGCCGAGATGATGGAGAAAGAAGGGTTTACCATTCCCCTGTTGATCGGTGGGGCTACTACGTCCAAAATTCATACGGCTGTAAAGATAGAGCCCAACTATAGTGGCCCGGTGATTCATGTATTGGATGCATCACGCTCAGTGCCGGTAGTGAGCAATCTGCTCAATAAGAAAAACCGGGAAGCTTTTGCGCAGGAGATCCGGGAAGATTACCAGCAAATGCGTGACAGGCATTCCAAAAAGAAAAAGACTAAGAATTTTGTACCCATAGCAGAAGCTCGGGAGAATAAATTTCAGACCGATTGGTCGTCTCGTGAGGTAGTTAAGCCTCGCTTTCTGGGTTTCCGCACTTTTGATGATTACTCTCTGGAGGAAATCAGCCACTATATAGACTGGACGCCCTTCTTCATGACCTGGGAGCTCGCTGGTAAATTTCCCAAAATACTGGATGATGAGGTGGTAGGAGAGCAGGCACGTATTCTATACCGCGATGCGCAGCAAATGCTCAAAAAGGTGATAGATGAGAAACTCCTCACCGCTAAAGCCGTGGTAGGTTTCTTTCCTGCCAATGCCATAGGAGATGATGATACTGAGCTTTACCAGTTTGATAGTCACGGCAATGAGGATCGCACTCAGGTACTGACCACTTTACATCACCTGAGGCAACAAACGAAAAAGGCTAAAGGGAAAGATTATATGAGCCTGGCAGACTTTGTGGCTCCCAAAGATAGCGGCATTGAGGATTATGTAGGTGGTTTTGCCGTAACGGCTGGGCTGGGTTCTGATGAAGTCGCAAAAAAATACGAAGAGGATCATGATGATTATAATTCTATTATGATCAAAGCGATTGCCGACAGGTTGGCGGAAGCTTTTGCAGAGCTGATGCATGAACGTGTGCGTAAAGAGTTCTGGGCTTATGTTCCTGATGAGCAGCTTAATAGTGAGTCCTTGATCCGCGAGCAGTATCAGGGGATAAGACCAGCACCAGGTTATCCTGCCTGCCCCGACCATACGGAGAAAGAGACGCTCTTTAAGCTATTAGATGTGACCAAAAGCACTGGGATCTCCCTTACAGAAAGCTACGCTATGTTTCCGGCATCTTCAGTTAGTGGCTGGTACTTTTCTCACCCGGACTCAAAATACTTCGGTATATCTAAGGTGGATAAGGATCAGGTGGAAGATTATGCCAAGCGTAAAGGAATGGACCTTTCTGCTATGGAAAAGTGGCTCAGTTCTAATCTGGGATATGATCCTAAATAAGGATCAAGCTTAAAAGTTGTGGGGTAAGTTGTTAGGGTATAATTTAGCCGTCAAAAAGAATCATTGGATAAAGCTATCATTTCTTTGTTTCTACCGGATGGGATGCTTGACTATTTTGAAGTTACTTCAGTAGAAAAGACAGAAGAGAGCTACACTATTAGTTTAGCAGAGAAGAACCAGCATCCGGAGGAATATGCAGGTGAGAACCTCATCTCCAAAGGCTATTTTGCAGAAATTACTGTAAAAGATTTTCCCATACGCGGTAAAGCCTGCTATCTGAAAGTAAAACGCAGAAGGTGGTGGAATGAAGATACAGGAAAGGTAGTTTTTAGAAACTGGGAATTGGTGGCTCAGGGCACGCGAATGACTATGGAATTCGCGTCTTTTTTAAAAGCATTGCATCGATACCACACCGGTAAGCTGTAAAAGCTTAGGCAACTACTTCCATATAAACGGCAAGTTATTAGAAGAGCAATATGCTGCTCATTTGAGTGACTACAGGCATTGGGATCAGTTAGAGCATGCCGAGGATTATGTTGTTTTTCCTGAGAATGTTGGTGAATATATCACTATTGATGAAACAGCAGTTTCACAGGGTGAACTTTACACAGTGATCACCAACAAAGCGGCCAGGGGGAATAAAGGCTGCCTTATTGCAATGATCAAGGGTACTAACAGTGAACGAGTAAAGTCTATCCTGCTTAGAAAGATCCCATTAGAAAAAAGGAGGCTGGTCAAAGAAGTCACCTTAGACATGGCGGCCATTCCATGGGGGCCAGTATGGAACAGATCGTGACTAAGACATTTACCAAAGCTGTTTTAGTCACCGATCGTTTTCATGTGCAAAAACTGGCTTATGAAGCAGTTCAGGAAATGAGGATAGCTTATCGCTGGGAAGCTATTGAGCAAGAGAACCAAGAAATGGAATTGAGCAAAGAAGTAGGCAGAACCTTCGTTGCCAACAGGTTAGAAAATGGTGATACTCCTAAACAACTACTGGTCAGGAGCAGGTACCTGCTCTTCAAGGACAAAAGCAAATGGACGTCTTCCCAAGTCCACAGGGCAGAAATCCTGTTCAAACTCTATCCACAGCTTGAGCAAGCTTATGAATTAGCTCAAAAGCTAGGACATATATACCAAAACACTAAAGAGAAAGGTGTCGCTTTCACCAGACTGGCCAGATGGTATGATCAGGTAGAAAAAGCTGGCTTTAAATCTTTCAATACAGTCTCTAGAACCATTCAGCAACACTATAAAACTATCTTAAACTTCTTTGATAGAAGAAGTACTAATGCTGCTGCTGAATCTTTCAATGCCAAAATCAAAGCTTTCAGGTCACAGTTCAGAGGGGTGAGAAACATTAGCTTCTTCCTCTACAGACTTTCCAAAATCTATGCTTAGTACTACTGTCCCCCAGATTTGTTGCTTGATCCCTAAATAACACCATTCAGGATTTCAAATCGCATATTGAAAATCAGAATTACGGTTTTTATAAGCCTTTGTCCGCAACTTATAAGTGGGCAAAGCTTTTTATATTTCAGCAAAATCATTCTGAAGAGTTTTCGGTAAAAGCTGAGGGTGCATACGTTTGAGTAGGTGAAAAAACTATAGGCACTTGACCGGTTCAGGTCGGATAATGTAAAAAAATCTTCTGTATGCACCCCACAGCTACCAACTAATTGTAGATGACCAACGCTTGAATAAATAGCGTATAATTAATTAGTTGAAAAGTAGTTATTGATATTAATCAATTATGTCCATATTCTAAGCTTCTCCTGTATAAATTAGTATGTTTTCACTATTAATTTCGACATTGATAACTAGTACGGAAAATAAAACCCTCTATTTATAGCCTACCTATTTTCAGGTATTTCCCTACAAATCTTCTCTACAGGCTCTCAATCTCGCCCGAATATCATCCATAATACGATCAATAGACTTACTTATATCCTCTGCTTCCTTCTGTATCGTTTGTTCGCCTATTCCTTTTTCCATTTTTTTCCTGGTACCGTACATCTTTTCATAGAAATGCTCCAGCCCTAGCATATCAATGAGCACTTTTGCTTTATGCATAGAGGCGCTGATCAGCTTATGATCATTGGTCTCGAGAGCTTTAAGGTAGTTCTCCCGATAGGTTTCAAGAGAGCGTAAGGCCATTTCGTAAAACTTTACAATTTTGTCAGGCATCTCACGGAAAGGCTCTTCTGCTTTTTCAAAGTCAGGGGACAATATATCCTCCTTAGCGTCTCGCTTATGCTCGGCTTTTGCCGATCTTTTCTGTAGACTATTGCTTTTCAGTGAAGCATATTTTGAAATTTTATTGTATAAATCCTGTGGGTTAAAAGGCTTGGTGATTATGTCATTCATGTATTTTGCCCGTTCATCCCTGTTAAATTCCGCAATAGTATCCGCGGTAAGGGCAATGATGGGCGTAGTGGCGTATTTTCCCAGCTTACGAATGGCTTCGGAGGCAGCGTATCCATCCATTTCCGGCATACGTATGTCCATAAGGATAATATCATAATGATTTTTTCTGGCCAACGCCACTGCCTCCCGCCCATTGGTAGCTTCATCAGCAACTGAATTATTCCACCATTCCTCAAAATATTGCTGTACTACCATTCTGTTTATTGCCACATCTTCTACCAGTAATATTCGGAGGTCTATGTCATTCTGCAACGTTTCTTTAGCCTTACCATTATCATTTGCTTTTAAGGTAGATTGAGGTTGTATTTCGGCTTTTTCTTGTTTGAGTGTAAAAGAAAATACTGAGCCTTCTCCAACTTTACTTGCTACTTTTATCTCACTCCCTTGCATTTCCAGCAGGGCTTTGGTAATGGTAAGCCCCAAACCTGTACCTCCATAATGACGGACGGTGGAACTGTCTGCCTGGGTAAATTTGTCAAATATTTTGTTCAGGTTTTCCTGAGAGATGCCTATGCCAGTATCCCTTACCGCAAAGTGCAGGTACACAGCATCCTTATCTTCTTTTTCCTGGTACACCTCTAATACTATCCTTCCTCCCTGAGTAAACTTGTTGGCATTGCTCATCAGGTTGTTTAATATCTGAGCCAGCTTCACCTGATCTCCTTTGACTACTTCAGGAACTTTATCCCCAATTTTAGTTACCAATTTGTTATTACGCTCTTTTGCATAAAGAGAATGAGCTTGACGTATGCTATAGAGCAGGTTTTTAATGTTATAGCCTGAAGTTTCTAACTTTACCTTACCAGCTTCCATTTTACTGTAATCCAGTATATCATTGATCAGGTTCATAAGGTTTTCAGATGAAAACTTTAAAGCCTTGAAGTTTTCCAGCTGATCCTGACGGGGGTTTTTCTTAATTAACAAACTGCTTAGCCCAATAATGGCATTGAGAGGAGTACGTATCTCATGACTCATGGTGGCTAAGAAATCCTCTTTTGCTCTGGCAGCTTTTTCGGCCTCGTTTTTTGCTTCATTTAAAGCCGCCTGGGTCTCTTTTATTTGAGTGATATCATCAATAAAGCCATACCATAAAACCTCCTCTTGTTCTCTTTGTATGCTGTTTGCATTTATTTTTATCCATTTAAGTTGCCTTGTCTTCCGAGTAAAAATCCTTCCTTCAAAGCGGAAGAAATCCTGCGCGGCCAGGGCTCTTTGTTGCTCATTGATAAGCTTCTGCACATCTTCTTTGTGTAAGAGTGAAGCAATCACGTCACCTTCGTTCTTTAATACTTCTTCTTCAGTGACTTCAAAAAACCTTTCACACATTTTGCTAATGTAGGTGAACTCAACTGAACCATTAACTCCCTGCTTAAACTCATATAATATGCCTGGTACGTTGCTGCTGATCTTAGTCAGTTGTTCACTTTTTTCTTTAACCTTTTGCTCTGCGCTGATACGCTCTAATTCGGCACCTGCCCTTATGCTTAATAATGTAAGGAGATAATCAGTGTAAGCGTTCTCTTTCCAGGGCTCTTCATCCATCATCACCAGTATTCCGATAGACTTCTCTGTGTGAGGAGAAGTGATAGGCACTCCTATATAGCTTTCTGCACCCCACTCTTGAAGCTTTTTATCATGAGGAAATTTCTCCTGTACCTTTTCCATGTGATAGCTTTTGTTGTTATTGGTTACCAGCGCACAGGGGGTATCTTCAAGATAGTATTCAAAATTTTCTGCCAGCACACCATTAACTCTGAAAGCCAGGGATTTTAAGACCTTTTTGTCCTTCTGAAAAACGCCAACGTACACATATCTCATCCGGAAAATAGTAGATAGCTGGTCAGTGAGGTCTTTAAAAAACTCATCCCCTGTCAGGTTAGCACTTCGCTTGGTAATGTCCTGAATCTGCCTTTCCAACTGTACTTTTTGCGTGATTTCACGATTTATATTTGCGCCACCTATTATCTCTCCCAATTGATTGGTGATGGGGAATAATATCCCTTCAAAATAATGTTCTTTAGTGCCATCATAGCTTGTGGTCCGGAAAGCATCTAACGCTACTTTTTCCCCTTTAAAAACTCTTTCATAGTACTCTCGAACTATTTTTTGCCGCTCAGGTAAGACTTCCAGCTTTTCTATTAAATTATCATTTAGCCGCAGATCAAGCTTCAGGCGATTGTAATAGTCCTCTCTGGTACTTTCATTGATGGCTATGATTTTATAGCCTTTATTCACTGCAATGATATTATCCGTTCCCTGATTGATGATACTACTTAAGATGCTCTGGTTCCGATCAATAATATCAGCTGCCGTTTTTCGGTCAGTTACATCTATTCCTATTCCGTGGATACCGCTTACTTTTCCATTTTTTACAGAAGGCTTGATCTTAAGGTCATACCACTTTTTTTCTATCTGGATTTCTATCTGGATTTCTTGTTCTGTGTGCAGGACTTCTTCTTTGATCTGGTGTAAGCGCAGTGCATCTTCTTGAGAAAATTCTTCAATTTCCAGATCAGTATGCCCTATGATATCTTCTAGAGGAATTTTTTTAAATGCATTATATATCCAATGGTAGCGCAGCTGGACGTCCTGATGAAAAAGCATCACATTGGAGTTATCCAGCGATAGATGAAATTTCTCCCGGCTCATCTCCAGGTCTTCTTTGATCCGGATAAGTTCGCTCTCTTTTTGCTCAAGCTTATTGTTACTATAAGCTAGCTCGGCATTGGCCGTCTGTAGTTCCTCATTGCTGGTTTCCAGTTCTTCATTAGAAGACTTAAGCTCTTGATTAGCCGACTGTAGTTCTCCGTTTAGCGACTGTAGTTCAGCATTAGAAGTTTCCAGCTCTTCTGTAAAGGTGTGCAGGTGCTCTTTTGTGGCCGAAAGCTCCTGCTCTAACTCCATTATTCTAAGCGTTTTCCAGTCTTCATCTACCCCTGCAGTCTCGGAAGGGAAAGCTAATGGCAGACGCTGGTCAAATTGCTCAAAGATCACCATAAAAAACCGGTTATTATTTTTGGCATATAATAGTGATCTGATGGATAGCTGCACATAAACCTTTCTGTCTTCACGCTCAAACTTTATGAATGCCCCTTTGAAAATTTCATCTTGTTTTTTGGCTTTCGCCAATAAGGTCCTTAGCTCCATATGAAAGGCAGGATGAATAATTTTGAGCGCGTTTGCATTTACCTCCCCCCCTGCCAGTTCTACAAAGGGCTGTAGCCTGCCCTTAATATGCATCACTTCCAAGTTTTCATCCAAAACTATATAAGGATGTTCAAATGTACTGACCAGGGTTTCGTCAGCTATCTCTTCTAATGACATTTCAGGTCTCAGCGGTGACTTATTATATTTTTCAGCAGCCTTAATCTTGCGGAATTTACTATACTTCAATGTATTGTGTATACCTTCTTTTCTGCAAAAGATTTTATGCTCCACTTCTACCCTGCTAAAAAGGTCAGTCATATCCGAGATGTTTTCTGACTTACCCAACATGAGGCCACCCCCACTTGATAAGGCATAATGAAATACCGGAATAATTTCCTTTTGTAACTCATGCTCAAAATAAATCAGCAGGTTACGGCAGCTTACTAAATCAAGACGGACAAAGGGAGGGTCGACGCAGACATCATGCTTAGAGAAAAGTACCTTCTGCCGCATGTGTTTCTTGATTTCATAACCATTAGAGACCTGAATGAAATACTTCCTGCGTATTTCATCCGATAAACTACCCATCTGCTCTTCACTATAGTAAGCCTTACGCCCCTTACTCAGCGCGTACTCATCAATATCGGTAGCAAATATCTGTATTGTGTACTCTTTCGCTCTATCCCCCAGAAGTTCATCCAGAAGGATAGCGATAGAGTAAGGCTCCTCTCCGGTAGCACAGCCTACGGACCATATTCGGATATGGTCACCAGGTTTCTTTTTTTCAATAAGCTCGGACAGGGATTTTTTGAGCGACTCAAAAGCCTCCTGATCACGAAAGAATTCGGTAACTCCGATTAATACGGTTTGGAATAATTCATCAATCTCCGCAGGGTATTCTTTGAGATAATCGTAATACTCGTCAGTTGAGCTAAGCTCAAGTTCTTCCAAACGTTTTTTTATCCGCCGGTCAATAGTGGCTGGCTTATAGCGGGAAAAGTCTGTACCGGTTTTTTTTTCCAGGATTTTAATAATCAGTTGCTTACTGCTTTCTTTTTTTTCCTCGGCTACCGGATAATTGCTTATGTAGTGTTGAATTTCCTGCCCCATATTCTCTGCCAGAAGTATTTTGTCATAGTACCCGGAGGTGATGACTGCCCGAGGCATACTATTCTGCCGCGCTTCCCGGGGGTCTTGCACCAGTACGTAGCCATTATTTTTTTTAATTTCCTCAGCTCCTTCTGTACCATCTTTTCCTGCACCTGAAAGCACGACCCCTATACCACATCCCATTGCGCTTTGGGCTATTGATCGGAAAAGCTTATCTACAGAAGGTACTGATTTTATCTCACGGACATGTCTGGTCAGATGGATGGCACTATTTTCTACTGTAATATCATGCCCTGGGGGAGCAATGAATACCTGTTTTGCCCTGATTTTTGTACCGGCTTTTGCCTGCTCTATTTCCCATTGAGATGATTTTCTTAAAAGTTCTACTAAATGGCTTTTATAAACAGGGCTAAGATGCTGAGCAATGATTACCGAAAACCCAGCGGATTTATGTGGCAAATTGGCGACAAACTTCGTCAAAGCATCTAAACCTCCGGCAGAAACACCTATACCTACTACAAATAATTGTTTACTCCCTTCAGAAGAACTCATTAGAATTTTTCAAATTATATGAGGAAAATGATGTTTTTTATTCTGCTTTTTTGCCTGATGGTAAGATGCAGATGGCCAAATTCATCTGGCTTAGCGTGAAAGCCGGTAATTGCCCATTCAATCTAATTTATTTAAGTTATTCGCCCATAATAAACCAGTACAGGTTAAAAAATTTAGCTTTTATTTCCAAGAGTTATGGTTTAAATGGAAAATAAATATAATACTTAAAACCGCTTTACTGACTACACTCAATAAAACGTTCAATGTCTTTTGTTTTGCCCAGAATGATCATCTTGTCTGTCTCACGTAGCATAGTATCAGGCCTGGGCACACCAATAATGTGAGCTACTTCGGTTTTTTCTCTTTCCTTTTCTTCGGTATATACTCTTTTTACGGTAATCAGGTTAAGGTCAAATTCCTGACGTAGCTTTATATTGGCGACAGTCTGTTCTATCACTCTCTTGGGGGTATCTATTTCTACAATTTCATACTCATCAGGCAGCGATAGAAAGGAGCGTATGCTTGGCTGAAGGAGTGTCTCCGCTACACTTTTCCCTACTGTATCTTCGGGTGATAATATCTCTTCAACACCCAGCTTTTCCAGTATGATCCGCTGCTGCTTATTGGCGGCACGGGCGATAATGCGCTTTACCTTTAGTTCCTGCAAAATAACGGTAGTCAATACGAGACTTTCAAAGTCTTCGCCTATGGCAATTACTGCCGCGTCTACTTCCTGAACATTTTGTGCTTTGAGTGCTTTTGCATCGGTAGAGTCCAGGGCTACTGCTACGGCCACTTCCTCTTTAACACGCTCTACCTTATCAAGCTCGTTATCAATAGCGATTACCTCCGCACCACGTCCGGCAAGCGTAAGTGCTATCGACATTCCGAACTGTCCTAACCCAATGACTGTAAAACGGTTATTCATTTAATCTTTGATTTTAAAAAAGTACCCAGTAACTGAACTGCTGTAGGGCATGCCTGCTTACTATAAGCTTGATTGTTGGGAATAATTACATCTGCCAGATGACGATAAGGCTCAATATATTGCTCATATGCAGGCACCACCTGCTTAGTGTACTTATAAAGTATATCATCCAGATGGTATCCTCTTTCTTTCATATCACGATTAATGCGCCTCTGAAATTTCAAGTGCTCCTTAACTTCTACAAATACTTTCAGGTCCAGTTGCTCCCATATTTCGGAATAATGAAAAATAAATATCCCCTCTACCACGATGATCGGAGCGGGAGAAAACGCCAAAAGCTCACCCTCTTTATCAAGCTCATTAAACACATAATCCCTACGATAAACTGTTCTGCCCTCTTTTAGCAGGCCCAGGTCGCGGGCAAACTGCTGGACATCTATCACCTCGGGATCATCAAAATTAAATGCCTTGGCTTCTTTCGGAGATGAGATAAGCTTTTCGTAATAATAATTATCCTGTGAGAACATACAAATGTTCTCTTCTTCTACCTCTCCCTGTAACCAGCTCAATACCTGGGTCTTGCCGGAACCACTTCCTCCCGATATACCTACTACGTATGGTCGCTCCATCACTGTTAAATCTGCTTTAGGAAAGCTACCAGTTTTTTCGTCGCCAGCCCCCTGTGGCTGATTTTATTTTTGGTGGCCATATCCATTTCAGCAAAGCTTTGGGTGTAGCCGTCCGGCACAAATATGGGATCGTAACCAAAACCTTCGCTTCCTGACTTACCCTCACTGATACGTCCGCTAACTATACCTTCAAACTGATGCTGCTCTCCCGAAAGTATCAGCGTAATGACCGTACGAAACTGCGCTGTACGGTCATCCTTATCTTTTAAGGCTTCCAAAAGCCGCTGCATATTGTCTTCACTACTTCTTTGGGGACCGGCATAGCGGGCCGAGTATACTCCTGGCTCCCCATTGAGTGCCTTTACTTCCAGCCCGGTATCATCGGCAAAACAGTCAATACCGTAATCATCATATACAAAGCGGGCTTTCTCGGCTGAGTTCCCTTCCAGTGTATCCTGATTTTCGGGTAGTTCCTGCTCACAGCCAATGTCCTTCAGGCTCTGGACCTCAAAATGACTACCCAACAGTTGACGAATCTCCTTGAGCTTATTAGCGTTATTGGTAGCAAAACAAATCTTCATACGATATTAATTAATACCTTCTACTTCCAGGTCAAATCTAAGGATAGAATAGGGCTTAATTTCAATGAAAGTAGGGTCATTGACATATCCCTGATTATATAAGTCTTCTATCAGTTCGTAGGGCATTGCAAACAATCCACTTCCATAGGCCTCATGAGAAGGAATAATTGCGGTCCCTTCTTCATTCAGGCTCATCTCACTGATCGCAGTTTTAAAGCCTGAAATCACCCTGTTCTCACTCATGTTTACCGCAAATGCCTGGGCAGCATCGGTATTACTATCAAACTCTGTCCCATCCAGAAAACTACCCGTATAGCGGAGTTGTACTGTACTGCTGGCATCTACTTCCGGAGATTCACCTGCCTGCGTTTCTGCATAATACACTCCTCCCTCCAAACTATCGGCTGAACTAAATCCGTTTTCAGCTAAATAAGTTTTAATTCTGGCATCTTCAGCCATTCTCTGCTCTTCTTCATTTAGCACTTCCGCCAGTTTCACTTTCATGATAACCGCACTGAAAGCAGGTAGTTTGTTTTCTATACTGAAACCTCCATAGGCAGTATTGAAAGGTAAATAAGTACGTACTTCTTCTCCCTCCCTCATATTGGAAATAACTTCATATAATACGCCGGGTAGAAAGACACGGCTGGGGTCAAAAAGAAGTTTTTCCGGTTCACTCTTCTGAGTTTCTTCTAATTTTTCTATTAATTGGCCATCAAGGGTTAGCAATTCGTAGTAGATGCCTACTACATCATTCGTGCCCGGGGCTTCTCCATCTTCGTTTTCAACGATTGATTCTAAATAGTAACCGTTTACGTTATTTTTAGCGATCCCATTATCCGCCAGATAATTTTCGATCTCAAGGATTTGAGCCTCAAGCCTTTCCTCCACTTCCGTATTGGGATCTTCTTCTTCACTACAGCCGAAAAATAGTAGTCCGGTAGCTACCAACAAAAGGGTGTTTAATGTATTTTTTAGTAATTTTCTCATATTCGTTTAACGTAAAAAATCCGGTAGTTCGTACCGGATTTTATTATTTAATCTATGTTCAAAAGCTTAGTTAGACACCTGCTTTACGTCTACCAGTTCTACATCAAATACCAGGATAGAGTTTTCCGGAATTACGCTTCCGTTACCTCGTGGCCCATAACCTAATGGAGAAGGAATGTAAAAAGTAGCTTTTGCTCCTTCGTTTAAGAGAGAGATGCCTTCATCCCATCCGGGGATAACAAATTGCTGTCCGATAGGAAATACCAGGGGTTCATAGTCTCTCTGCTCATTGTACAAGCCTTCTTCTTTGGCTAGTGATTCAATGCTGGTGTCAAAATAAGGCCCATCCAGCAGCTTACCGCTGTAATGTACATATACTGAGTCACCGGCAGAAGGCTGTACGCCTGTACCTTTTTCATTGATCACATAGCGTAAGCCGGATTCGGTAGCCTGGGCGTCTATATTATTCTCTTCCAGGTACTGCTCAATTTTTGCGCTGTCAATCTCCATCTGCTCTGACTGCTGCGCCAGCATATCTTCCTGTTGCTTGCGCATCATTTCCATGCGATAAGCCTGAAAATCTTCTTCGTTCATTACTCTATCCACGCCAACATTAAAAATAATATTAGACAGAGAGTCAATAAAGTCAGGGATAGGAGCATTGAATGTATTGACAAATACCTCCTCAGCACCGATTTTGAAAACGACACTATCTCCTTCCTTTAGCATGCTGAAGCCTTCGTATATCTGCCCTTGCGCTGAAGAGTCTATCTTGATAGGTACAGGCCCTCCCTGCTCTTCGGTACTAAAAAGCAATGAGTCATTTTCAGTAGAGTAGGTCATATTGATCAGCATGATCTCTCCCAACTGTGGATTAGCTCCCTCGCCTTCTTCCACATACATGTACTGTAGTCCTGAGTCAGTAGTCTCATAAGAACCGCCGCCTACCTGATCACAGCCTGACAAGAGTGTAGTCGCAGCCAGCCCTACCAGGCCTAAAATGTTTATAATCTTGAATTTCATGTTAAATATATTTCTTGTTTTTTCTGATTTGAATGTAATTGTTTTTCGTACTCAGGAAGTAACTTCAAAAACTTCTCAACAGTTTCCTTCATGCCAACTCTTGAGATGCCTCCTGCGGCGTTTTTATGCCCTCCTCCTTCAAAGTGCTTGGCAGCGAGCTCATTTACGGCAAAGTCTCCGATTGAGCGAAATGATAATTTTACCGCATCCTCCCGTTCAATGATGATGGCTGCCATCGTAATCCCCTGAATGGAAAGCGCGTAGTTTACCAGTCCTTCCGTATCACCGGTCCGTGAGTTGAACTTGGATAGATCTTCTGCGGAAATAGCAAAATAGGCGGTATTGTACTCTTCCAGAATCTCCAGCCGCTCACTCAATGCAAAACCTATGAAACGAAGTCGGTTTAAAGAGTTATTATCATACACCAGCTTACTTACTTTGGAGGCATCCGCACCGAGGCCAATAAGTTCTGCCACTACCTCGTGCACATGCTTAGTGGTATTGGGGTGGCGAAAAGAACCGGTATCAGTCATGATACCTGCATATAGGGCTTCAGCAGTGTGTTTATCTATCAGCTGCTGCTCTCCCATATCTACTACCAGCTGATATATGAGCTCACAGGTTGCCGCAGCCTTAGTATTCCAGCATTCAAAGTCGGCAAAATCTTCTTTGCCATGATGATGGTCAATAAGTACTTTGACCGCTTTTGCTTCTCGTATGGGCTGTTCCATCTTGTCTATTCTGTTAAGTGAACAGAAATCCAGACAGAAAATCACCTCAGCGTCACTGATTATATCGTTAGCAGCACTTTCATTACCATCATTATATACCATCACTTCGTCATTTCCTTTCATCCAGTTAAGGAAAGCTGGGTAATCGGTAGGCGAGATGACTTTGACTTCGTGCCCTTTTTTCTTTAAAAAGGAAGCCATCCCAAGTGATGAGCCCAAAGCATCCGCATCAGGATTGACATGGGGGACAATCACAATGCGCTTGGGTTTATCTAATAATTTCTTGAACGAATTAATATCTTGCATTACTTATCCAAATCTACCGGAGGCAGTATTTGCTCAGTGTTAAACCACAAAAGTGAAAATAAAAACGATAAAAACAAAAGAGTAGTTTGCATGCCTATGGCATGCCATTTCTAAAAATCAGCCTATTGATTTCTTCTATTCTCTGATAAATGTATAATACAAGGAGTCCATTATTAAAGTTCAGGCAGCTTTGTTAATTTTGCCGATACATTAAGCTCCTCCCGGGGGCTTGAAAGATTGAACTTATCATTTTAACTATCGTTCTTCATATAACGAACAATAATTTGCTTAACATGGAAACTACGGATAAAACTAAAGCCCCCAAGTATAACGTTCATATCTACCTTGAGTCAAACCCTAATCCGAATTCACTGAAATTTGTAACCAATCTGGTGTTGATTCCTGAAGGGGAAAGCTTTGATTTTCCTGACGCTGAGAGCGCTGCTCATGCCCCTCTCGCCCAGGAATTATTTGAGCTTGCGCATGTAGAAAGGGTTTTTTACATGAGTAACTTTATTACTGTAACGAAGAGTCAGGAAGTAGAGTGGGTAGAAATACAAGATAAGGTTAAAAATCACATCAAATCTTTTCTGGAAGAGGGCAAGGCTATATTGGTAAATGAGGCGGTAGCCAACGGTACTGCCATTAACGAGGAGGACAGCGAAACTGTAAAGAAGATTAAAGGAATATTGGATGAATACATTCGTCCGGCCGTTGAGCAGGACGGAGGAGCCATCAGCTTTCACTCTTACGATGAAGGCGTGGTTAAGGTACTGCTACAAGGCTCTTGCAGCGGGTGCCCTTCTTCTACTGTTACTTTAAAAGCTGGTATTGAAAACCTGCTTAAGACAATGCTGCCTGGTGAGGTGAATGAAGTAGAAGCAGAGAGTGTCTAGAAATAAAAACATTTTGATTAATGAAAGCTGCCTCAAATTTATGAGGCAGCTTTTTTTAGGTCAGAATACTTAAAAGTGCGTATATGACGCTCAGCGCTAAGGTAATACTGCCATAGACTTTCAACACTTTGATACGGGGGCAATAGTCACTCCACCACAATGCTAGCCAGGGTCGGTACAGCCCAAACAAGGTGAGCAGGAAAAATAAAGCTGTCAATATTGATAGTATTTTCAAGGGCTATTATTTTGAGTGGAATGCCTTAAAACACATATAATTTTATTGGTCAGCATCTCTTCCGGAGAGGATATCAATCATAAAAAAAGCCTCCCAGAATGGAAGGCTGATTCATACATCTATTATTTTTGACTTTACAGCGATCTTTTGACTTCTTTTTCCTCAAAGCCTTCAATGATATCGCCTTCTTTGATATCGTTATAGTTCTTGATACTGATACCACACTCATAACCGGACCTCACTTCATTGACATCATCTTTCTCGCGTTTTAGCTGATTAATTTCACCGGTATAGGCAACAATACCATCACGGATCAATCGGATCTGGTTATTTCTTTTCACTACACCATCGGTCACATAACATCCGGCTACCGTACCTACTTTAGAGATTTTAAAGATTCTACGGACTTCAATGTTACCGGTGATAATTTCCTCAACCGTAGGCGCCAGCATACCTTCCATCGCATCTTTGATCTCATTGATGGCATCGTAGATGATAGAGTAAAGGCGAATTTCAATTTCTTCTTTCTCAGCCAGGTTTCTGGCACTGGCAGATGGCCTCACCTGGAAACCAACGATAATAGCATCTGAGGCTGAAGCCAGCAATACATCTGATTCTGAAATCTGACCTACTGCTTTGTGAATGATATTAACCTGTACCTCTTCAGTAGATAGTTTCAACATAGAATCAGAAAGGGCCTCTACTGATCCGTCCACGTCACCTTTCACGATGATATTCAGCTCTTTGAAAGAACCGATAGCTAATCTACGACCAATCTCATCCAGTGTAATGTGCTTCTTGGTTCTGAGCGATTGTTCACGGTGAATTTGCTCACGCTTGTTAGCAATTTCTCTCGCCTCCCGGTCAGACTCCATCACATTGAATTTATCGCCTGCCTGAGGCGCTCCATCCAGCCCCAGCATCTGTACCGGTGTAGAAGGGCCTGCCTTCGTAAGCTTGTTTCCACGGTGGTCAAACATGGCTTTTACCTTACCATAATGCGCACCAGCCAGTATTACATCTCCTATTTTCAGATCACCTGCCTGAACCAGCAGGGTGGTTACGTAACCTCTACCTCTATCAAGAGTAGCTTCAATCACTGTACCTACCGCCCGCTTATCAGGGTTAGCTTTCAGTTCAAGTAACTCTGCTTCCAGCAATACTTTTTCAAGGAGGTCATCAATGCCCTGTCCTGTCTTGGCAGAAATCTCCTGGCACTGGTATTTACCTCCCCAGTCTTCTACCAATATATTGATATTTGCCAGTTCTTCACGAACCTTATCAGGATTGGCATTAGGCTTATCTATCTTGTTAATGGCAATTACGATGGGTACACCCGCTACCTGCGCGTGATTGATCGCTTCTTTGGTTTGGGGCATCACATTATCGTCAGCCGCTACGACTACGATGACTACGTCTGTGACTGAAGCTCCCCTGGCACGCATGGCTGTAAAAGCTTCGTGACCGGGTGTATCCAAGAAGGCTACCCGCTTGCCGCTTTCGGTAGTTACATCATATGCGCCTATGTGCTGTGTGATACCTCCTGCTTCGCCTTCGGTAACTTTTGCACTTCGGATATAATCCAGCAGTGAGGTTTTACCGTGGTCAACGTGACCCATGATGGTTACGATAGGGGCCCTGTCTTTCATATCCACATCTTCGTCCTCTTCCACTTCCACTGAGATTTCATCTTCAGTATCGGTGAAGTCTACATCATAACCAAACTCATCGGCGATTACGGTAATGGTTTCCGCATCCAATCGCTGGTTGATAGAGACAAACATACCTAAGGACATACAGGTAGAAATCACCTCATTGACACTAACATCCATCATAGATGCCAGGTCATTGGCAGAGATAAACTCAGTAACTTTGAGCTTCATATCCTGCTCCTGCTCGGCAGCCTGTTGCTCACGTTCACGACGATCAGCACGACGACGTTCCTGACGATTACGTGAAGCTTTACCTTTTTTGCCTCCCCCGCTTAGCTTAGCCAGGGTTTCTTTAATTTGCTCTTGGATTTCTTTTTCGGAAGGTTCCTCCTTCTTCGGTCTCTTTTTGCCACCACGACCTCTCTTGTCGCCACCTTTACCGCCAGGAGCAGAACCTTTTCCTGAAGCAGGTGCTCTACCTCCTCTCTCTCTGTTATCCGCCCCACTTTTTTCATCCTGACTTTTGATTCTGCGGCGACGCTTCCTTTTCTTCTTATTACCTCCTTCATCAGAAGAGGCTACAGGCTTGGCTTTTTTCTTACGTTCTTCAGGCAAATCAATTTTACCTACCACAGTCAGTCCTTTTAACTGATCGGCTCTGGTATTGACACGGTCGGTTTTTGAATCTTCGCCCTTATCTGCCTTACCTTTTTCTTCGGGTTTCTTTGCTTCGGTCTTTTGAATCTCTTTTTGGGTTTCTTTTTCTGATGAGTCAGCAGCGCTGCTTTCTTCCTGAGGCTCTTTTTCTTTGGCCTCAGCAGCAGGCTTCGCGGTCTCTTCTTTTTCTTTAGGTTCTTCTTTTTGAGTATCTTTAACCTCAGGCTTTTCTTCTGCTTCTGCCTGTTCTGCTTCCGCCTGAATCTCTTTTTTCACTTCTTTAGGCTCTTCTTTTTTAAGCTCTTCTTTTTTAGCTTGAGGGGTAGAGGTCTCTTTTTCTTCTTGAGCTTGAGGAGTATGGGTAGTATCTTCTGCCTTAGGCTGAGGGGCAGGTTTTTTTTCAGCCTCTTTCTTTTCTGCTTCAGGCTGAGTAGGCTTTCTGTCTTCTGCTTTTTTGTCTTCTGCTTTCTTCTCTTCTTCCTTCTTTGCAGCAGGCTTTTTGCGGTTAAGGCTATCCAGGTCAATCTTACCTACAACTTTAATCCCTTGTAAGCGATTGGACACCTTTTCCGGCTCGTCTTCTTTTTTAGCCGTTTCTTGCTTCTTATTGTCAACCTTAGGCTCATCTTCCTTGGCATCACCTTCTTCCTGTGACTCGGAAAGCCCTTTGATAAATAATTCTTCTTCGTCCTGATCCTTTTGCTTCTCCTTCTTAGAAGAATCAATGATCATATTTTCTGAATGTTTATTACCAATGGTGAGGCCAGAGGCTTCTTCCTTATCCAACGCAGAAGACGCAAATTCCTTGGCAAGCATGTTGAACTGCTCAATGGGAATCTTCGCATTTGGTTTATTGTCGACCTCAAAGCCTTTGTTAGCAAGATGCTCAGTAATTGTAGACAAACCTACATTGAGCTTTCTTGCCACCTGGCTGAGCCTCATCATTTTTTCCTCTACCATACTCAAATATCTATTATTTTCTATTCTAAATAAAAATATTATTCAAATTCTTGTTTAAGAACCCTAATTATGTCCTCAATAGTTTCCTCTTCAAGGTCAGTTCTTCTTACAAGTTCATCTTTTGTAAGCGACAAAACACTTTTAGCAGTATCTAAACCAATTCTCTTTAGCTCATCTATTACCCAACTTTCTATTTCATCAGAAAACTCTTCCAGATCGACATCCTCATCATCTTCAATGCCGGCTGTTTCTCTGAAAACATCTATTTCATAACCCACCAGACGGCTGGCAAGCTTAATGTTTTGCCCACCTTTGCCAATCGCTAATGATACCTGATCGGGCTTCAGGAATACTGATACGCGTCCATTTTCAGGATCTATTTTGATCGTACTGATCTTGGCAGGACTTAGGGCACGTGTAATGAACAGCTCGAGGTTATCGGTATAGTTGATAACGTCAATGTTTTCGTTTTGTAACTCACGGACAATACTGTGAATTCGTGAGCCCTTCATTCCTACACAGGCTCCTACCGGATCTATGCGATCGTCATACGACTCTACAGCTACCTTGGCACGCTCGCCTGGCTCGCGTACAGTTTTACGGATCATGATCAGGCCATCGTAAACTTCAGGCACTTCGCTCTCAAATAACCTCTCCAAAAATTTCGGAGCAGTGCGGGATAAGATAATTCTAGGGTTACCGTTGACCATTTCCACCCGGTGGACAATAGAGCGGACGGTGTCTCCCTTTCTAAATTTATCCTTATGAATCTGCTCTGATTTAGGAAGAATCAGCTCATTACCTTCTGCGTCAATCAGGAGAATTTCTCGTCCAAGAATTTGATATACTTCACCAACGATAATTTCGCCTACCAGATCTTTATATTTATGAAAAAGAATATCTTTTTCCAGGTCTTTCACTTTCTGTATAAGCGTTTGGCGAGCAGTCATTACGGCACGACGCCCAAAATCTTCCAGCTTAATTTCTTCTGCTACTTCTTCTCCAATCTCAAAATCGGGCTCTATTTCCTGCGCTTCAGAAAGACTTATTTTGTCATGATCCCAAATGTCTTCGGAATTATCATCTACAATTTCTCTGAATCGCCAGATTTCCAGGTCTCCCTTGTCGGCATTGATGATGACGTCAAAGTTATCATCCACACCATATCTTTTGCGAATCATCGTACGGAAAACGTCCTCCAATATACGGATCATCGTTGGGCGGTCAATATTTTTGCCTTTGGCAAATTCCGCAAATGACTCAATTAATGTTGTAGTATCCATCATTTTATTTAAATGAAGCTAAGACGTTTGTTTTTTTAATGTCCTGAAAAGGGATTACTACTTCCTTAGTTTCTCCCCGCTTTTTTGATTTATCCTTACTTTTAACTTTAAGCTCTTCCTTGAGCACTATCTGTTGCTCGTCCACCTGCATCAGTACTCCTTTTTTAGTGGTATTATCCTGCAGAAGTACCTTTACATTCCTACCCACATTCTTCTTGTACTGCCTGTGCATCTTCAGGGGTAAGTCAAGTCCGGGAGAAGATACTTCCAGCGTAAAACTTTCGCTAATTAAATTTTCTTCTTCCATCCTGGCGCCTAACTTACGGCTGATTTCTGCGCAGGTATCAATGGATATACCTTCGTCTCCATCCAGATGAACCACTACTTTCTGGCTGTTTTTAGCATTTGATATACTAACCTCCACTAAAAACAGCGATGGGTCTTGCCCTTCCAGCATTTCCTGAACCCATCCTTCTATCTGCACCTCTAAACTCATATCATCTTTTCAATAATAAAAAAGAGGGGACTTTTGCCCCCTCTGTATTAGTTTTGAAACCACGATACAAAGGTAGTGAAAATTCTGCCTAAATCAAACAGAAAGCAAGATTTGACTTGCTCATCCATAGACATTTATTCATCTACAATGGTAAACAAGTCTCTGGCTAAATAGATTCACATCTTCTTGGTTTTATGCTTAGCGTAAATTTTCTTGCTCAGCCATGAACTTATCTGCCGCCAAATACAATTAATAAGCCACTAAATCTGTTGAGTTTTGGATCATTTAGCTAGTCTAATCATGCGTAATCAACTGTTAATTGTCCTTAGTGCCCTAACACTATTGCTTAGCGCCTGTCAGCAGGATGCTGAGCAGTCCCTTGCTGAGAAAACTACGGATACTGCCCCGCAGGAAGAAATAGTAGTGCCTGCATTCAATGCTGACTCTGCCTATCATTTTGTGCAGCGGCAGGTTGACTTTGGCCCTCGCGTACCCAACACTTCCGCTCACCTTGCCACGGCTAATTTTCTAAGAGAAACGCTGGAAAACTATGGTGCTGAAGTACAAATACAATCATTTGATGCACCCGCTTTTGATGGTACTTCCCTGGCCCTGCAAAATATCATCGCTTCTTTTAATCCTGATGTGAGCAAACGAATACTTCTGGCTGCCCATTGGGATTCCCGCCCTTTTGCTGATAAGGATGATGAGCGCAAGCATGAACCCATAGACGGGGCTAATGATGGTGCCAGCGGTGTAGGGGTACTTTTAGAGCTGGGCCGTATGTTTCAAGTGCAGCCCCCAGAAGTTGGTGTGGATATCATTCTTTTTGATGGAGAGGATTATGGAGAGCCAGAAGACTATCAGGAAAGCAGTGAAAGCAGCAATCAGGTATGGTGGTGCTTAGGCTCACAGTATTGGGCAGAAAATAAGCACAAAAATAACTATATGGCTTATTATGGCATATTGCTGGATATGGTAGGCGCTGAAGGAGCGCAGTTTTACCGTGAGGGCGTCTCAATGCGAGCTGCACCGAGCATTGTGAAAAAGGTCTGGGGCAAAGCACAGGAGTTAGACCATGGGCGGCATTTTGTATATAAAAACAGCCCGGAAATAGTAGATGATCACATTTATGTAAACTACAATGCCAAGATTCCGATGATTGATATTATAGACTATGCAGCGGGGAGCGAAGCCTATTTCCCTGCTTACCATCATACCCATGATGATAATATGGACATCATTAGTAAGGAAACGCTAAAGGCAGTAGGAGAAACTGTAGCCGGTGTAGTTTACCATGAATAAGCAAAAGCCCTGCGGTTACAGGGCTTTGCTATGTTTTTTAAAAAGATCTTTACTTGATGTTTTGCGTAAGCAGACCCATGAGATATTCTCCGTAGCCACTTTTAAGCTGCTTTTGCGCTAGTTTTTCAATTTGCGCTTTACCAATAAACTTCATCCGGTAAGCAATTTCCTCTATACAACCAATCTTCAGTCCCTGCCTTTTCTCAATCACCTGCACAAAAGTGCCTGCCTGCATCAGAGAGTCAAATGTACCCGTATCCAGCCAGGCAGTGCCTCTGCTCAGAATACTTACATTCAGCTTACCCTGCCTCAGATATTCCTTATTTACATCCGTAATTTCGTATTCCCCTCGCGCACTGGGCTTAAGGCGGCGGGCAATTTCAATCACTTCGTTGTCATAGAAGTAGATACCGGGAATGGCGAAGTTCGACTTAGGCTCTTTTGGTTTTTCTTCAATAGAAATCACTTTTTCATTTTCATCAAACTCTACCACACCATAGCGCTCAGGATCATGAACATGATACGCATATACGATGCCGCCATCCGGGTCTGCATTGCTTTGAAGCAGACGGGCGAGATCACTACCATAAAAAATATTATCTCCCAAGATCAGTGCTACCTTATCATTTCCGATAAAGTCCGCTCCGATCGTAAATGCCTGGGCTAAGCCTTCGGGCTTCTCTTGCACAGCATAAGAGAAACTACAACCCAGCTCACTTCCATCTCCCAACAGCCTCTTAAAGTTTGGCATATCGTGCGGTGTGGAAATGATGAGTATCTCCTTGATGCCCGCCATCATCAGGTTAGACAATGGATAATAAATCATAGGTTTGTCATATACCGGCATAAGCTGCTTGCTCACCGACAAAGTAAGTGGGTGTAAGCGTGTCCCTGAGCCGCCTGCAAGAATGATCCCTTTCATAAAATTATATTTTGGTTAAAATCTGTAAAAAAATAGAAAATCAGAATCCAGTCATGCTATTTTCTACGATTTCCTAAGTTCTTAATTTATATACAAATAAGTATAGCAAAAGTATACGGAAGCACGATTTATCAATATCTTTGCCTCCCCCAAAGCAACACAAAAACTATGCTCTGGAAGGAAATAAAGTTATTAGTTCGTAAAGAAATTGTACTGGAGTGGCGACAGCGCTATGCCTTTAATGGTATTCTGCTCTATGTAGTGAGTGCTGTTTTTGTCTGTTATCTCAGCTTTAACCTGCAAAGAGGGGGGCTTCAGGTAGTAACCTGGAATGCCTTGTTCTGGATCATTATGCTGTTTGCTGCCATCAATGCCATTTCCAAAAGTTTTATGCAGGAAAATTACGGGAGGCAGATTTACTACTACACGCTCAGTAGTCCGCAGGGAATTATTCTCTCCAAAATGCTGTACAATGTAGTCTTAATGCTCATTCTCGCATTTACCTGCCTACTGGTGTATGCTTTGGTACTGGGGAATCCTATTCAGCACTGGGGATTATTTATCGCAAATTTATTTCTGGGGGCAGCAGGGTTCTCTACCACACTGACGATGGTGTCAGGGATAGCATCCAAGACGGGCAACAGCAGTACTTTGATGGCTATTCTGGGTTTTCCGGTGATGATCCCGATGTTGCTCATGGTGATCAGGGTTTCCAAAAATGCGATTGATGGACTGGATGTGAGTGTGAGCTACGATGATCTGATCATATTGGTAGCTATTAATGGGATTGTAGGCACAGTTTCTTATATCCTGTTTCCCTATTTGTGGCGAAGCTGAGATATCGGAGGAATAATAGTGAGAAAATTCAACTATTTTTCTTCCGTGTATTATACTCAAAATCAATACTTTACATTTTCATAAAATTTTGCAAAGCAATGATTTTGAGTATAATTTGCAAAAGATTTTGTTGCTGTAACGAAATGGATTTTAACGCTTAATACTATGAGCTCTCTGTTGAAAAAAAGCTGGTGGAAAATACTGGCTGTAGTCTTAATGGTCTATACCATCGTTGCCGGCTTGCTCTTTGAAGTACCCCGTCTGGCTATTCTTAATGAAACCATAAGAGTACTTTATTTTCACGTTCCTATGTGGTTTGGGATGCTGATACTGCTGACTGTATCAGTAGTCTATTCCATCAAATATCTTAACACCCCTTCTCAAAAAATTGATAATTACGCTATTGAATTTGCCAATGCAGGGATTCTCTTTGGCGTACTTGGCATACTGTCGGGTGCATTGTGGGCCAACTTTACCTGGGGCTCTCCCTGGAGTAGTGATCCTAAGCAAAATGCAGCCGCCATTGCCTTACTCATTTACTTTGCCTATCTGGTATTGCGCAACGCATTACAAGATGAGCAGCAGCGTGCCAAGATCGGTGCGATCTACAATATATTTGCTTTCTCAGCGCTGATTCCACTATTATTTATTCTTCCTCGCCTAACCGATTCTTTACACCCTGGCAATGGTGGTAACCCGGGCTTCAATGCCTATGACCTGGACAGCAAATTGCGGCTGGTATTTTACCCCGCAGTACTGGGGTGGACATTATTGGGTGTGTGGCTTACCAGCCTTCGTATTCGTATCAGAGAAATAAATCAAAAAATAGATGAAAAAACTGAAGAACAATATATCCCGACTTCGGAGAGTGCTGCTGAACACTCTGTTTAGCTTTGGCATATTCCTGCTTACCAGCTTTTCGGCAATTGCCCAAAGTGCTCAGGTGGAGGAAATAGCTATGGCGGATACCTTCCGTGCTGAGGGCAAAATTTATGTGGTAGTGGCTGTTATTCTTCTTCTCTTTGCAGGCTTGGTATTCTATGCCGTTAGAATAGAGCGTAAAGTCAATCGTCTGGAGAAAGAACTGGAAAAGTAAAGTAAAGACATGCTAAAGATTTAGTGGGCTCAAAGGGAAATTAAAAACTAGTTACTACTGTTAGCTTACTAAGGTTTTGGTATTTAAATTCGTAACCTAACGTATTTCGTTCATCATGAAAAAGACTCACATATTTGGCATTATTATCATCGCCGTTTGTGTTATGATCATCATGTCTACTGCCGGCGATGCCAGCACTTACGTTTCTTTTAAAGAAGCTAAGGTATTGGCAACGGGTGGTGAAGATAAAAAAATCCATGTGGTTGGACAGCTTGCTAAAGACGAGCAGGGAAATATTGTAGGCATTCAACCTTCTGAGGATAAACTCTCTTTCTCTTTTGTGATGGTTGATGACAACCAGCAGGAACAAAGGGTTTTTTATAACGAGCCAATGCCCGCTGACTTTACCCGCTCTGAGCAGGTAGTAGTCATCGGCTCCTATCATAATGATGTTTTTGTAGCAGATCAGATCCTCATGAAGTGTCCGTCTAAGTATCAGGAAAAAGAAATCAGCTAACTTATGTTCAACGCCTTTCTCGGAGATGCAGGTCATCTTTTTGTCATTATCTCTTTCGTTTCCTCACTTGTTGCTGCCTTGGCTTACATCAAAGCAAGTAATGCACATGAGCTGGAACAAAAACAATGGAGAACCTACGCGCGTGGCGCGTTTTATCTGCACGGCATCAGCGTATTGGGAGTTGTAGCCACGCTCTTTTATATCATTTTCAATAATCATTACGAATATCACTATGCCTGGAGTCATGCTTCTCGCAGCCTTCCTGCATATTATGTGATTTCCAGCTTCTGGGAAGGGCAGGAAGGAAGCTTCCTGCTCTGGATATTCTGGCATGTACTTTTGGGAGTGGTGGTTATCAATACCAATAAGCGTTGGGAAGCGCCCGTCATGGCGGTTTTCGCTTTTGTACAGGCTTTTCTGGCTTCTATGATCTTAGGTGTAGTCATTGGTGATGTAAAAATCGGTAGTTCTCCTTTTATCCTGCTGAGGGATGTTATGGAAGCCCCGGTATTTGCCACCAATCCGGAATTTGTGCCTGAGGATGGTACCGGCCTTAACCCATTGCTCCAAAACTACTGGATGGTGATCCACCCTCCTACTTTATTCCTGGGCTTTGCGATTACCATCATCCCTTTTGCCTACTGTATCGCCGGACTCTGGAAGAAAGACTACGAAAACTGGGTGAAGCCTGCTTTGCCATGGATGATCTTCGGCGGCGCAGTCCTTGGCTTAGGAATTATGATGGGTGCCTATTGGGCGTATGAAACACTTAATTTCGGCGGATACTGGAACTGGGATCCCGTAGAAAACGCGGTCTATATTCCCTGGCTCATCATGATCGCCAGTATACATACCCTGATCATCTTCAAAAATAATGGCACTGCGCTCAAGACTTCTATCGTGCTGATTATCGCCAGCTTCGTACTGATTCTGTATAGCACATTCCTTACAAGAAGCGGTATTTTGGGTGAGGCCTCCGTGCATAGTTTTACCGACCTGGGCCTTTCAGGCCAGCTTCTGGTTTACCTGCTTTTCTTTACCCTAGGCGCCATCATACTGGCAGCGATCCGCTGGAAACATATTCCTACTTCGGAGAAAGAAGCTTCAGCCTACAGCCGTGAGTTCTGGATTTTTATCGGAGTGACCACCCTTTGCCTGATGAGTTTCCAGGTGCTGATCCCTACCTCTATTCCGGTATGGAACGCTATTGTGGAATTATTCGGAGGCATATCTAATGTGGCCCCTCCTGCTGATCAGGTGGCCTTTTACACTAAATTCCAGCTTTGGTTTGGAATTGCCATCGCCCTCCTATCCGGTACCGGGCAGTTTTTCTTCTGGAAGAAGATGGATAAAGAAAAGCTTAAAAGTGAACTCACCATTCCCGTAGTTACAGCCCTGCTCATCAGCTCATTAGCTATATTGGTAGGTAAGGTAAGTGATCCGGTATACATTCTACTCCTTACTGCCTCTATTTATTCGGTGGTAGCTAATGCTAAAATACTGATCAAATTTGTCCGCAGTAAAAACTACCGTCTGTCCGGTGGTTCTGTATCTCATATCGGTATCGCGATGATTCTTATCGGAATCCTTTTCTCTTCCGGTTATTCTAATGTGGTGTCTATCAATAACTCAGGCTTACTTCTTTTCAAAGATGCTCCTGATGATGCCAATGTGGAGAACATGTTGCTTTGGATTAATGAGCCCCGTGAGATGGGACAATATGAGCTTACCTATAAGGGATCCCGTGTTGAGATTAAGGATATGCCCGGCTATATAGAGAAAAGCGCATTGATCCGTACCAATGATGATTACACTGCCATCGCCAGGAAAGACCTGGCAAGCGATGGAGAAGTTTACTTTGAGAAAGGAGATACAGTAAGTGTATACGCTGAAAACACCTTTCATGAGGTAGTTTACAAACATAAAGAGACCGGAAAGGAGTTCTCATTGTTTCCACGCTCTCAGGTAAACCCCAATATGGGGCTGATCGCCTCTCCCGACATTCGTCGTACCTTTGGAAAAGACCTTTATACGCACGTTTCTGCCATCCCTAATGATGAAGAAGAGAAAGAATGGAGCGAGCGTGAAGAAACAGAAGTACAAATCGGCAAGCAGTTTTTTATCAATGACTATGTGGCTGTACTGGAGAATATTGAGCGTGTAGATCAAGTTGAAGGATCGTCTATAGAGGATGGAGACCTGGCCGTGAAAGCAAACATCAGGGTGTATGGTGAGAACGAGGAATATATGCTTACTCCCTATTACCTTATCCGTGATCGCATGGTGGGCCGCGTACCTTTTACTTCTAATGAACTTGGGGTAAGGCTAACATTACTCAACATCAATCCTGAGCAAAACTCATTTGAAATCGGTGTGGAGACCACCCAGAAGGATTACATCGTGCTGAAAGCCATTGAAAAACCTCTTATCAACGTACTTTGGGCGGGTACTATCCTGCTGATGGTCGGTTTTGGTATAGCGATCAATCGCCGTTATAAGGAATTTGTAAAGCAACGTGAACAGGAAAGTGCTTCTACTCCTAAAAAGAAAAGGAGTAAAACTGAGCCTAAAAAAACCAAGGGTACGGTTTCTGTATAAATTAGTCTCAATATTTCTTTTTACATCAAAAAATTAAAAGGCCCGCTACCCGGGTCTTTTTTTGTGTGCTTCAGTGTAATACATAGAGGACCTAGCCTTTTCACCCATGTTAAATTATATTGTTTGGAATCCTGACGGAATCATCTTTGACCTGGGCTTTATTTTATTGCGCTTCGCTGGTACTCCTTGCTTTTTGCACTAGGTTTTATTCTCAGTTGTCAGATTTTGAGCTCTTACTTTAAAAAAGAGGGAGTAGCCCAGGAAAAATTAGATAAGCTTACGATTTACGTAGTGCTGGCATCAGTGATAGGAGCCCGGCTGGGACATTGCTTATTCTATGATTTTGATTATGACTTCCAGCATATCGCAGAAATTTTCCTGCCAGTAAAATTCAACCCAGCGTTTGAATTTACCGGTTATCAGGGCCTGGCCAGTCATGGAGGAATTTTAGGAGTGTTTATAGCTACTATTTTATTCTGCAGGAAGTATAAGGTGAAACTACTCTGGTTATTAGACAGGCTTAGTGTGATGGGTGCGCTGGTCGGTTGTTGTATACAACTGGCAACCTCATGAACTCCGAGATTATCGGAAAACCGGCTCCTGTTAGCTGGGCTTTCATTTTTTTTAAGGGTTGATAATACCCCCCGGCCCCCAGGCAGTTATATGAAGCGATTGCCTACTTTATGATTTTCCTGATCCTTAACACTTTATACAGAAAGCTTCATCAGCCATCGGGCTTCCTTTTTGGGCTTTTTCTCGTTCTGCTGTTTACTATCAGGTTCTTTATGGAGTTTTTCAAAGCTGATCAGGTAGCCTTTGAAGCTGAAATGGCATTGAACATGGGGCAATGGCTCAGCATCCCTTTTATTCTTTTTGGTTCGGCTTTGTTGTTACTGAAAAGAAAGCCTTTGCCTCTTTAGGATGAAGAAAACACATCAGGTATAAAAAAGCCAAACCTCTGTATCATGAAGACAGAGGCTTTAATGTTCCATAGAACCATATCTAAGACGAAACCTGGTTCCGAAACAGGCAGGGATGCTACGCTTTGTTTCTGTTTCTTACCTTGATCTTCTACCGGCATTTTTTTTTTACTGAATGATAAGGGAAGGTTACTTCCATACGAAAGCCTCTAGCGTTACTATGACGCTAGAGGCTTTTTTCAAAATAAAGACTTCCTTTTTATTCTCTAATATTTACGTCTTCTTCTGTAACCATAGCAACTGGACGTCCTTTTTTAGTAGTCAGGTTACTAACGACAAAATTACCTACTTTTCTCCCTTGCTGCACGCCTACTTCGCAGGCGGGCATATAATGGATTCCTCCGTATAAACGGCTGATCGCGGCTTCCTCAGAGGCTTTGATAAATGAATCAAACTCGCGGGGGGGTAAGCCATAAGCTACTTCCGTAGTATCTTTGAAATGAAAAGGTTCTCCAAATAAGTGAGTTAATGCTACTGCCGCAGAAGAAGAGATTACACTATGTCCACTGGTGTACTCAGGGAAAGGAGGCGTCTGTAGCAGGGGTGTCCAATCAGGGTCCACATGCTGATTAATCACTGTTTCCGGGCGGATTAAATTGCTACGATATTTTTCGTCCCAGCAGCTGATAAAGCCGTCCATCAGTGCAATGGAAGTTACCGTATAAGCTTCTACAGCCTGCATAAGATCTGCTTCTGCCTGACGAGAGGCTATGGCAGTGATGCCTATCCAATGACCACCAGGCGTAATTTTCTTGGTCGCAAACATCACATGCCCCTGATGGTGCGAAACATAGGGATTACAATCCCAAAACTTAGCGATTTCTTCCTGCTCGTCTGTTAGGTTTTTGCCGGTGTTATATACCTCCATCATTTCCTTATAAAACTGGCTATCCTCATCCATGCTAAAGGTGGTAGGAGGCACAGGCTTGAACTGCTGTGCTGAATCAATAACCAAAGCACGAATAGAAGCCCAGTGAGGTTCAATGCCATCCATATAATCGGGAGGAGTAGGCTGCCACCGTCCGGGATCATCTTTTACTGTAAACTTCGGAAAAGTACGGGTCTGCTTGTAATTGTCTTTGTCTGCCCAGGCCATTATATGATCGGCTACCTGCTGTCCATAAGCAATTGAGTTCTCATATACATCTGATGAAAGCGCAGATTCATATTTACTGTACACCTGCTCCTGATATTCATCCATCTTCTCCTCTGAGAAGATGAGGGTTTTACCTACAGTAGTAAACGCGTGAATGCTGGCTAAGGAGAAGTTATATGCTTTCCCTTCTTCTGGCTGAGGCGTTTTTTCCAGGCCGCTGATTTGTCCGGCAAGGCTTTGGTACTCCGAATGCTCATGGATAAGTGTCTCATAAGCTGCCATGCTGGCATAAGAGTAGATACGACTGGCTACCGGAGGTGAGAAAATATCATATACAATGATATCGGTAAGCTTCTGCATGGCACTATGGATCAGCTCACCATCATCAAAATTCATCTCGGTTTTAGGTTGACACGCCCCTATCCAAATCAGGGTAAGTACAATTAGTAAGGATTTAAAAGACTTCATAATACGAGATCGGTTCACTCTAAGTAATAGTAAATCAATGGTTGTTTGCAAAATTACGCTTTTGGGGCAAACTTTCTACTTATGTATTATTGTTGGTAACAACATGCCCTTTGCTGATAGTTTCCATTAGGCAACTTTTCTCTATTGTGTAAAAGCACACTCAATTTATGAGCTAATAATGCTGATTTGCTTCTCTGCTAATACCTGCTCCTTTTCATCTTCAAAACGGATAATAAAATTACCCAAGGCTGCCATTCCAAACTCATGAAAAGGAAGGTCCTGGATAACATAATAATCTTCCGCTTTCAACTCAAATTTTTTATCTCCTAATACGATGGTATCGTTCTCAGCAATCCTGCAGATTTTACCACTGATCTCTTTTCCATCAAAAGCTTCTCCAAACTCAAACCTGACATAAATTTCCTGCCCTACGGCAAACTGGCTTTTATCTCCTTCACACTGGTCCTGCTGATCCAGAGAATCACAAAATTTAATAGAAAATTCAGGTGGAGTAGAGCACCCTATCATCAGGCTAATGACTCCCCAGTACAGTAGCAATCTTCTGCTCATTGGTAAGTGGTTGTTTATTTAAGCTTTTGTATACAAATTCTATAGGCGCATTATTCCTGACAATGCTGAAAATATCTTCTCCCTGAAAATTAATTTTTTGGATATCACGCACCTGTCCATCAATGTAGAGTCCGGTCTGCTTGTTGGGAATCCATTGGAATGTGCCATTCTCCTTATTTTTGAGTACTGTTCCGTAGCTGGCGTCGTACCTTCCTCTTTCAATGGTTACTTCGTAGAAGTTTCCTGCCATCAGTAAGTCATCCAGTCCATCTTCATCCATATCCTGTATGTAAATCGCCTGTATGGGAGAAAGCTGAGCCTGTAGGGGGAAAGGCTGAAAGCGAAACTCCATATTTCCTTCGTTGATGAAAACGCCGGAGCGAAACTCATAAGCCTGTAATTTTTCTGCTCCTTCCAGCATATCGCCCGGAAAGATTTCATCCACATCTGCTTCCGCAAAATCAATGTATTTTACAAAGCGGTTTTTAATGTCTATCAATTGTGAGCCTATCTCATCTTTGGTAGCAAATAAATATTCCTTACCATCCACATAGTAGGTCATGATCTGCTCCAAACTTCCGTTGTCATCTATGTCCTTCACATAGAGCGTCAAGGGCTCCTCAGGAGAACTTTTCAGCTTGGAGTTGAGCCCCAGATTACCGCAAATTAAATCCTGATCGCCATCACCATCAATATCAGTGATTTTTATGGTGTTCCACCAGCCATGCGTCTGCTCAAGTGAGGCCGATTCTACTTTTGCTAAACGACCAGCTTCATTTTTAAAAATGCTAATGGGCATCCACTCACCTACCACCAGCAAATCAGTCTGTCCATCGCCATCCACATCTGCCCAGGCTGCATCTTTGACCATACCTACTTCTGAAAGCGCATGCGCTTTGTTTTCGGTGACATTGGCAAAATTCCCCTGTCCGTCATTTTCCAACAGATAGCTCTGGGGCATCTTTCCATAATTACGGGATACTACCCGGCCACCGATAAACAGGTCAGTATCCCCATCCTGGTCATAGTCAGCGCTTTTCACTACGGAGCCATTGACATAAATCTGCGGTAGCGCAGCGCTATCTCTGGTAAAATTCCCCTGTCCATCATTTTTATACAGGCGAGGCAGTAAAGCTTCTTCCTCCCCCTGAAATTCATTTCCTCCACTCACTACGATCAGGTCAAGGTCCTGATCACCATCCACATCCACCAGGGCCGCACCCACATCTTCTGCCACACTATCTGCTTTTAACGCTGCCTGTTCCACTTTCTGAAAACCTTGCTCTACCTGCACATAAATCTCTCCGGGCTGCCATTTGCCTCCTCCCACAAAGAAGTCCTCCTTCTGATCGCCATTGATATCTCCCACCGCCATTTTAGGTCCTTCGGTAGAAGACATGTGAGGGATGAGCAATTCGCGATTGAACTCTATAAAAGTATTTTCCTCATGTTTATAACCTACTTTCAGCTCGTCAGAAACATTTTTAAAGAGAGTTTGCTGAGATTTTGAAAAATCATACCTGCCAGTAGCATTACTTTGCTGAAGGGCTAAAGTTGTATCGGTCTGTACATGATAAAGCACTTCATATTGAAGGTTAGGCCATATCACCACCAAAGAATCAAGCTGCTCTCTGTTGCCCAGGCCGACGATCAGGTCCGTAGGGACAGATGACTGGTAACCCCGCGTAGCGTATACTTCCTGTATGATGGTTTGGGAGTCTAGTGGAATGATAACTCTGGCTCCAATTCCTTTTGTGTTAGGCGCTTTACCATCAAACTTGAGCTTGAGATAATGATGAGCATTTATTTTTTTAGCACTATCAACACTCCGGTTCTTATAAATAAAAGCTTCCTGATCAATATTATTAGTCACCAGGTCAAGGTCACCATCATTATCCAGATCTACGTAAGCCGCACCGTTAGAGAAAGACTCCTGCCCCAGGCCCCATCCTTTTGACATATTTTCAAAAGCCAAGCCTCCTTTATTCTGATACACTACATTGGGAATTTTGACGATAGGCATTTTTTCTACCAGCGCCATATCTTCGCTCGTCAGGTCTCCCTCCAGCCGATGCTGAAGCGCATCATTAGAGATGTACCTGATGTAATCCAGATCGTTTGAGCGCCTCTTGATGCCATTGGCAATGTAGATATCTTTATGCCCGTCCAGGTCCAGGTCAGCCATGAGGCCAGACCAGCTCCAGTCGGTAGCGCTCATGCCTGTCATCAGGCCAATTTCGCTAAAATGCCCTTCTCCCATGTTGAGCTGAAGTGTGTTGCGGGCAAACTGATGGTTATAGCCGTATTTCAGTTTATAATTGTACACATCATAAGCATCCTCTCCGGCGGAGGTTTTCAGCTTCACCGGATCAGAGGGGAGCATATCCAAGGAAACAATATCGGGCAGGCCATCATTGTTGATATCGCCAATATCATTGCCCATAGAGAAACGGCTGGTATGCCTGATATACTCCTGCAGCTTTTCGCTGAACGTGCCATCGGTATTGTTGATGTAGAGATAGTCATTTTCATGAAAGTCATTGCCAATATAAATATCCGGATAGCCATCCCAGTTGACGTCCCCTATTGTTATTCCAAGGCCATAGCCTAAAGCACTGCTGTAAATACCACTACTGTCGGTAACATCTGTAAACTTTCCATTGTCATTTCTGAGCAGCTTGTCGCCGGCAAGCGGATGGGTTTTATCTCTGAGGCTGGCTTTGCCAAAAGTACCGTTGGAGTGTACTGAGTGGTTGAGCATGTACATATCCAGGTCGCCATCCAGATCATAGTCAAAAAATGCTGCCTGGGTGCTGAAACCTTTCAGATCAAGTCCATATTCTGCTGCTTTTTCCTCAAAAACGGGCGTCCCCTCACCATCATTACCCATGTTGATATACAGTTGATTTTTACCCCGGATGTTTTGGTAATCGCCTAGCTGACTTACATAAATATCCAGCCTGCCATCCCCATTCACATCGGCCATGGTCACGCCGGTGGTCCAGCTTCCTTTGCCCTGTACTTTGGCACTTGCTGTGATATCCTGAAATTTGAAATTGCCTTTGTTTAAGTAAAGCTTATTGTTCTCCAGATTGGAGGTAAAATAAAGATCGGGCAGATCATCTCCGTTGAGATCACCGGCAGCCACGCCTCCGCCATTGTAAAAATAGAGGTAGTTGAAAATATTCATCCGGGGCGTTTCTGTCAGTGTGTTCTGAAAGTCCACCCCGGTATATGAGGAAGGTAACAGCTCAAATAACTTCTCTGAGTCTGACTTTACTCCACAAGCTGCACTAACGATCAGAAATAGTAAGGGCAGTATTTGCTTTTGGGTTGCCTTGGTATTCATATATCTCAGGTAAGTCATCATTTTTTGCCACGATAAGCAGCTTTTTATTTCCAATTGTTCTTGCCACTTCCATTTTGCGTACTTCTCCATCAATGCGTAATCCGGTTTTATTCCCTTTTACCACAAATAGCTGATCACCCGCTGCTTTTAGCATCAAGCCTGTATTGGCATCATAGCGTCCTTCTTCCGGCTTTACGCCTGAAAAGTTTCCGGCCATCACATAATCTGTTTTCATGTCCTGATCAAAATCATCGGCAGCAATGGCGTAAATGGGCGAAAACTGTACTTCTTCCGGCAGTTTATGAAGGCTGTATGAACCATCCCCATTGTTGATCACTACAGATGATTGTAAATGGTGTACTCTATTGACTATTGCGTTTTCCAGCTGTTCTTTGCTGAACACCTGGGAGAGTGTTTTTCCGGCATAGTCTTCGTAATAAGTGAAATCTTTCTTCAGAAAATTTAACTGCATGACAATTTCATGTCGTAATGCCATTGGGTATAAGCTGTCTCCTTTGTAGCAGGCGTACACATGATCAATGGTCTGGTTGTTATCAAAATCGCTTATGTAAAGCTCCAGAGGCTTTTCTTCACTTGCCTTAAACATACTATTACTTCCCCAATTGCCTACAATAAAGTCCATCTCTCCATCTTTATTGACATCGCTTACTTCAATGCTTCTCCACCATCCGTTGGATTTGGTGAGGCCGGGCACATTATTAAGCCGTTCCAGATTAGCTCCATTGTTCTTGAACAAAGTGATAGGCATCCAGTCCCCGACTACTACCAGGTCTAAATCATCGTCATTGTCAAAATCTGTCCACTGTGCATCGGTCACCATACCGAAGGAAGCCAGCCGGGGAGAGACAGTAGCGGTAACCTCCGTAAACCTTCCTGAACCATCATTTTCTAAGATGTGGCTGGTAGCTGCCAGGCCATACTGGAGTGAAACACCACGGCTTCCTACAAAGAGATCCTGATCTCCATCATTATCATAATCAGCATTGCGTACACAGGCCCCCATTTCATTCAAAAGAGGCAAAGCATTCTCGCTCCGCTCATAAACTGGTCTATGATTGTTTATTGAGGTCAACAGGTAAAGCCTGTCCTGATAATTGCGGTCATTTTCTCTAAACCGATTTCCTCCACTCACTACATAGAGGTCTAGATCTCCATCATTGTCCGCATCAAAGAATCTGGCGTCTACGTCTTCATAGATACTGTCCCGGGCTATCTCCCACTGCTCACTGACTTCAAAACTTCCATTCCTGTTTTGCAGGTAGATTTTACCGGATTTTCCGTGTGCCCCACCAATGTAAAAATCATCCAGCCCGTCTTGATTGATATCGCTTACCGTCAGGGCAGGGCCTTCCCTGGATAGCATGTGATAGACCAGGCGTTCATAATCAAAATCAACAAAAGGATCTTCCTGATGGGTAAAGGGAGGACTGAGCATATTATTCTGTTGCTGAAAAATAGCTGGCTGACGCCCATCATCCGGCAGTATTTTTTTATCAGCATCCTGGATATCTAAGGTCAGCTGCTGATTTGCTTTTATATCATATAATTTCTGCACCTTATCATCGTAGCCCCAGTGTATGATCAAGCTATCAATAGTTTGTAGGCTATCTGTTCCGATGATCATAGCGTAATCCATAGAAGACTGAAAGCCTTTGGTAGGCACATTTTCCTGCATAATGTGCTGGTCTTTTACATAAGCATGCACTCTGGCTCCCACTCCAAAACGATTTTTATCCGGCCCTATGAATGAAAGTTTCAGATAATTATTTTTTAAGCGCTTCTCGCTATTATTCCTGTAAACAAAAACTTCCTGATTCACATTATTGACAACCAGATCCAGGTCTCCATCATTGTCCAGATCGCCATAGGCAGCCCCATTGGAGAAAGAAGGTTCATCCAGCCCCCAGCTTGAAGATACATTTTCATAGGTAAGGCTGCTGTCCTTTTTGAAGAGGTAGTTGCTGAGCTTATTGGAAGGCATCCGGTCTACCAACTCCTGAAAATCCACGGTTTCTTTGCGCATGGCTTCCAGCATGGCCTCGTCACTTCCTATGAAGCGGATAAAGTCCTGATTGGTAACATCTTTATATATACCGTTGCTGACAAAAATCTCTTTGTTAAAATCGTTATCAAAATCAGCGATCAGGGCGCCCCAGCTCCAGTCGGTAGCATGAACACCGGCCAGTTGTCCAATCTCTTTGAATGTTCCGTCCTGGCTATTGAGCTGTAAGGTATTACGCATGTACTGCTCGTAATAGTCATTTTTCAGCTTGGTCTGGTGTACATCGTAGGACTCAAAATTGGTCATGGTTTTGAGCCGTTCATCGGTCTCGGGAAGCATATCGGTGACAAAGACTTCAGGATAGCCGTCATTGTTAAGGTCGGCGGCATCAGCACCCATAGAGAAATGGCTTATATGGCCCATACGCTGCGGTAGTTCGTCTTTGAAGGTGGGATGTCCATCCGGGCCGTTTTTCTGGTTGATATAGAGGTAGTCTCTTTCAAAAAAATCATTGGACACATAAATATCCAGCCAGTTATCCTGATTGACATCGGTAATGGTAACCCCCAGCCCGAAGCCGATCACACTGCCGTAAATGCCTGCTTCCCGGCTTACATCCACAAAGGTGTTGTCATCATTGCGGTACAGCTTATCACCTCCGGTACTATCTCTTACGTGCCTGATATTTTCCAGTCCCAGCGTAGACACCGGACGAAAAGAGTTGTTGAGTACATAAGCATCCAGGTCACCATCTTTGTCATAGTCAAAAAATACGGCGTGGGTACTGAAGCCCTTGTCATCCAGCCCGTAAGCTTCGGCCTGCTCGCTAAATGTAGGTAGTCCATCGGAGTCATTGCCTTCGTTGATGAAAAGCTCATTCTCCCGCTTACCTCCCTCTATATCCCCTGAGTTACATACATAGATATCCAGCCGTCCGTCTCCATTCACATCAGCCATGCTTACTCCGGTAGACCATATTTTGTTGCCCTCTACACCGGCTGCTTCCGTAATATCTTCAAATTCAAAAGTCTCCCCTTTAGCATTACCTTTATTTAAATAAAGGCGGTTGCTCCGCATATTGGCAGTGAGGTAGACATCCGAAAAACCATCGTTATTGATATCACCTATGGCTACTCCTCCACCATTATAGTAATTGCGATACCTGAATACGTCAAAGTCTTTGCTGAGGATAAGTTCGTTGGTAAAATCAATGCCTACTTCACTATCTGACAGGCGGGTAAAAAGGTGGTCATCGGCATCCGAACAGCCCCAAACTAGCAGTGCTATCAACCAAAAGCTATGTTTCATGATACCTTTATCAATTGTTGTTTTCTTTCTATCCTTCCAATCGCTGGCCAGGACTTGTAGTTCCCTGAAAGGAGGAAACTTGTGAATTTATCTGCAGTGGACAATTAAGGCAAAAAGAAAATAGAGCAAGCAGCATTCAGCTACCTGCTCTATCAGCAATAAAAATTTATTAAGAATTAATATCCGGGATTCTGAACAAGATTAGGGTTTGAATCCAGCGCCTGCTGAGGTATAGGATACAGTACTCTGTAAGCATCTGTCACTTCCTTGTCGTGCCAGGTATCATCAAAAGTTCCGAACCTGATCTGGTCAGTTCTTCTGATCCCTTCCCAGTACAATTCCCTTCCTCTTTCGTCAAGAAGGGCCGCATCATCCAGACTGCTTAGCGGGCTTGCTCCTCTCAGCGCTCTTAGTTCGTTCACCATGGCCAATGCTTCGCCAGTTTGTCCGCTTCTAAACATTGCTTCCGCTTTCATTAAGAAAACATCGCCATAACGCAACTGGATATATCTTCCTTTATCAGCGGGGTGGTACTTGATAGCACGATAGCCATCGTCAGTATCTGCACCTATCAGCGGCACATCAGGCTCAAAGGCTAAAGGCTGATTGTTTCTGCTATTAATAATTACTGTACCGCTATCGCTGTACTGTTGCCCATCTAAAAATCCACGACCGATACCGGAGAAAGGAGTTCCGTCAGGAGTCGCATCAATTCCTTTTCTAACGTCACTATCTTCAAACTTCGCGTAGAAGTCGGCAAGGGTAGTAAAGCCATTCCATCCGCTAGGATTGTTGTCATAGTGCAGTGTCATGTAGTACCTGTTTTCAGGATTACCAGCACCTGCACGGTTTACGAAAATGAGTTCGTTTTGGGCATTCACCGTAAAATTCTGATAAAATTCTTCTTCTAGCGCATAACCTTCGGCTTCTACCATATCGGCGTACTCAATCACCTTAGCCATATCGGCCTGTTCAAAAGTAGGGTTAAGCGCACCCTGCTCATTTACTGCTGCCATATATACACCTTTATTAAGATAAAGCCTGGCGAGTAAAGTAGCCGCTGCTGCTTTTGATGCCTGATCGTTGGTAGGTGACGGAGCCAATGAAGGAAGATTAGGTAAGGCTGCCTCAAGGTCTTCCAAAATAAAATTGAAAGCTTCCTGCCGACTAAATACCCTGGGGTCAACTTCTACTCCCTCGTTTACTTCTCTGAAAGGCACCTGACCGTACATATCCATTACGTGCCACATATAGAATGCTCTCAAAAACCTGGCTTCCGCCTCCTGCTGCGCAGTAGGGGCCGGATTATCCGAAGCCAGTACCTGATTGGTCAGGAATACACGGCTGTTTAGTAAGTTCCATGATCCGAGTACATATTGGTGAGTAGGATCCCAGTTGTGGGCGTGTAGTAAGCGCCAGACCCCATTATCTCCCCAGTCCGTACCTCGGGTGGGGGGTATCATTTCATCTGAGGAGTGTACCTGAAGGGCATAAATATTCGCCTGATCAGCAAAAGTTCCTAACTGATTATAGGCAGATTCCAACAGCGCACCAGCATCTCCCGTAAACTCACCACTCTCGGTTTCTGTCACCACAGATTCCAGTTCCTCCACTTCCAGATCTGTACAGCCTACATAGAATAAGCTGAAACAGAGAAGCACTGATAAACTTTTTATAGATTTATGATAATACATATCTAAGATTATTTAATCATTAAAATGAGACATTGAGCCCGAACAAGAAAGTTCTTGCTCTGGGGTAAGCGGTATAGTCAATTCCAAAAGAAGGCACATCATCTATCGCTTTATTCACATTCACTTCCGGGTCTTGTCCGCTATAGTCTGTGATTACAAATAGGTTCTGTCCGGTAAAATAAAGTCTTAAACTAGATAAGAATTCAACACTCTCCATGTTGAAATTATACCCTAGTGTTAAATTTTGTAACCTTACAAAAGATGCATCTTCCAGGAAACGGGTAGAAACTTCAGGAGCGTTAACCCTAGACTCACCATTCCCGACCACATTTTGAGTCACATTATTTCCTCCTGCCAGTGCTCCGGCAGTGAAATATGCGTTTTCGGTATTGTTATACACATACTGACCAAACTGCCCATTAAAGAATATGCTTAAATCCAATCTTTGGTAGTTGAAATTATTTGTGAAGCCCACATTGTATTTGGGCAATGGACTTCGGCCTACAAACTGCTGTACATCACCTTCAGGATAAATAGTTTGTCCATCTTCAGCAAAGCCTCCGAAAGGGCGTAAATAGTAAGCAAATAGTGGTTGGTTATTTGCGATACGCTGAGCAAAAGCACCTGATAGCCCCTGACCACTGATAGCACCGGTATTTACCAGACCATCATAGTTTTCTATGCGGTTATCATTGTATGATGCATTGGCTGAAATTGACCAGCCAAAAACTTCAGTATCTACCGGATCAGCATCGACTACCACCTCAAACCCTTCGTTGATCACATCCATATTCAGATTTTCCCACACGAAGTCAGTAGGTGCGGGCTGCGCACTCTGGGTTACGAAGAGAAGATCCTGAGTAGTCTTGTTATAATAATCAAGTGAGCCTCTCAAACGGTTGTTGAAAAAACCCCAGTCCACGCCAATGTTGATCTGCGTAGTAGATTCCCATCTCAAATCCGGGTTTTCAAATGCAACCGGAAGCCTGCTACTTGGAACGATTGTTACTCCGGTGGGAGACACATCAAAATCTTCTCCGCTATAGCGCTGGCGGCTGGTGTAACGATTACTGGGGAACTCCTGGTTACCGGTAACACCATAACCTGCTCTTAATTTCAGGTCAGTAAATGCCTCAGGTATGAAATCTTCGTCGCCCAATCTCCATGCAGCAGCAAAAGAAGGAAAGACTCCGTATCTGTTTTCACTACCAAAGCGGGTAGATCCGTCTGCTCTTACTGTTGCTGTTAAGAGGTATTTATCAGCAATGTCAAAATTCACACGACCAAAGAATGACTGAAGTTCGTCTACTCTAAAAGTAGAGTTACCGACAATGCCACCCAAGCCTGATGTATAGTTCACTGATGCCAGGTTGTTGAGAATAAGGTCAAGATCTGTAACTCTGAAGCCTGCAGCCTGTGTAAACTTAGTTTCTCTCTGGAATCGTTGATAAGAGTAACCTAGCACTGCATCTAGCCGCAGGTTATCAGATAAGTCATTATTATAGGTGAAGTAGTTTTCCATCAGTGTATTGATGGCGGAGACATCTTCAAATGCAGCACGCCCCTGACCTACAATACCTTGTACAACCAGATCTGGCGAATAGCCGGCCTTACGGGTTGAAGATGCACGATCACCTCCTAGAACAGTCTTAAAGTTAAGTCCGTCAGCGATTTTAAAATCAAAGGTAACATTACCCAAGGCTCTTACAGTATTGGTATAATCATTACTTAGCTCTAAGAATGCAACAGGATTTAGCTCAGTTACACTTCTTTGAAACAGCTCACCATCCTGATATACAGGATAAGTAGGATTGAGCTTCAAGGCCGCACCTAAAAGGTCCCCGGTAGCACCGGCATTGTCAGAAATAGGCACATTATTATCACGAATATCCGATACCGTTACCTGGGTACTTATGGTCAGACGATCATCAATAAAAGTACTTGATCCATTGAAACGGGCAGACAGCCTTCTTAGTCCACTTCTTTCTACAATACCTTCCTGGTCGGTATAACCCAGAGACAGCCTATAGCTTCCGTTGTCATTCCCTCCACTATAAGATAAATCGTGATTGTGTGAGATTGCTGTTCTTAAAATTTCATCCTGCCAGTCTGTATCAGCTCCAAGATCCAGCGTTTCTAATGCCTCATCTCCCGGAGAAAGGCCGTTGATTTCAGCATAAGCCGACACGAACTCGTCAGCATTTAACAGATCGTACTTTTTGGTAATGTTGCTGATCCCTACATTGTAGGAATAATTTAAAGTACTTTTTCCAGATTCTCCGGTTTTGGTGGTGATAAGTACAACTCCATTGGCACCACGAGAACCATAAATAGCCGTAGCAGAAGCATCCTTCAGAATATCTATACTGGCAATGTCATTAGGGTTCAAAAAGTTGAGTGGATTTCTGGCAGAAGAACTACCGGCACCTACATCTGTTCCTCCTCCACTTACATCATCACCTGCCAGAGGCACGCCATCTACTACAAACAGAGGGTTGTTACCACCACGCACCGAAGAAGTACCCCGAATTCTGATATTCACCCCTGCACCGGGTTCTCCACTGGCCTGGGTTATCTGCACCCCTGCAGCGCGCCCCTGAATTAATTGTTCAGGAGAAGCAATTACCCCTGCATTGAAATTTTCAGAACTTACAGAGGATACAGCACCTGTTACATCTCTTTTTTCCTGGGTACCATATCCGATTACTACTACTTCGCTAAGGGATTGAACATCGGCCTCAAGCACTACGTCAATGGTAGAGCGACCGTTGATGGTGATTTCCTGGGTGACATAGCCTATGGAAGAAAACACCAATACATCACTTCCTTCAGGTACCGAAACGCTATAGTTTCCATCCATGTCAGTAACTGTACCCGTTGAAGTTCCCTGTACCAAGACGTTTACCCCGGGCAGCGATCCTTCTTCAGGCGCAGTAACCTGTCCTGATACTGTGGTTTGCGCATACGCCACGCTGGCTATACAAAATGCGGCGAGCAGCGTTAGGACACACCTAAGCTGTGTAAAAATTCTCATAAGCAGTTAGTTAAACGTGTAAATAAATCTATCAGATAACGATTTATCCGAATAGCTGTTTAAAAAAATCTAATATAAATTTATCAAAATCTGGACAAAATTAAACATAAAAAATAAGACGTCAACAAAATAAGGTCTGAATATTATGAACAACGAAAAATGCTGAACTTATAACAAAACCCTTCTTTTACTGCGTCTTACGAGATTATTTTTTGATTTACTAAAAAAATAAAAATATGCAATCGGTTTTCGTTGCGCTTTTCTCAATTCCGCTGCTTTAAATTTCTCCATTGGATGATCACAGGGGGGTTGCCCGGCTCGGGACAAAAGCAAATTTCTACAGCTTTTGCGTAATATTTCATCAAAAAATTACCATATTAGAGGTTAAAAAAAGTATTTTTGTTCAGGAAAAGATATGATCCTTCAGCCTTGCATCATTTGGATAGTTGTTGCAATGCATTTTTTGAAGTGGCAATACCTAAAGAGCAAGATTACTTACATGCATAAGAACATAGGGCTGTTTTTTGGCTAAAAAATCGACAAGCGCTGTGTTCCGAACTAATTAAACTAGAACTATGAGAAGCATACGATTTTTTCTGTTGGCAGCCTGGCTTTGTTTAAGTCTCGGTGCTTTCGCGCAAACAACTTATTATGTAGCACCAGAAGGCACTGATGAACCTACCTCCGGAACAGATGCTACTCCTTTTAAAACTATTGGTTATGCAATAAGTCAACAAAAGGTTGTAAATGGAGATATCCTTCAAATAGCTGCTGGAAATTATACAGAAGGAAATATTCTGGTTAATAAGTCTCTTACAATTACTGGTTTAGGGCAAAACGTGACCATTACAGGAATAAGCCCTGTGTTGCGAGTTCGTGCCAATGGTGTAAATATTCAAGGGTTAAACATTTCTCCTGAAACTCCGGAAAATAGTGTTGGAATTTTATTTGAAAGCACAGGTTCGGAAGGTATAGATAATGCGATTATCCAACAAAATACTATTTCTGGCTTTACATCAGGAATTGTATTTCAAAATGCCGCACTGGTCAATAATCTGAACGTTGTAAACAATATTATCACGGATAATACCAATGGCATATTAGCCAATCAGGGAGTACAGTTTTTGGGCACCTCCGCCATCACCGAGAACAATCTGGCAGGCAACGGAACAGCGATCGTCAATAATTCTACTGTGCCTAACAATAATAACCTTATCAATGCCACTGCCAACTGGTGGGGGGCTGCCGGCGCACCGAGTGTCACTTTAGAAATCAACGATGTCAACAGGGTAATCTACTCTCCCTGGCTTCGTGATGGTGCAGATGACAGTGATGAGAATGAAGGGTTTCAATCCTCTTTTGCAGACCTGGGGGTTCGGAGAACAGCCACTAATCTGGATGCGCTCACCGAGGCCAATGATCTTATTGCAGCCGAGGGTAGTATTACATTATATCCCTCGCAGGTAAACGCTGACCAGACGTATGAAGGTATCACCATCGATAAAAATATTACGTTTGAAACTACCACTAATGATCCTTTGCCTATAGAAAGCATTTCTACAGGCAGTGGTTCTATAGAGATAGAAGGCCCCCTGAAAGTGAATGCGCTGGTGTTGGGAGATGGAAACATCGTGGTCAGCGGAAGTAACGTACTTACATTGAATGAGGGTGCAAGCATTACAGAAAATGGCTCAGGGCAATTCCTAGGAGAGATAAAAACTGAAGATTTTACCCTCGAAGCAGGAAATGATTTGAACCTGTTGGGAGTAAGCATCTCATCAGGAGCGGAGGACCTGAGTAACATCACCATTTCAAGAAAAACTGGAGATAATGCTGTTGCAGAAGTAGATAACGCTCGCTCAATACAGGTAATGTGGGATATTAATGTCCCTAACCAGGAGAACATCAGCCCCAGGACACTGACTTTTTCGTGGGAGAATACTTATGATGGGACTATGGATTTTTCCAACAATAAGGCGGTTGTCTGGAAAAGAACTGCTTCGGGTGAGCCTTGGCAGTTAGTCGAGGAGACTTCAGTTTCCACAACAGATAACATAAGAACGGTGGAAGTGAACAACATAAGCTCTTTTTCAGAGTGGGTCATCACTGATGAAGATAACCCCCTCCCCGTAGAGCTTACTTATTTCTCTGCTTCTTTGCTGGAGCCTCATGTGGAGCTAAACTGGGAGACGGCTTCTGAAATCAATTCTGACTTCTTCGCTATTGAGCGTAGCGAAAACGGTAAGGACTTTAAAGAAATTGGCCAGCTCAAAGCTGCCGGTGACTCAGACATTCCTCTTCAGTATAGCTATATAGATGAGCAAGCCAGTAAGCGGTTTAGTGGCTCCGTATTTTATCGTCTGCGTACCGTAGACTTTGATGGTTCCTTTGAATATTCTGACATCACTACAGTCACGCTCTCCGATGATGATATTCCTATGATTACCGCCTTTGCCCGCGAAGGGCAGCAAAGCCTCAAACTCTTTACCCGTGCTATTGAGCCCGGCGATTATCGCGTATGGGTCACTGACCTCAGCGGACGCAAAATTTTTGAGCAGGATTTACAGCTTTTGCCTAAAGAATCATACGAAGTGAGCGTAGGAAATCTGTCGCAATCTATCTACCTCATTCGCTGCGAAGGCAGGCAACTAGCATTGTCCAACAAATTCAGGGTAGAAGAAATAGATTAAACACATTTCCCGCTGATTTTGAGGTGATAAAGATTGGAATCCAAATGCTAATCTTCTATTTTTGCGACCTTGAATCAGAAAGTTCATCTAACCTTATATTGAATAATGGCAAATAAAGGAAAAGTCGTACAGGTGATCGGGCCTGTAGTAGACATTAGCTTTGAAGGAGAAAACTCTAAGCTGCCTAATATCCTGGATGCGCTCATCATCAACCGTCCGGATGGCTCTAAGCTGGTACTGGAAACGCAGCAGCATCTGGGCGAAGACAGAGTACGTACAATCTCCATGGAAGGTACCGAAGGATTGGTAAGAGGTATGGAAGTAATAGATACCGGAGAGCCTATCAAAATGCCTACCAGCGATGAAATACCCGGAAGACTTTTTAATGTAGTAGGTGAAGCCATTGACGGCCTTCCCCAACCTGCATTCGGCACAGGCCGCTCTATCCACAACACGCCTCCCCGCTTTGAAGATCTTACTACTTCGGAAGAAATTCTTTTTACCGGAATCAAAGTGATTGACCTTTTGGAGCCTTATTCTAAAGGAGGTAAAGTAGGTCTCTTTGGAGGTGCGGGAGTAGGTAAAACCGTACTGATCCAGGAACTGATCAACAATATCGCTAAAGCGTATTCAGGCTTCTCAGTATTCGCGGGCGTGGGAGAAAGAACCCGTGAAGGAAATGACCTGCTGCGTGAATTTATTGAAGCTGACATTATTAAGTATGGCCACGACTTCAAAGAATCTATGGAAGCCGGCGGTTGGGACCTGAGCAAAGTAAACCTTGAAGAACTTAAAAGCTCTCAGGCAACACTGATCTTCGGTCAGATGAATGAGCCTCCCGGCGCACGTGCCCGCGTGGCGCTTTCCGGATTATCCGTTGCTGAATACTTCCGTGATGGTGCCGGTTCCGATCAGGGAAATGATATTCTTTTCTTTATTGACAATATTTTCCGCTTTACCCAGGCCGGTTCTGAGGTATCAGCCCTTTTGGGACGTATGCCTTCCGCGGTAGGTTACCAGCCTACCCTGGCCACTGAAATGGGAGCGATGCAGGAAAGGATTGCTTCCACCAAGCGTGGTTCCATTACATCTGTACAGGCCGTATATGTACCTGCGGATGACCTTACCGACCCTGCCCCGGCTACTACTTTTGCCCACCTTGATGCGCAAACAGTACTTTCAAGAAAAATATCGGAGCTAGGTATCTATCCTGCAGTGGACCCTCTGGACTCTACCTCTCGTATCCTGACGGCTAATATCGTTGGTGAAGAACATTATAATACTGCGCAACGTGTGAAAGAGCTTCTGCAACGTTATCAGGAGCTACAGGATATCATCGCTATCCTGGGTATGGATGAACTTTCTGAAGAAGATAAAGAGGTTGTACACCGTGCGCGTCGTGTACAGCGTTTCCTTTCTCAGCCATTCTTCGTAGCGACACAGTTTACCGGCATCCCCGGAGAGTTGGTCGATATCAAAGATACCATCAAAGGATTTAACATGATCATGGATGGTGAGCTTGACCACCTGCCTGAGCCTGCTTTTAACCTGAAAGGGACCATTGAGCAGGTGATTGAAGCCGGTGAGAGAATGGTAGCAGAGGCAAAATAAATTAGGTATCAGAGATTAGGTTTTAGGGATTGACTACTAAAACCCAATCTCTAAGCCCCAAAACCCAGAATTTATGCATTTGACGATCATTACTCCTGATAAGCAAATTTTTAACGGTGAGGTAGAGATGGCTACATTTCCCGGAAGCGATGGCTCTTTTCAGGTATTGAAAGACCACGCCCCCTTAGTAAGCTCATTGGGAAAAGGGGATGTTAGTTATCGTACAAAGGAGACCACTTCTAATATTTATGTAGAAGGTGGCGTTGTAGAAGTGCTCAACAATAACATTACTGTATTGGCTGAGAAAGCATCCTGATACAAAGATTACTGATTTAGATTGGAAGCGGGCTCTGGAGAGGGTTCGCTTTTTTTATGATACCTGCTTGTTTTTCACAAAGAGTCTGCCGATATGATTCAGCATCCTTTTTTCAAATGCCCAGAAAAAACGAAACTGACCAAATATAAAACCATAGGCCAACAAGACTAACTGATAAACAGGTAGAATAGTGAGCAGATAATAAGGTACTTTAACCCAGGGTGATGTATTCTCTGTTATGCCCGCCAAATCATACAAAGGCTGCTTCAGGAACATGACGGTAAAACCGGTACAGGCAAACACTATCAGGATGATAATCACCTGCCAGATGCTTTTTACTTCCCAGCGATCCTGTAATTTTTTGAGCCAGCTCATATCATTTAGTTTTTGAGTAGTAATTTTTGTACAAACAAGAATTATCACAATATCATTCTGTGCTGAAAAGATACCCAATAATTATTTAAACCAGATGTTGAAAGGGTTGCCAGTAGGCTGTATCCGGGAGCGGTGCGTCAAAATGTACTTTTTCTTTTTTGACCGGATGTACGAAGCTTAGGCTACGGGCATGCAGGGCAATATTCTGATCAGAATTAGGTTCCGGATAGCCGTATTTGAGATCTCCTTTGATAGCACAACCCATTGCTGCCAGCTGTACCCTGATCTGGTGGGACCTGCCGGTTAATGGCTTCACTTCCAGCAAATAATCATCTTTTTGCTGCGCCTTCAGCGCATAGTCAAGTTCTGCTTTTTTACTTTCGGCCACTTCTTTATTAAAGGGCTTAGTTACATTACGACTACTGTCTTTCCTTAGCCAATGAACCAATTTACCTTCAGGAGATTCAGGCCTACGAGAAACCACTGCCCAGTATATTTTTTGAACTTCTTTCTTCTGGAAAAGCTGGTTCATGCGGGTAAGTGCTTTGGAAGTACGAGCCATTACCACCACACCGCTTACTGGCCTATCCAGGCGATGAACTACGCCCAGAAAGACCGCACCGGGCTTATTATACTTTTTTTTGAGATAGTTTTTACCCGCTTCTACCAATGGCTTATCTCCGGTAATATCACCCTGCACCAGACTGCCAGCCCGCTTATTAACGACCAGCAGATGGTTATCTTCGTACAAAATATCCAGTTTCAGCATCAGGTGTGAAACTACAAAAAAAATAAGCCTACAGGGAATACTAATTACGCTATTTCAGCTTTTTGCACTCCACCTTTGCCGCATTCTTCCAGCAGCATTTTTCTGTGTCGTATATTAACAAATGGCAAAGCTCCGGACGGGCTATCATGCTATTGAAATACAAGCGCTGGGAAATTTTTTCGCCACAACTATTGGTAATTGAGGTTTCAAAAGATTCTCCATCAGGAGTGAATGAGCCAATAAAGTCAAAATATCCGCCCTGTTTATCTGTCCACATGTGATGCCAGGTATCAGTGCGAGTCTGATACTTGCTTAGCCCTCTCCCTTTAACTCCCAGTTCTTTGATATTTAGCTCTTCCTGCAATAAGTTTTTCCCTTCCATTATTTTCACCTCACTTTTCATAGTCACCGCCTCATACCGGCTGTGATATTTGATGAGCCACTTACCTGTTTTAAGGCTGAACAGCCTATCAGCCAAGTTTTCGTAAGACCGGTGCTCAGCAAGAGAAAACAGATGAGGACCTGCGATAGCGGAGAAAATCAGGCTGGTCAAGGTCATCACTCACTAACTATTCGCCTCTCATAATGAATCTGCCACCTTTGTTTCCAGCTATCTCCTCCATCGTCTGAAGCCTCCCAGGTCCAGAGCAGGCTATCCTCTTCAATGTTAGAGAAAACCATCCTGAGAATCATTTTTCCCCCTTCCGGAGTAGAGGTTTCCATTGAGAAAATGCGCGTATCGCCTTCCACTTCACCTATGAAATTAAAATAACTCCCCTGATTGTCCGTCCAGGCCTGATGCCATTGCTGAGAACGGGGGTTGTACACCGAAAGGCTCATCCCCTTGAGCGGGACTTCTTCTTTTTCACTGTATGACTCAAAGTTTTCCTGTATCACTTTTCCGTCCAGAATTTTGACAATACGATTGTAGCCTGTGCTTACACTGCCATCTTCATGATACCATTTGAGGTTCCACTCACCCAGCCAGAAATCAAAATAATTCTCAGGAGCGAGTGCTTGGTCAATGGCAAACGAGCTATGGCTAATAAGAGAAAAGAAGAAGATTAGTTGAAACAGTAGGGGTGACTTTTTCATAGCAACAAAAATTCATTTACTCCAAAATGCCATGAAAAGAGTAATTTTAAGTACTTCCCGATAGGATTAGACTCTTTTTTCATTCCAAGTTTGTGGCGCCGACGCTCGCTGTGGCAATACCACAGCCCTCTTTCAGGAGTTGTACCCTAGTACAAGCCCCACGCTAGTTAAGCTGGCGTTGAAGTTTCAGTTGCTGTTTACGGTAACGCTTAGGTGAAGTGCCTGTCATTTTCCTGAACGCATTGTAGAAAGATGCTTTGGTATTGAAGCCTGCTTCAAAGGCCACTGCTAAAATCTTGAGTTCACGGTAATCAGCATCTGCCAGTATTCGCTGCGCTTCCTCTACCCGATAGCGATTCACAAAGTCTGAAAAAGTAAGTCCCAATTGCCCATTGATTATTTGAGAAAGGTGGTGGCGGGAAACCTCTAACTTACCAGCCAGATCGCCCAGCTTGAGCTCAGGGGACAAATAGGGTCTCTCAAGCTTCATGTATTGCAGTAACTGTTCAGTATAAACTTCCGCTTCTTCCGTACTTAGCCCGGATTTAACATACTTCTGAGCAGCTTCTTCCGCATAACCGGTAATGACCTCAGGCTGGCGATAACCCATATAGCCTACCATGTAAATAAATATCGTCATGGAAGCCGAAATGGCGTAGTCATATACGATACTAAAATCAATGGTATAGACGAGCAGGTAATAGCTCAGGAAGCTAAGGGTAAAGCCCAGATAGCAAAATGCTGATTTACGCATCCACCCTATTCTTCTATCGGTAAATTTATCTCCGCTAAGCCTCACTTGTTGCTGCTTACTGAGGTAGATAAAGAGGTAAATGCAGTACGCTAACACATGCGCATTTAGCAATATTACCCTAAAAAACATTGTCTGTCTGCTGTATAATATATCGGTTACGGCCTGGTTTAGTACCGAGGTATCTGCATTAAAGTAGATAGGGGCATACCATATCAGTACCAAGGTAAAGGGCAGGTAGTGGAGCCAGTCTTTTCGTTCAAACTTTCTTCCGTTGAGTCTGTGGAAGTATCCTAAAAACAATGGACCAATTAACATAGGGAAAAGTAAAACGATACCAAATGCCCTGTGTATAAGGTTTATGTACTGTGTCCAGTAGGCTACGTAATACACCAAAGAAATGGCAAATAGTAGCATGATTGCTGCCAGTAAGCGATTGGCCGACTGACGGCCTTTCTTATGGAAATAAATTACCCACGAAAGAAACAGCCCGTGTGCTGCCGCAAACAGAAAGATGATTGTCCAGTGGTCTAATGAGGGGGATGAGGGGTTCATTTCACATAAGCTTAAAACTTAATGTAATCAATCTCCCACAGAAAATAAAGATTTCTCCTTCTCCGGTATGCTTGGTAAAAAGAGGGCCGCCAGAAGTTTACAGCATTTCTATTTTGACAAAAAAAACTGCTTCCCTGAGAGAAGCAGTTTGGTGTTTCTTAATAAAAACTGATAATTAGTTTTGACTTTGCTCTTCCTCTATCAGTTTGGTAATCTGCTCCTGCACTTTAGGGCTGTTCTGATAAGCCATCATAATTTGACGGTACTCATTAAATTCCATGCCCTCTTCCTCTACAGCGGCGGCGATTTCCGATTGTGTTTCTCTTTGTACAGCCATCACCTTTTGTGCTGCTTCATTGAAAGTGGCCATCTCCTCAGCAGAAGCTTCCGCATCAGCTTGTGGGTCTTGCTGAGCAGTAGCAATCTCATTGAAGCGGTTCACATCCATATCCGTTTCCTCTATGGCCTGCATCATTTTCTGTTCAGCGGCCTGCTGCACCTGCACCACGCTTTTGTTAGCCTGTATAAAAGTTTTTAATTCTTCATCGGTAAAATCTTCTTTCACCGGCTGTTGTTGGGCAGCACCAGGCAAGCCCTGTGCATGCACAAGATCTGCCGAACTAATCATCAAGACAGAAAGGGTCGCGCATAAGCATGCAAAAAATTTACTCTTCATAGTTTTCATACGATAGTATTATTTATTCCAAAAATTTGTACCTGAAAGTACTAAAGATTAACCTGACACTTGCCAATTGTTTTCAAAAAAATTGTATTTCTCTCATATTATTTGAAATTTTCAAATAATATGCTTGAATTCTACAATTAACTTTCAGCGCAAAGACTAACTATAAATTTAATATTCAGAGGTGAAGTGGAAGTCAATATCAGGGAAATTATCCTGTACCATTTGCAGCCAGGCCTTGGTTTCAGCCATAAACACATACTTACCTTCTTTATCTTTGGCAATGTAGCGTTCTTTGGAACGGATAAACTCTCTCAGCTTTTTTGGGTCTTTACTACTGATCCAGCAGGCTTTGTAAAGGTTGATAGGCTGAAACGTACATTTTGCACCATACTCATGCAAAAGACGATACTGGATCACATCAAACTGCAGCACTCCTACGGTGCCCACTACTCTTCTGGAGCCCATCTCGTAAGTAAATAGCTGTGCCACACCTTCGTCCATCAGCTGGTTCAGTCCTTTATCCAACTGCTTGGTTTTCATGGCATCCTGATTAATCACTTCTTTGAAAATCTCGGGAGAAAAACTTGGAATCCCTTTAAAAGTACCTTTTTCCCCTTCAGTAAGGGTATCTCCTATTTTCAGGTTACCGGTATCATAAAGGCCCACGATATCACCGGGAAAGGCTTCCTCTATGATTTCCTTGTCCTGTGCCATAAAGGCAGTTACGTTAGAAAACTTAAAATTCTTATTCAGACGTGTATGGTAGTAATTCTTGTTCCGCTCAAACTTACCGGAACACACCCTTACAAAAGCGATACGGTTGCGGTGACGCGGATCCATATTGGCATGAATCTTAAAGACAAAGCCGGTGAACTTTTCTTCCTCAGGGTCTACATCTCTTTCTTCAGTGGCACGGCTCTTCGGAAAAGGAGCGATATTGATGAAGGTATCCAGCAGCTCTTTTACCCCAAAATTATTGACCGCACTGCCAAAAAAGACAGGTGCCACCTCACCACGACGGTAAGACTCTATGTCAAACTCAGGATATACGCCATTGATCAGCTCTTCATCTTCACGAAGCTGGGCGGCAAAGTCTTCACCAATCTGTTTTTCAAGGGCGGGATCATTGATATCTTTAATGCTTACTCCCTCATTTTGCAGTTTTTGCTTACTGGGCTGAAAGAGGAAAAGGCTTTTGTTGTACAGGCTGTATACACCTTTGAAGCGTTTTCCCATACCAATAGGCCAGCTCAAAGGACGAACATTGATATTCAGCTTGCTCTCAATCTCATCCAGCAGATCGTAAGGGTCCTGCCCTTCGCGGTCCAGTTTGTTAATGAAGGCAATCACCGGCGTATTTCGCATGCGACATACTTCCATCAGTTTCTCTGTTTGCGTCTCCACTCCTTTCACACAATCAATCACCATAATTACACTATCTACTGCGGTGAGGGTGCGGTAAGTATCTTCGGCAAAGTCCTGGTGACCCGGCGTATCCAGCAGGTTAATTTTGATGGGCTCGGCATGACCGTTTTGATATTCAAACCCCATCACTGAAGTAGCCACAGAAATACCTCTTTGCTTCTCTATCTCCATAAAGTCGGAGGTAGCATGCTGCTTGATTTTATTGGACTTTACCGCACCGGCAGTCTGTATCGCCCCTCCAAAGAGGAGTAATTTCTCTGTAAGGGTAGTTTTTCCTGCATCAGGGTGACTGATGATTCCGAAAGTTCTTCTTTTCGCTATTTCTTGTGTCAGATTGGCCATGTAAACGCGCTCGCTTTCTTTATATGTGTATTGTTCTTAATGCTGTTTGAATCCGCTGAAATTTCACTTTATTTCAAAAAACAAATCTTCTTTAACGGTTTCAATAAGCAAGAACAAATTTTGAGTCCGCAAAATTACGGAAAAGAAAAGATTTTTTGAAGTAGGGCTGAATTTAGGATAAAATTGCCCTTCGGTACTTAGGAGCTTGTGGTAGAATGGTAAGTTTTATTAAACTTTCTCTCTATCTGATAGCTTCAATTAAATTTATTTTTATGTATTACTATTAGCTCTTTTACTTTTTGTCATTGCCACAAAAAGTAACCGCAGCGGCGGACCGTCAAAAAAGTCTAGAATCTCCGAACGCTTCTACACACATGCCAACACTCGCCCGCCGGATATTCAGGCCTACGCTCTTTATTAAAACAAGCTCTTCAATAATCAAAAAATCATTTATGTTAAAACTGTATTTTGTTAAACTCTAACTCGTAACTATTAGTCTTTTGTTGTACTTTAAGTAATTCAATTTGGTACCCACTAGCTTCTCCTATTTTACTAACAGTCTCAGCCATTTCTAATAAGTGTATTTCTGGCATTCTCATTCCAGCTATTATCATCTTTAAAGTACTTACTCTGATTTTACGTACTCTTTCTTCTTCTTTAATATGATAGTGGGCTAAACGTATCTCTTCTTCATGATGCCTCTCCCTCGATTTTGTATGTAATTGTCTGAAAATATCAAAACTTCTATCTGTACTTGGCTTTAGAAGCGGAAAATCTTTTTGATAAATTACATTTCCTAAACTTGCATTTGTGTCATAATAGAGACCAATCGTATCAAAGCCAATACAAAAGCCTTTGTGAGAATCAGCGTAATAAGACCACATTAAATTGCTTTTAGGGTTACTCGAGGCGCAAAAAACACCTGCATTCTTTCTTAATCTCATCAATTGCATTTCTCCACTCTTTCTAAGGTACTCTTTATCATTCATGTAGGGAGTAGCTGCTAGCTCCCTAGCTTTTTTTCTCCTATATTTTCTATTCCCCTCATTTGCGCCCTTTAAAGTTCTTTCAGCAAGACCAATCTTTTCTATGCTGTTCATTGATTCATACCTGTAAGCCAGATTACAGTCATAGGGATCATTTAAATTTTCTGGGGATGAAAAAAAAATTTCAAAGTTAGTTAATATTCTCTTGTGGAAATCATTATCCCACGCTCTATATTTATAAATAGTATCAGGAAAAGCATTCGCTATTTCTTCCTTATCATCGTACCTTATGTATTTGGAAGAGAAAAGTGCCATATACAGTTAATTCCAAGACAAGAACATATTTTGCAATATTAAAACTTCACCAGCCTGATGGGCTTGACTTCAACCTTCACCCATACATTGCCCAGCCAGTAGGGATCATTGGCAATCCATTGGTTTAGATGCGCGCGGGAATCAAAGCGGCAGTAGAGCGTAGAACCAATCATTTGTCCATCATCATTAAGAATCGCTCCTCCTTCAATCAAGTGACCTTTTTCTTTCATCAGGGCTGCCTGTTTAAGATGCGCTTCTCGTACTTTTAGCCTACGTGCCAGCGCGTTTTCATCATCGGCATCATAAGCAATGATCATAAATTCCATAGAGTCATTTTGAGAAAAGACAATCCTGTCCGGGACAATCTTACAAAGATCAGTTATTTAGATTATGTCACCAAAGCCAAGGTTATAAAATACCGATAAGGAGTAAGTAATTATCCTTAATTTCTTATGAAGTATATTACTAAATTCTCTTTGTCATCAAAAAAGCCTGCTGATCAGCAGGCTTCGTTTATCAAATAAGCGATCATATTATTAGCCGATAGCCTGTTCCAGGTCGGCAATCAGGTCTTCCGCATCTTCAATGCCTACGCTTAATCTGATTAATGAATCACTCAGGCCGGTTTTCAAGCGTTCATCTCTGGGGATGCTGGCGTGCGTCATGCTGGCGGGATGTCCAGCCAGAGATTCTACGCCCCCTAAAGACTCTGCCAGAGAAAACATGCTTAGCTTCTCCAGCGCACGAAAAGCATCATCCATACTATCGCCCTTGAGCACGAAAGAGATCATCCCCCCAAAATCACGCATCTGCTTCTTTGCGATTTCATGCCCGGCCAGAGATGGCAGGCCCGGCCAGTAGACGCGGTCCACATTTTCGTGAGCATTCAGATATTCAGCTATCATACGTCCGTTCTCGCAATGGCGCTGCATGCGAACGTGCAGCGTCTTGATTCCTCTCAGTACCAGGAAGCAATCCTGCGGACCAGGTACTGCTCCACAGCTATTTTGCAAAAACCCCAGTTGCTCATCCAATTCAGCGTCTTTCACAATGGTACAGCCCATCACGGTATCAGAATGGCCTCCCAGGTATTTGGTGATAGAATGCACCACAATATCAGCCCCCAGGTCCAGCGGGTTTTGCAGATAAGGTGTAGCAAAAGTATTGTCTACTACCACTTTGGCCTGATGATCTTGGGCTAAGTCGACCACCGCTTTGATGTCAATGATGTTCATCATAGGGTTGGTAGGCGTCTCTACCCAAAGCATTTTAGTATTGCTGTTCATCTTCGCTTTGATCTGCTCCAGATCATTCATAGGCACAAAATGAAATTTGATGCCATAGTTGGCGAAGACTTTGGTAAAGATACGATAGGTACCTCCGTACAGATCATTGGTACTGATCACTTCATCTCCGGGCTTTAAAAGCTTGATCACCGCATCGGTGGCGGCCATGCCTGAAGCAAAGCAGCGGGCATGGGAACCATTCTCCAATGCAGCCAGACTATTTTCCAGCGCTAGTCGGGTAGGGTTCTGGCTACGTGCATATTCAAAGCCTTTGTGCTTGCCGGGAGAGCTCTGCACATAGGTGGAAGTCTGATAAATAGGCGTCATTATCGCACCGGTTGTAGGATCGGGTTCTACACCAGCATGAATTGTTTTTGTTCCGAACTTCATATTAAAAAATTGTTATTGTTTAAAATTTGGCTGCTTGAGCGCTATGAACAATATTAGCCAATATCTGATTCTTATTCTTTAATGTGAGAAATAATTTTGACACTATTCACTCAAATTCTGCGTACTAACCGTCGCTCAGCAATGCTTACGCTGTGGATGGCTGTAGTTCCGCTTACCATTAGTTCTCTTATTACCTTTTATGCCCTAAGTCACGAAAATCTGATTCAGCAGTTTGGTCAATTTATGTGGGCGCTATTTTTTATAGCATCCTGCCTGACGATGGCATTAGCAATCACCCCCACTACTTTCATTGCTTTACTTAGCGGGTATTTTTTGGGGATAACTGCTGCTCCTTTTGTCATTATTGCCTACATATTAGCTTCCTATCTGGGCTACCAGCTTACCCACGTGGTGGATAATGGTCATTTTATACAAACCATCAAAGCGTTGCCCGGAGGAAGAGGAGAAAAGGCCCTGCGCTTTCTGGATGGCATACAGCATAATCAGTTTGGTCTCATCGTTATGGCCCGCATCTCTCCTGTCCTGCCTTTTGCTATCATGAATGTGCTGCTGCCCATCGCTGGAGTACGGCTTAAGGCATTTTTGCTGGCCGGCACAGTGGGCATGCTCCCGCGTACTTTACTCTTCATCTGGCTGGGGAGCCAGGCGCAGGAACTGAGATCATTGATAGAAGAAGGTCGCTCCGACTTTACAGCGCAGCTGATGTTTGTGGTGTTGCTGGCTATTTCAGTCTTTGGACTGTTATATTATGGCAAGCGAATTTTGAATAAGTATGTGGAGCATTGACAGCTCTGTCAGATTTCAGAAACCTGACAGAGCTTTTCATGTCTACTTAGCCAAACCTGACTCAGCAAGCAGCAATAGCAGGGTACGCTGCGCTGCCAGATAATCGTCTTTAGGAATATACCACTCTTCCAGAGAGTGGGCTTTTCCACCTTCACCCCCTGCTCCAATCGTGACGGCAGGGACTCCTTTACTGATTGGCGTATTGGAATTGGTAGACCCAATTCTGAGCATAGGCTCCTGATCAAAAAATTGCGTAGCTGCGATAGTGCGCTGAACCAATGGCAGGTCTGCAGGTAGTTTACCGGAAGGGCGATCACCGATCATCTCAATATCTACCTCCAGATCAGGCCCTCTCCTTTTGACAGCATTTTCCTCTTCCAGCGCCTTCTGAATTGCTCTCTGAAAGATTTCGTCTATACCTTCCAGTTTTTCAGGACTCTCAGAGCGCATATCCACCTGCATCCAGGATTCAAAAGGAATAGCATTCACGGATGTTCCACCACCGATCATACCTACATTGTAACTAGTTCTGGGGCCTTCCTGCGTATACCGGTCTGCCTCCTCTGTAAAATAAGCGATAGCTTTGCCCAAAGCATGGTGCGGGTTGACCAGGCCAAAAGCACCCCAGGAATGCCCGCCCGGCCCTTTAAAGGTTACTTTGTAACGATGGGAGCCCAGCCCCTCATGCGTAATTCTGCCCAGCCCGCTACCATCTACTGCAATGTAAGCGTCTATTTTAGGAGCTCCTTCTCTGAATAAATATTTGACGCCTCTTAGATCTCCTAAGCCCTCTTCTCCTACCGTACCGATGAATAGTACATCAGCTTCGGTTTCTATCTTGTGTTTTTCCATCGCCTGAAGCACGGTGAGAAGCATCGCCAAACCACGGGTGTCGTCCATAATGCCCGGGGCAAAGAGGGTATCTCCTCTTTGCTTAACCCTAACATCGGTTTCTTCAGGAAAGACGGTATCTATATGGGCCTCCAACACTACGGTTTTATCTTGCTTAGTCCCTTTTCGCAGACCAATAGCATTCCCCTCTCCATCAATCCATACCGAGTCCGCGCCATATTCTTTCAGCATCTCCGCGTATTTGGCTGCTCGCTTTTCTTCTTTGAAAGGCGGAGCCGGTAACTCGGTGAGCAGTATCAGGTTTTCCAAGGCTTGTGCGCTAAACTCCTCTATCGACTGAAAAGCATCCTGTACACTGTTATTTTTGGACAGGGCTGAGATCTCCCGTGTATATTTTTTATCTATCCGGGCTGTTCCCTGGGCATATACTTTTGAACTTAGTATTTCCGCCAGACAAATACCTCCTGCCAGAAATGCTATTACTACATACTTATAATTTGTTCTCATGGAAAAACTGATAAGGGATATCTTATAAATTCTGATGCGCAAAACTTTTCAGGATGAGAAATAGTCCTATGAGAAAAAAACAGTTTCCTTTTACTGACCATTTGTTTGTCTAAAAATATTTTTGGATGCTACTCAACTGAAGCTTTTGGTGTAAAAATACTTCCGAATATTCACGAAGTGAAATTTAATGCTAAAATATATAAATTTGCAGAATATTATTTTGCAAATAACACCTGACTATTTGCTTGCGCTAAAAAAAGTATAGGGGAGAAAGCTTTGCAATAAAAAAAGCAGCCTGTTTCCAGACTGCTTTCATTACTGAAATCTTCCTTTTTTTTACAATATAGATGTCTATTTCTACAAATGGATTACCTCATCATAAGCAGCGGCGGCGGCTTCCATCACGGCTTCTGACATGGTGGGATGAGGATGTACCGACTTGATAATCTCATGTCCGGTAGTTTCCAGCTTACGGGCAGCTACCACCTCAGCGATCATCTCCGTTACGTTTGCGCCCAGCATATGAGCGCCCAGCCACTCGCCGTATTTTTTATCAAAGATCAGCTTAACAAAGCCTTCGTTAGCTCCGGCAGCACTGGCTTTACCTGAGGCTGAGAAAGGGAATTTACCTACACGGATATCATAACCGGCATCACGAGCCCCTTGCTCGGTATAGCCTACTGAAGCTACTTCAGGCCAGCAGTAAGTACAGCCAGGCAGGTTATTGTAGTCAAGAGGCTCTACATCCATACCAGCGATTTTCTCTACGCAGATGATCCCTTCGGCAGAAGCTACGTGTGCCAAAGCAGGGCCTTTTACAATATCACCAATGGCATAGATACCATCTACATTGGTACGGTAGTATTCATCTACCTGCACCTGGTTTTTCTTATCATTTAATTTGATGCCTGCCTGTTCAATGCCCAGGTTTTCCAGGTTGGTAGCGATACCTACTGCCGAAAGTACCACATCGCAGTCGATAGACTCTTCGCCTTTCTGAGTCTTTACTTTCACTTTGCAACCCTTGCCCTTGGTGTCTACGCTGGTTACTTCGGAGCTGGTCATGATCTTGATGCCAGACTTCTTATATATTTTCTCCAGTTGCTTGGATACTTCTTCATCCTCTACCGGCAGGATACGGGGCATAAACTCTACTACGGTTACTTCAGTACCAATGGTATGATAGAAATAAGCGAATTCCATACCGATGGCGCCTGAACCTACTACTACCATTCTCTTGGGCTGCTTCTCCATCACCATTGCCTTGCGGTAACCGACAATTTTCTCATTGTCAATCGGTAAGCTAGGTAGCTCGCGGGAACGCCCTCCGGTAGCCAGGATAATATGCTTCGCCTTATAAATTTCTGACTTCTTATCTTCTCCGCTTACTTCTACAGAACCCTTGCTGATGACCTTACCATGGCCTACCAGTGTATCTATTTTGTTTTTCCGAAAAAGGAACTGAATCCCTTTGCTCATCTTAGCGGCAGTGTTACGGCTGCGCTTCACCATGGTAGGAAAATCTACCGAATGGTCTTTGATATCTATACCATAGTCTTTAGCGTGTTTGATATAGTCGTATACCTGGGCACTCTTGAGCAGGGCTTTGGTAGGGATGCAGCCCCAGTTCAGGCATATGCCCCCCAGTTCCGCCTTCTCTACTACGGCCACTTTCATGCCCAGTTGTGAGGCTCTTATTGCTGCTACATAGCCGCCCGGGCCACTCCCGATGACGATGAGATCATAACTTTTATCAGCCATAATTTTTCTGTATTGGATAGGTTTGATGCAAAAATAATTGATTTAAACTCTTAACAAAATATGCCCTTTGATCAATTAAGAGCACAAAAAAAGGCAAGGCACTGTAAATAACGGGATTATGTGCAATTGGTTGAGTATTCTAAAAGCGCATAGCTATACCAAAGCGGAATGTCCTAAAAGGTAAAATGCGAGATTAATTGATTAATGTACCAACATTTTTCTTTATAAATGCTTACTTTTTATAGACCTATACCATACGTTTAGGTGGAAGCGTTAAGCCTATATGCCAAAATATAAACACATTTTGTTTGACCTGGACCATACGCTCTGGGATTTTGAGAAAAATGCTACGGAAACCCTGCACGAGTTGTATATTTCTTTTCAACTGACCAGTCTGGGTAATTTCAGTGTACAGGAGTTTTGCCAGACTTTCCATAAGGTGAACTATCACCTGTGGAAATTACACCAGCAGGGCACTTATGAGCAGGCTAAGCTAAGGGCAGACCGTTTCGTAAAAATCTTCTCAGAACTTGGAGTAGCTGAATCGCTGGTGCCTCATAGCATTCAGGATGAATACCTCAGAATCTGCCCTTCCAAACCTCATGTATTCCCTTTTACCCACGATACTCTTGCCTATCTGAAAGATCGCTACCAACTACATATTGTAACCAATGGCTTTTCGGATGTACAACATATCAAACTGAAAAGCGCGGCACTCACCGATTACTTTACCCACATTGTTACTTCTGATGGTGCTGACTTTCGTAAACCCAGACCTAGAATTTTCAAACATTTGTTAGAGCTTATCGGTGCAGATGCTTCGGAATGTATCATGATTGGTGACAACCTGCTCACTGACATTGCCGGAGCACATAATGCCAATATAGATTGCATCTACTTTAACCCCAATAAAGTACCTCATAGAACCCGTACAACTTATGAGATCTATTGTCTTAGTGAGCTGAAAGGTATTTTATAGTCCTGATTTGTATTATTATAGTGTAAACTTTCCGGTTCAGTTATTACATTTCTTTCAAAATCAGACTCTAACTACTATATTGAAATTCTATTTTTGTAATCTTACTTTACCAAATTAACTTTCATTAATGTATATTAACGCAAAAGCAAAACAGGCTAATACCTATGATGCCATTGTTATTGGCTCTGGTATCAGCGGAGGCTGGGCAGCTAAAGAGCTCACCGAAAAAGGTCTCAAAACCCTGGTACTGGAGAGAGGTAGAAATGTGGAGCACGTCAAAGACTACCCTACCGCTACTAAAGCTCCCTGGGAACTACCTCACCGCGACCGGGTGTCTCCTGAAGAGATTGCTGAACACTACCCCAAGCAAAGCCGTACCGGCTATACCGTCCGAGAGTCCTCCAAGCACTGGTTTGTCAAAGATAGTGAACACCCTTATCAGGAAGACAAGCGCTTTGACTGGATGCGTGGTTATCATGTAGGAGGAAGGTCCATTATGTGGGGGCGCCATAGCTATCGTTTTAGTGATCTTGACTTTGAAGCTAACGCCCGAGACGGTTATGGCGTGGATTGGCCTATCCGTTACAAAGACATCGCACCCTGGTATGATTATGCCGAGAGCTTCGCCGGTATTCAGGGACAAAAAGAAGGCCTGTCGCAACTGCCTGACGGAAACTTTCTTCCTCCCATTCCTATGAACTGCCTGGAAGATCATTTCCGCAAAAGTGTAAAAGATAAGCTGGGGCATGTGGTGACAATCGGCCGTACTGCTAATCTTACACAAAACCATAATGGTCGTACCAAATGCCAGTTTCGTAACAAATGTATCCGTGGATGTCCTTACGGCGCCTACTTCAGTAGTAATGCCGCTACCCTGCCCGCCGCTGCCGCCACCGGTAACTTAACCGTAAGACCTTTTTCTATCGCCACTTCTCTCATCTATGATCCTGAAAAAAAGAGGGCTACCGGAGTTCGCGTGGTAGACCAGGAGACGATGGAAGATATGGAATTCCATGCAAAAGTAATCTTCCTGTGTGCTTCTGCGATTCCATCCACTTCCATTTTGATGAACTCTAAATCTGATGCCTTCCCTGAGGGGATGGGCAACAGCAGTGGTGAACTGGGACACAACCTGATGGACCACCATTTCCGTGTAGGTGCCAGAGGTACTTATGATGGTTTTGGTGACAAATATTATTATGGACGCCGCCCTACCGGATTTTATATCCCTCGCTTCCGCAATGTGGATAAAAAGAGCGAGCAAAAAGATTATCTCCGTGGCTACGGATATCAGGGAGGAGGAAGCCGTGAAAACTGGACTGCCGCAGTCAGTGAATTAAACTTTGGTGCGGGAATGAAAGACGCCATTGTACAGCCCGGCCCATGGTCTTTGGGGATGACTGCTTTTGGCGAGACCTTGCCCTATCATGAAAACAAGATGATGCTGGACTACGATAACCTTGACAAGTGGGGACAGCCTACCGTACGTTTTGATGCTGAATTTAAAGAAAATGAGAAGGCCATGCGTAAGGATATGGAAGTTGCTGCTGCTGAGATGCTGGAAGCTGCCGGGATGAAAGACATCAACACCTATGATGCCGGAAGCTGGCCAGGATTGGGAATCCACGAAATGGGAACCGCCCGTATGGGTAAAGACCCTAAAACTTCGGTACTCAACAAGCACAATCAGCTGCACGAAGTACCCAATGTATATGTGACTGACGGGGCCTGTATGACTTCCGCTGCCTGTGTTAACCCTTCATTGACCTATATGGCTTTGACTGCCAGGGCAGCCGACCATGCCGTGAATGAGTTGAAAAAAATGAATGTTTAATTCTGACCTAATAACGATCTATAGATATGATGGATAGAAGAACCGCATTAAAAAGAACTGCCCTGATGATGGGAGGGGCCCTCTCCTCCTCTGCCATTGCCGGTGTGCTGAACGGCTGTACTGCTGAAAAGCAGGTAGACTGGAAGCCGGTATTCCTCACTGACGACCAGGCGGTAGCTACTGCCGAGCTGGCGGAGCGCATCATTCCGGCAACTGACACACCCGGTGCCAAAGATGTAGGCATACCCGAATTTATGGACATGATGCTCAATGATGTGTATACTGAAGAAGAGCAGCAACACTTTGTAGATGGCATTGCCAAGCTTAATCAGGATAGCCAGAGCGAATACGGTGAAGACTTCGCTAATCTGGAGCCTGAGCAGATGGACGCAGTGATCCAGATGCAGGCTGATGCTGTACAAGGTTATGAAGGTCAGGGGAAACCCTTCTTCCTGATGGCCAAAGAGCTGGTGATGCTCGGTTTCTTTACTTCTGAAATTGGCGCTACCCAGGTATTACAATACTCTCAAGTACCCGGCCGCTACGAAGGCTGTATCTCGGTAGAAGAAGCAGGCGGCAAGACCTGGGCGACTGGCTAATAGTAAATTTTGTACGTACAATCAATTCTAAAGAACCGGAGGTTAAAAGCTTTCGGTTTTTTTTGTTTTAGGCTTGTGATAAGCTCACAATGCTACACGAGTACTCTTCCATGTAATTTTTCAGGAGAAGTTCTATTATTTAATTACAAGTATTCACTCATTTGTTCTCATGTTGGTAAATTTTATTTCAAGTAGCTCATATTAGTTAAGGTTTGAGTTATACTAATCAAACGCATCCTTTTGACCCCCTTAGCTTGGTTTTATTCCTTTCTTAAATCATCCTTTTAACCCTAAAAAAGAATTATTCATTAAGCATTTTTTCTCTTTTTTAGCTCTACTACTCTTGTCATGCCCTTTCTATACTCACATTTCTTATGAATAATAATTTCTGAAGTTACAGGGGTTATCATGTATGATAACAGCAGGGTAAACTCATTTATACCTAACTATTTATTGTACTTTTGTGATTATTTCATAAAAATAATAATATATATTATATGTATAACATCATAAAATGAGTATGCACAAAATTTTATTAAGTACAATAATATTCACGCTTTCCACACTATCAGCTTTTTCGCAATGTTACCCTTCACAGGGTGGCTCACCTGCTTTTGAATTTGATGTTCCAAGTGGTGTAACAATAACCTCTGTGGTAGTCAAAGTGGAGAACTTTGAAAGTAGGGGTTTAATAAGATCAAGAATAAGGTCATTTCAGGATTTGGGCTATACATATTTTGAAGCAGATGGAGAATATGAAGTTCTGGAAACTCCTATAACTGGCCCCAGCACGCAAGACTTACAGATTCAGAGTGGTATAGATTTTTATTGTGGATATCTGGAAGACTCTGTGGGTTTTGACTGGCAAGTGATCATTACCGCTACCGGGGCTGAAGGGACAAACCTTAATTATTCAGGTTCGCTTACTGATAACCTGGCAATTCCTACCTACATAGGGGAAGTGTATAGTGGAACTAATAAGGTATCAGGTTCCATCGACATGAAACAGGAGGGTCCGGGTATTGCCGTATATCCCGACAACGACCGTGATGGTTTTGGGAATGCTTCATCACAGCCTGTCTATGTTTGTTCAGAATATTGTGACCCTTGGTATGTAACCAACAATCTGGACTGTAATGATTGGGATAAAGATATTAATCCAGATCAGGCAGAAATTCCTGACAATGGAACAGATGATGATTGCGATGGGGTTGTTGACTGTCTTAACAATAGCTTTAGTTATAGCTCAGTTTCTTATTGTCATACTGGTCCCAACCCTCTGCCTACAATAATAAATCCCGGAGGAGTTTTCTCTGCTTCTTCAGGACTGCAAATTGACCCAAATACCGGAGAGATTGACCTTGCTGCGAGTACGCCCGGTGCTTATACCATTACCTACGCGCTCAATGAAGCCTGTACCCATGAGAGCAGCTACGAAGTAAGCATTCATACAGCAGATGACCCTTCATTCTCTTATGCGCAGTCTAGCTATTGTAAGAGTGAAGCCAATCCAGTAGCAGATATCTTAGGAAGCCCCGGAGGTACATTTTCTTCTACCTCTGGGTTGGTATTCGTAGATACAATTACTGGAGAAATTGACCTTGCCAGCAGTGTGCCCGGTACCTATGCAGTGACTTACACTACTTCAGGGAGTTGCCCGACAAGTTCTACTTTTGATATTACGATTCATGAAGCTCCTGCCATTTCCTCAACTGATGCATATTTCGTCAAGTGTGATGGATTTACAGTACACTGGAATGATAATAATTATAATATAGATGGATATAGCGTGCAGATAGCAGAAGAAGCAGCCTTTACTAACTTCATTCTGGACTCTCTTACAACAGTAAAAGAAGACATAGTCATTACCGGACTTAATGCGGGAGACACTTACTATTTTAGAGTGGGGACAACCTCTGATTGCGGCATCAATTATTCGGAAACAAATGAAGTTACTTTAATGGGTTTACCCCTAAGCTTTCCCCATACTTATGTTACTCAGGTCAGCGAAAGTAGCATTAGTCTGAATTGGGATTCTGTACAATATGCAGAGAACTACTACATAGAACTAGATGATAACGATCAGTTTTCCAGTGTTGATGAGTCGCTGAGTACCTGGAGTGAAGAAATAACATTCACCTCACTTCGTGCGGATACTGACTACTTTATACGCTTGCAAGCGCTAAACCAATGCGGCGCTGGCCCTGATACCCTTTTACATATCACTACCTCCGCTGACCCTCTCGTCTCGGACTCTTTAGCTCTGGTAGCGCTTTATCATGCTACCGATGGTGACCACTGGAAAAGAAAAGACAACTGGCTTAACGGGCCGCTAGATAGCTGGTATGGAGTAGGAATTTCAGATAAAAGGGTACATAGTTTAGACCTATCTAAAAATAACCTTATTGGTCAGCTACCTCAAGAGGTAAATCAATTGACTAAACTTTGGTCTTTTAATTTCAGTAATAATGGTATTTATGATATTCCTGATTCATTATTCTATTACGCTGACTCAGGAGGAGGTCTTATGCATTTTAATCATCTTACTTTTGAAGATATAGTGGGCCAACCTAAAATTGTTGCCAAATTGTATGCTCAAAAATATGTTGGAAAGGAGACTACTGTCTACTTAAAGGAAGGAGACTCTTATACCATAGACTTAAGCATTGATGAATCTGTACATGATAATGAATATGTGTGGATGAAAGATAGTGTAGTCGTGGCTACTACTCATGCTAACTATCTTACATTATCTGATCTTGAAGCTACTGATGCAGGCACTTATACCTGCCGGATCACCAATCCAAGAAATATCATGGACTTGGTACTTCATAGCCACCCTGTTACAATTCATGTAAGTCCCGAAGATCAGGAGCCACATCTATCTATTTCAGGATTTCCGGTTCGCAATTCCCAAGCATGTATGGATGAGGCCATCACATTTACAGCCACTGGCAGAAACATTTACGATACTTATCGCTGGGAAATTATCCGTATGACAGGAAACGCCAGTATGGGTTTGCCTGATTCTATCCGTTCTGCACAGGCTTTTGATTTTAGTTTGCAGCAGAGTGGAAGCTATGAGATACGTCTTACCCTAAGTAATCCTTATACAGCAGATACTGTATTAGTAGATTATGTAGGTATCAACCTACCCCCTGAACTAAACTTAGCAACCTCCACCAACCTGAATACGGACTCTCTCATGCTCACTGCCATAGAGGAGTATGCTGCTGATACTTTGACTTTTGAATGGTATAAAATTGAAGGCCAGAAGCCTATCAGCATGAGCAGTGAAAATACAGTCTGGGTGAAGGAAGAAGGGACGTATGGTGTAAGGGTTACCAATCCTACCGGATGTCAGACTGAAGCTGAAATTTTTGTGATAGACACTCGTCCGCAGGCACAAACTATCACTTTTGATACTATCCCTAATAAGGTATATGGCGAAAGCTTTGAACTAAGTGCTACGGCTTCTTCAGGATTGGCAGTTACTTATGAAGTGATTACAGGGCAGGAACTAGTCAGCTTAAATGATCAGATAGTCAATATATTGGGTGTGGGAATAGTAACCATTGAAGCCAGCCAAAATGGTAATGGAGAATATCTCGCGGCTGAGCCGGTAAGCCAGAGCTTTAGCATCAGTAAAGCATCGCAGCAAATCAACTTTACTGCTATCCCGGATATGCTGCTGGAAGAAGGAAGCTTTAGCCTGGAGGCCAGCAGTAACGCGGGGCTGCCTCTGACTTTCTCTTTTGAAGGACCAATTGCGCTAAGTGGAAAAACCGTAACTTTATTAGATAGCGGGCTTGTTTCCATCACAGCCTCGCAAGAGGGCAATAAAAATTATCTGCCTGCCGACCCGGTCACCCATAGTTTTAGTATCACTGAAGAAATAGTGATTGAAAAGGATAGTATTCATCAGTTGAGCATCCGTATAGATGCTGAAGCCAGCAATGTTTTCCCGCTCACGCTAAGTTTACTTAAAGAGCAAAACGGTGCTTATAAAATCATTAAGCAAGAGCATATGCTCTCTAATCAGCTTTCATTTGACACTTTACCTGAAGGTAAATATACGCTGAAGATAAAACCCGAAAAGGGAGCATACCTGCCTACCTATTTAGGTCAACACCTGCTATTATCTGAAGCGGAGAGCATAAGCCTCACCCAAGACACGGAAGTTAGTCTCAACCCTATTTCAATCCCTGAGGTACTGGAAGAAACAGGTATTACACTACGAGGCGTATTTATCCAGAATGCTCAGGCCAGCAATGGCCGGCTGATGGTCACTGAGGAGACTCTGGATGGCATCCCGGTAGTGGGACTTAGCATTTACCTTATCAATAGCCGGGATCAGAGCTTGGTGGCTGGCACAATCACTGACGGTGATGGCAAGTTTGAATTTACCAATCTCCCTCCCGGAAATTATAGCATTAAGGCTGATTATAAGGCATTGCAAATGGATGCTTCTACCAGCTTTGAAGTGAATCAGGAGTCGCTGGAGCTTACTGTAGTAGCGGGAGAAGAGATCAGCATTGTGGCTAAAGAAGTAGTAGAAAAAGAAGTAACCGCTATTGAGGATGAGATCAGGCAGCAGCTTAAATTCTACCCTAATCCGGTAGAAGAGGAACTGTACTTACAGCTACCGGCAAAGCTGTTGGGTGGACAGTTGGAGATCTTTGACACGCAGGGAAAACTGGTATTTACTTCAAAGATCAGCGATACTAAGGTGAGCTGTTCGTTATCGCACCTCAGCGAAGGACATTACCAATTACAGATCGCTCATCAGGGAACAACATATGCATTAAAGATCCTGAAGCGATAAATTAGAAAAGTAGAAGTTTGAATAACCGGAGGCTTTAGGTCTCCGGTTTTTTTTATGGTAAACTCTTAAGAGAAACAGTATAGGTTTTTCTTCCATAAACAGGCTTTCCACCTTCTGTCATCCCTTCTACAATAATCTCAAATTCACCCAATTCATCGGCATTGCTGAAAGTCAAAATATATGGTTCTTCACCAAGTTTCAGAGCAGGCTCCCAATGCAGTAATGTCCTGAAGTCAGGCTCATGCGCCTGTAATGAATCTGTTCGGGAAAAAGCCAGAGAGGGTGTGTACAAAGTAACTTTTTCTTGTTTGGCCGAAGACGAAAGCGCAGCTAGATAGGCCCCTCCTTCCTTAGTATAAATGGCAATGGTACCATCAAAACGATATTCACCATAGTAGGTACGCCGGTTTACCGTTTCTATCAATTCCATCTTAGCAGGAGGAAGATTTACCAGATAATTTAAATCATGAATTAACACGCCATCAAGAAATACTGAAGGCTCACCGGGGAGAAAAGTACGGGAAGGAATATCAAACACATCCAGCGTATATACCCCTCTGCTTTCTCTGAGGCGAATACCAGGCATCAGCTCACGGTTGACTTCCACAAAATTGGGCAACTCTATATAATTTTCCAGCCTGATCTCAAAGTTAGGGGCCCCATAGAAGCGAAAGTCTTGTTTATCCTGAGCTCCCTGCAAGTCCTGCGTATGAAAAAGTCCATACTGAGAATGGATTTGAGCACGGCCTGTATAGGACTGACGTACTTCGTTCAGTATATCTTCCTCCACAAACGGAAATGTCTCACGCTCATAAGTATTTTCATGCATAAATTTCTCATCCAGTGTCCATGCTACCTGCAAACTCGTATCTGCCATTTGCAGAACAATATCTTTTTTACCCACTACATTTTCTTGGATAGGAATCTGGAAACTACCATCGCTATCGATAAAAGCGTACTCAAAATAGGGTGAGTTACCAGGTACTGATAATACTGCCACACGCCCTCCTACATTTTTCTCATTCAGGCTTTTTACCTTACCGCTCACTGTCAGGCTTTCCTCCTCTCTGCCATAAGTTATGGCGGATGCATTAGTCATAGGCAGGAAAGGACTTTCTCTGCTTATTAACTTCTGATTGATCCAGGCAGACCTTTCCGCACTGTTTAAGTCTTCCGGAATTACATTCGGGTTTATCATTCCAGATATCTGCTGGTACTCCTGAAGAAAGTTGGTCAGCGGGTTTACCTTTCTCACTGTGATGGCAACTATCGCCGGCATTTCAACACCCTGCACACTTAGCTTTGCACTAAGCTCTTCCCGAGGCCGATAGGCATTTTTGTTTAGATCTACTTCTACGCTTTCCTCACTTGCTGCATGATACACCATACGCTGTGCTACTACTTGCTGTGCTTTGTCCAGAACAGACAGCTCCAGCACTCCGGAAGGGAAGGGCTGGGTATTTAACTGGCTGGTAAACGTATCGCCATCGTACTGCTGTGTGTAGAGTATAGCGTTACGGTCTCTGAGCCTAAGCGTATACTCTGCTCTTTTACTATGATGTATCTCTACCTTAAAACCATCAGCTTCAGACTGAGCTTGTAAGGTAGTGCCCTGAACTTGTGGCTTTGGTAGCATTTCCCGAACTGTATCGCGAGCATTCAGACCTCCACCGGAAAGGTATACTTCCAGCATATACGCTTTATCAGGTTCAGGGCTGATCATAAATTCTCCCTGTCCGGACTCAAGCGCTACTTCAGCAATAGTGAGGCTGTCCTGTAGACTGATAATTCGCGCGGAAGCAATAGAATCCATCATTACCTCTTCCGGCAACTGCAGCACCATACGGTTAGGTAACCCTTCAACATAATGCCCTCCTTCTGGGAAAAAAGCTATGTCACGAAAGAGAGAAGTGGATTTGGGCTGCTGTACAGAGAGCTGATCTTCATAAGGGTTAATAATCATGATCTGTTGAGATGCGTAGTCTCCAAAATTCCTCATCCACTGGGTATATGCCCTGAGCTGATACCAACCTCCGGTCAGGGTATCGGGAACCTGGATTTGTCCCTTAGCAATTCCATTTTTAATGCTATATATACTTTGCAAGACCGTACGGCTGCTATTCAGCAATTCTACATATACCACCTTGCTCTCTGGTCCTGCCTCGGTCTGCCTGCCACTACTATCTGTTGATAATAATGCCTGAAACCAGAGATCCTCTCCTGCGGCAATCACTGTTTCCGAAAGCTGTAGCTGTAAGCTTTCACGAGGCTGGCTTTCCTGCTGAGCTTTAGGGCTTAGGCTTTTGAGTTGTGCGTCAGCGGGAAGCATAGTAGCCGACACTAGTGTAAATAGAATCAAAATTGTATTCACCAGAATGAGGGGGTTTCAGTAGTAGTTCCAATCAGCAAGCTGCAATCATAACAATAGTCAGCGGCTTCTTCATCGCCCGCAATACATTCGCTAAACCCTCCGGGAGAGCCTCCCGGTCCTGCTGGCACCTCTGAACGCTTCACAAATTTCCGCTGCTCAGTGACCGAAGAAACCTGGAAATACCCCAGGACTACTTCTCTGTCATCATTCACATTGTACATATTGCCGGGAATAGGAGAAGGAGGGGGAGCAAACACAGAGCCTGAGTTTTCCTGTTGGACCTGTACATTTTTCCAGAAGGTATATGCTCTTTCTGTCAATGCGTACTGCTTTACCAGCAGGCTGTAACGGCGCTGTAGTTTTCTACCGCTCTTAGCTACAAAACTGATTTTCTGCCGCTCTATCCTGTCCCGGCTTAGCCCCTGTGTGGAGGCGATATTCAGATAGCGGGTCTGCGTACCTGATTGGTAGCAGACAGGAATATTGAGCTGCATAGGAGTGGTAAGCGGGGCAATAAACTCATAAGTCTCCATCCAGCTCCAGCGATAATAGCCTGTCTGATTATCGCCACTGCCGGTGTTCAGATAAAATTGCAGTCCCCATTCATCCAGGATGGTACCTATTGAACTTTCATAAGGGCGACTTTCCAGTTCAAAATATATGCTGTCAATGGCCGGCACCTCCGGCATGCTTTCCGGTAATGAAGCATAGGTCCTGCCGTCAGGGGTAATGATATACAGCGTATAGGTTTTTCCTACCTCACCACAAAAAAAGTCAGGGTCTGTAGCGTACTCTCCGGCATCTACTTCACTCATATCCGCTCTGTTGTTTTCCTCATCAGTAATAAATACTTCCGCACCCCTTAGTTCTTCCCCTTCATAAGTTTGTAAGCTGGATGAGGTATAAGAAAGCTTAACCGTATAAGGCTCATCAGCATTCGTGATTACAGCATCCACCACCAACAAAGGCTCTCCTGAAAGAGATTCGTCAAGCTCTATGCGGTCTATGCATGTGGTCAGCAGCATCATGCACCCTATCCATATCGTAAGTCGCTTCATCAAAACTTGAAATTATAGGTAACCGAAGGAAAAGGACGTCCCAGAATTGAAAGCTGATAGGCATTCAATGAGCCGCCTGCATCATTCCTGAAAAACACGGAATATGGATTATTCCGTCCGTATACATTATAGAGGGCGAAGGTCCAGCTGGAATCCCACTTCTTCTTTTTCTTAAGATTACCATCTACCGAAAACGAGATGTCCAGGCGATGGTAATCTGCCACCCGGTACTGATTACGGGCTGAGAAATGAGCGATATCCTGATTACCTACCCGGTAAGTCCCTTCGGGCAAGGAGATCGGGCGGCCGGTGCTGTAGGTAAAGTTAAAGCCCAGGCGGATACGGCGGGTAAACTGATAATTGCCGACCACCGTAAAATCATGTGGCTTGTCAAAATTGGATGGATACCAATCGCCCAGATTGATGCGCTCATCAGTATGCTCCCCTTCTACTTTGCGCAAGCTGCGCGAGTAGGTATAGGACAGCCAGCCGGTAAGCCGCCCCAGATTTTTAGCTACGTACAATTCTACCCCATAGGCTTTGCCAATGCCGGTAAGCAGATCCGTTTCCAGCTGTTCGTTCATTAATATCTCTGCTCCATCCTTATATTCCACCAGGTTGCTGATGTCTTTATAATAAACCTCTACCGACGATTCTATCACATTACTGATGGCATTGCGAAAGTAACCCAGCGCATACTGATCGCCGATCTGGGGGCGGACATAAGTATCGCTCAGCTTCCAGATATCGGTAGGCATAATGGAAGTGGTGTTAGAAATGAGGTGCGTATTCTGTCGCATACGGTTATAGCTCAGCTTCACACTGCTTCTACTGTCCAGGCCAATACGCAGCGCTACCCTGGGTTCAAAGCCCTGGTACTGGGCAATGGTTTCCCCTGAGCCATACTGCATAGAGTCTACTACCGAGCCCGGGCTGATGGGGATGCCTTCCTCATAGACCGCTACATCCTTAGGACCTACTGCCCGGTAGTGGTTATAGCGCAAGCCCAGGTTCAGGGTCAGGTCGGGAGTAATGCTAAACTCATCGTTAAGATAAACCGACATATCCCAGGCCTGTTCCTGTGCTAAAGTTTCAGGAACTATCAGTGAGAAATCACCCTCAGGACGAAGCGTTCCCGCTGCAAACGCATAGCGTGCCAGGTTAACCCCTGCGTCTACCTGATGTCTTTCTCCCCAGAAGCGGCTCAGGTTCCAGCGCCCTTCTGAGATGGCAAAGCCCGCATCCAGCATAGAAGCCCGGGTACTGTCCTGCAAGTCGCCTACCTGATAGTTATAGCGAGAGTGTGTCAGTGTAAAGGTTGAAAGCCACTCCTGAGAGATCAGAAAGTCCCAGTTGAGAGCTGCTCCCATGTTCTGATAGCCATAAGAAGTATTACCGGCATAGAGAAAGTCATCATTACTGATGTAGCCGGTCAGTCCCACCTTATGTGCTTCGTTGAGGCGGTAGGTCCACTTGGCGTTGGCATCGTAGAAAGAGGCTTCGCTCTGACGAATGTCCAGATCATCCACCCTGTTCAGTATCCAGTCGGAATAAGAAGCCCTGCCCCCAATCATCAGTGCGCTTTTCTCTTCTACCAGCGGGATTTCCAGCGCCAGGCGGCTGGCTACCAGCCCGATTCCTCCACTGCCGCTAACCTTCTTCAGATTTCCTTCTTTGAGCGATACATCCAGCACAGAAGCGATACGACCACCGTAGCGGGAAGGAATGCCCCCCTTATAAAGCGTAGCGTCTTTGAGCAGATCCGCATTAAAAGCCGAGAAGAAGCCAAAGAGGTGAGAGGGGTTAAAGATTGAGATGCCGTCCAGCAAGATCAGATTTTGCCCTACGTCCCCTCCCCTTACATTGAAACCTGCTGCACCTTCCCCGGCTACGCTCACTCCCGGTAGCATTTCTATGGAGTTGATCAGGTCTACTTCTCCCAGAAAAGCGGGCATCTTTTTCACCTTCTGTATGTCCATGCGGGTAGCACTCATCTGCGGGCTGCTCACATTATAGTCTTCTGCCCTGTCAGTGATGGTAATTTCTTCCAGGCGGGCGGTTCCTTCGTACAGATCTACCGACAGTGTGCCGTCGGAGATCACTCTTATATTCCTGTTTTCTTCTTCAAAGCCCAGCGAGTTGATGGTCAGTTGGTGTATGTCTATCGGCAGACTTAAAGTAAAGTAGCCATTCAGATTGGTGGAAGTTCCCTGTTGAATATCCTGGGCGAATACCGTTGCGCCGGCTACGCCCTGTCCGGTGGCACCATCCCGCACGTATCCGCTGACTTCAGCCATCTTCTGTCCATTATTGTTGAGCGAGTCACCGATAATGATCAAGCCTTCTTCCCCGCCCCGGCGGCTTGCTCCACTCAGGACATTAGGGTTCTTGAGTAAAAGCATGATATACTGCTCCTGATAGGGCTGGTAGCTGAGCTCGGTATTGGCAAGCAACTGACTGACCACCTGCTTCAGTGGAGTCTGGTTGAAATTTCCACTAAAAGTCAGCCCCTCAACCCACTCCTGCCGAAAAAAGAAACGTACTGTCTCCTGTCTTTGGATTTCCTCAAAAATAGCGGTCAGGCTTTGGTCGGTGTAGCTGCCCGTCCAGCGAATACCTTCCAGGCTTTGAGCTAGTAATGGCGTATAAATACTCCACAAAAGACATGAGACCAGCAGTAGTTTTCTCATAGGTTGTTTAGAGGCAATAGAAAGAAATTTAGTGGGAATTATTTCCTTTTACAAGCAGACATCTCCTATCCTCGACAGATTCCTCTATTTATAAGACCAATTTACATATTTAACCTTCTATCATTACTGCGTTGTGAACCTTCAATGCGTAGGGGCTGGTAATACATATCATGTTTTTGTAAAATGGAATGAGGATTCTGCTGATAAAAAGCTCTTTTCCTATTGTTTTCCTTTAGGATAGCATGCGTATTTATGATCAAAATTTCCCAAATTTACCCTATGCCTGATAGAATCAACCGTCCACATGAAGATACAGCCTCTAGCCTTACCATTGCCGGCCAAACGATAGAACCCGGACAGGAGCTGCTCATTGACCTCAACTTTGCCCGCCTGCCTTCCCGTACCGAGATTGTTATTCCCATTTCGGTAAGCCGGGCGCTTAAGCCTGGTCCTATCCTACTGCTCATGGCAGGCCTGCATGGCGATGAGATCAATGGCATTGAGATCGTCCGGCGCATCCGCGATCAGGGCTTCCATCGTCCTGCTAAAGGAACGGTCATCTGTATCCCCCTGCTGAATATCTTCGGCTTTGTACATTTTTCCCGCACCGTACCCGATGGAAAGGATGTAAATCGCTCATTTCCAGGCTCTAAGAATGGATCACTAGCCAGCAGGGTAGCCTATGTCCTGATGAAGGAGATTATCCCCCTGATTGACTATGGCATTGATTTCCATACCGGAGGTGCCAGCCGGGCCAATATCCCGCAGGTGCGCTGTAATTTTGAGAACCCGCTGAGCAAAGAGCTTGCCCTTGCTTTTGATGCTCCCTATACCCTCCATTCCAAACTGATCAAAGGCTCCCTGCGCCATGCGGCCGACAAGAAAGGCAAGAGCATCATTATTTATGAAGGAGGGGAGTCACTGCGCCTGAACGAAAGGGCGATACAGGCGGGCATCAATGGCACACGCAGGCTGATGAAACATGTGGGGATGCTCAGGACACATCCTAAAAGTGTCAACAAAAGCATTGTCATCCACAAGCGGAAATGGATCAGGGCCCGGCATGCCGGACTTTTCCACTCCCTGATCAAGCTGGGAGCTATTGTGAAGAAAGGAGAAAACATCGGCTTTATCACCGACCCTATTGGCGATTTCCAGATGTATGTAAAGTCTCCCGAACATGCGCATGTCATTGGGTTGAACAATAATCCGGTAATCAACCAGGGCGATGCCCTGCTCCATCTGGGGATTATTACGAAGTAGCTTTTAACCTCCCCTTTCTGAACCTATATCGCTTAGGTTAATAAAATAAATGCCACGTAAATTATTTTTATATTGCAAACATGAGAATACAATCTCTTGACATAAAAAACATTGGCCCCTTCAGAGAAGGGCACATAGAGTTTATCACTGAGAACGATAAACAGGAAAAACCTCCTGTGACCATTGTTACCGGAGAAAATGGTACAGGCAAAACTATCATTCTGGATGCTATCAGAGGTTTATTTCTCGGATATTACTCCCGTATAGAACGTGATATTGTAAGTAATGAAAATGATTTTGTTGTTGATGCCCAATTAATAATTGATCATAAAACTAAAGCACTTAAATCAGATAGTTTAAATAAAGATCGTAATAATGGATTTATTACTGATGATCTCAATTTTAATTTTTTACTTACTCATGGTGTAAATGATAAATCTAAATATCCAGGGTGGGTTATTGACTATTGGACTTCTAAACTAGCAACAGATGGGTTCGATCTTAAAAGCCTGACCGCTCCGAAACCTGAAAATTATCTTCTCAATGCTCTATCTGGGATTCACCAAAATGTAGAAGTCACTCAGCTCATTACATATTTTGATTATCTCAAGTCAAGCGACAATGATAATGAGAAGAAGATGGGTGAAGCCCTTTTTGAAGTATTAAAAAAAGTTATCAAGCTTAGCCTGAATAATGGAGAGTTTAAATACGTAGCACGTAAAACACTTACTCCTATCATAGAACAAAACGGTAAGGAAATCTCTTTAGACAAACTGAGCAGCGGAAATCTCTATCTGATACAGCACATGGTCTCTATGCTGGGAAAAATGTATTCGGCTAATGTATTAAGTGGTAAACCATTGAAAGAGCTTTGCCATACTCCGGGTCTTTTACTCATAGATGAAGCGGAAAACCATCTCCATCCCAAATGGCAGAAAACTTTCGTGAACAATATTCTGGAGGTATTTCCCAATCTTCAGATTATCCTTACTACCCACTCACCCTTTATTGTCGCTTCCGTTGAGAATTCCCGCATATATGTTTGTGAATCCAGGGAAGATCATGCAGAAATCGTAGATGAAACCGATGTTTATTCTAACAAACCAATTGATGAAATACTGCTTACCCCTCTCTTCAATACCCAACCATTCAACGAGAAAATCAGTGAACTGATTGATATGCGGAAGAAAGCTATTGAAGAGGGAGACAACAAAAAGAGGGATGAAATTGAGAAAAAGCTTAAAAGTATCAACCCACAATACTTCTCTTATTTTGATGTAGAGGATCTATTAAGTAACCTATCGGGCAAGTAACTCATGCGTTTTATTCAAAGACTTCCTAAACCTGAAATTCTGGAAAGAAAAGAAGATAGCTGGCGGGAACGCTTTGTAAATAGTGATAACCCAAGGCCTAGCAACAAGCAATATGCACATCAGCAAATCAGAGACACACTAAATACCATGAGCTTCCACAAGTGCTTCTATTGTGAAAGAAAGCTAAAAGATATCCCACAGGAAGTAGATCACTTTATTGAAGTAGCCGAAATAAGAGACCTAGCTTTTGACTGGGATAATCTTTATTTGTCCTGCGACAACTGTAACAATAAAATTGAAAATCTTCGTATTCCTGTTACTCAAGCCCTAGACCCTTGCCGAGATACTGATGAAATAATTCAAGAGCACATATCTTTTGAAGATGAAATTATAAGAACCAAAAATGGATCTCAATTAGGGTTAAGAACTATTCAAAAGTTCAAATTAAATAGCGATCAATTGGATAAAGTAAGACTAACCCAGATAAAGTATTTTGAACAACTTCTGAGTAAGATTTTAATAGCAATGCATCAGGAAGATAGAGGAATACATGAGCACGAAAAAGAAGCTCTACTAAGTTTTAAAAATCCAGATCGTCCTTTCTCTCTAATGTTTAAAGTTATGTTAGATAAATATTCTAACCTCTTAGCTTCGTAGCTGCAAATAGATCTCCCTCCCCTTTCTGAACCTATATCGCTTAGGGCTTCGTTAGTAGAAGTACACGTGTCGGAAAAAAATAGTGCTATTGTTATCATCTGTTTTTTATCCGCTATACCTTTACAAGCAAATTTTTTTATCGCATCAAAACAACATTCAGATATGTCAACAGGATTTTATAAAGTTCCTACCCCTACTAATGAGCCGGTATATGACTATGCCCCCGGCACTCCTGAAAGAGAAGCGCTACAGGCTACCCTCAAGGCCATAAAAGAGCAGCCGGTAGAGGTCCCACTATACATCGGCAGCGAACAGATCACTACCGGCAACAAAAAGAGACTTAGCTCTCCTCACAACCACCAGTTTACCCTTGGCCATTACCATGAAGGTGATGCCTCTCACGTGCAACAGGCCATTGACTCTGCCCTGAATGTGAAAGAAAGCTGGGAAAACATGCCCTGGGAGCATCGTGCCAGCATCTTTCTTAAAGCAGCGGAACTGATCTCCGGCCCTTACCGCTACCAGATGAATGCCGCCACCATGCTGGGACAGTCCAAAACCGCGCATCAGTCAGAGATTGATGCCGTATGTGAGTTGATAGACTTCCTCCGTTTTAATGTGCATTATATGACGGAAGTGTATGAGCAGCAGCCTCCTATCTCTTCCAAAGGACTATGGAACCGCCTGGAACATCGTCCGCTGGAAGGTTTTATCCTGGCGATTACGCCTTTTAACTTTACAGCCATCTCAGGTAATCTGCCTACCGCTCCTGCTATGATGGGGAATGTAGTGCTCTGGAAGCCTGCCGAAACGCAGGTCTATGCCGCTAACCTTCTCATGAAAATCTTCAGAGAAGCCGGCCTGCCTGATGGTGTCATCAACCTGATCAATATAGATGGTCCGGTAGTCGGAGATGTGGTATTTAAGCATAAAGACTTTGCCGGACTGCATTTTACCGGCAGCACCAAAGTATTCAAGCAGCTCTGGAAGACCATTGGTAACAATATTGACCTCTACCGCTCATACCCGCGCATTGTAGGAGAAACGGGGGGAAAAGATTTCATCATAGCTCATAAGACTGCCGATGCCAAAGCACTGGCTACCGCCATCACCCGCGGTGCTTTTGAGTTTCAGGGACAGAAGTGCTCTGCCGCATCTCGTGTCTATATCCCTAATAACCTGTGGGAGGAAGTAAAAGGCTATATACTGGAAGACCACAAAAACCTGAAGATGGGTGATGTGGAAGACTTCAGCAACTTTATGGGAGCAGTGATCAGCGAGACTGCCTTTGACAAAATCGCAGGTTACATTGATCACGCCCGCAAGGATGAGATGGCGGAGATCATCGCCGGAGGTGAATATGATAAGTCCAAAGGCTATTTCGTACAGCCTACCATCATACAGGCGCATGATCCTAAGTTCAAAACCATGGAAGAGGAGATCTTCGGCCCGGTAGTCACTATTTACGTATATCAGGCGGAACGCTTTGAAGAGACACTGGAACTGCTGGACCAGACTTCTCCTTACGCGCTGACAGGAGCGGTTTTCTCTCAGGACAGAATGGCGGTAGAGCTGGCAATACGCAAACTACGCCAGGCTGCGGGTAACTTCTATATCAACGATAAGCCTACCGGAGCGGTGGTCGGACAGCAACCTTTCGGAGGAGCCAGAGGTTCGGGTACCAACGATAAAGCAGGCGCTATGATCAACCTGCTGCGCTGGGTATCCCCTCGTACGATCAAAGAGAACTTCGTACCGCCTAAAGACTTCCGCTACCCTTATATGGGTAAAGACAAGTAATTACAGCGTGCTTTTACAGAGGTCTGGCAGGTTTGGAATCCTGCCAGACCTTTTTTTAGCTCAAAAAAATCCTGAGCACCTACATGATGCTCAGGATTAACACTACTAACTACCGATTATGAATTTGTTAAGAATAGTTATCCCTGGAATAGGTGATGAGCACAGATAAAGCCTCGCCCCCGCCTGCTTCATTGTCTCCACTGGTACTAAAGCCGGGACTGCTGGACTCTGCACTTACTACACCTACCACTCTTGGCCAGGGTTCATCTCCCCACCAGCCCCAGACCGGGCCACCGGAGTTGCCGGGAGTGATGTCAATGAAGGTTCCCATCACCAAACCTTCTTTGCCACTGGTAGAGAAGGAAGCGGTATTCCAGATGGAGCCGCCACCGGAGAAAGTAGGGCGCTGCGTACCGGTCAGGCTGGCTGGGTAACCGATCACCTGCCAGTAGTTACCGTTGTTCCAGGAAGATGAATATTTGCGATAACCGGTATAGCCGGTCAGGTCGCCCATATTACGGTCCAGAACTACTACTACATAGTCAAAAGCAGTTTCAAAGTCGGACAAGCCGCCAAGGGCTTTGTTCCAGTACACCACTCTGGTCCCCCAGGCAATGCCAAAAGGTGCAGAACCATTGTAGTAAGAAGGGGTAAATTTGATCCAGCCTACCGAATCGTCCTGCCAGTCTATGCAGTGTGAAGCGGTGAGCATCAGGTTTCTGCCGATCATCGTACCCGAGCACACGCCTGCCGGGGTTTCTACCCTGCCGGTAGTACACCAGGGAAAAGAGGTGTCATTAAACTCATAGCGCGTATCCGGAGGAAAAACATTGACGGGACGGTCTTCGCCATCTTTAGTATCAAAGCCAATCCGTCGGATTTCCTGCGGGGCAAATTTAATCCCCAGGTGTCCGGGGATAAAACCCTGGATTTCATCCTGTACATTGTCACCGAGCTTGTCTTTATTTAAGCCATCAAAAGCGATGGAAGGGGGCTGCACACTTTGCAGGTCAAAGTTTTTGGTAATGACAATATTGCCATTCTCCAACCGCTCAATATCTGCCTGGTTTTGCCCATTTTGCCAGATGCGATCAAGCTCAATTTTGACACCACCGGGCAAGCCTGTTTTAGCCTCTATGGCTTTGCGTTGGGTCACATCTTCATTCAAAGCAGGAAAGCCTTCCGGACTTACCGGAGCCAGCGCCCCTAACTTTTCTCGGGGAATCACGAATTCAATTTGTGTATATCCATCATCCCCCTTTTTAGCTTTTAAGGCTTCCAGTGTGTATTTGCCAATGAGACTTCTGGGTCCCGACAAAAGGTTAAGATAAACTTCCGGTGCATCTCCCTCAAATATCTCTTTGAAATCCTTGTCCTCATATTGCATAGCAAATTTGCCCTCTTTGTCTGTAATGCTACTGCCCAAAAGATCGTCATAAATCAGATCTTTGTCATAAGCCCGCACATAGATGCCCACTACTGGTAAGCCGGATTCTTTCTCGCTTACCTTTCCTGAAATTAAATACTGCATAATGATACACTGTTTAGGTTAAAAATGAATAATATGTAGAGGCAGGTAAGCGCTAAGTAGCTGAATTATACACTCCTGGAGCGCGTTTATAATGCACTCTTTAATTTAACGGCAGAACAGCACCCTGTCCCAGATGTTGTCATGCTGGGTTTCACCATTGGTAAGGTTCAGCTCCGCACTCAGGCGTATTTCGTAGGCACAGTTTTCCAGGTCACCAAAGCTGCCTAGGTAATGAGAAGTGCCGTGGGCCTCCTCTCCTGGCGTAGTAAATACGATAGGATCAAAGTTATTGGTAGCCCCTGGTCCACTGAAAGCCAGGCTCACATTGCCCAGATTAGGATTGGTTGCTGTATACTTCACCGTAATGGAGTCAGTGATATTACTACAACCGCCTCCGCTCACCAGCTCATCCAAATCCAAAGAGGCTATTCCCAATTCGCTCTGGGTGAGGCCGGGGGCCCATGAGCCGCCGTGAGGCACGTTCTGGTAAATGGTATTGAAGGTAGCAAGGGGTCGGGAAGTACCGGCCACCGCTTCGCTGGCGGCATTGCCTGCCTGCCGCTTGATCATGCGGATACTGAAGTAGCGGTTCTTTTGCAGGGGCGCTACCGTGGTGCTACTGTCTCCCGGCGTCAGCGTACTCATATTCACATTGCCCGAAGCCAGCTTACCGGAAATCAGGTTGATCAGGCGGCCAGTAAGGAACTGGGCGGTCTGGGGTACTACAATCCAGTTGCCATTAAAAGCCACATCTATCTGCCCTGCCTGTGCGTTAATGGCATAGATATCGGGATCATAATGAGGCGGTGGTGGTGAGGTCACAAACTTGGGCGTAAAGCCGATGATGGTGCCATTGGCAATATCGGTTTTAAGTACATCTTTCCAGGCAGCAGGGTTGGCAGGTATAGGATCAGTGGGGCTGGCCAGTTCGGTATACTGAAACTTATACTCCATCGGCTGACCGTTGAGCGTTTTCTCCAGTGTACCCAGCAGTCCCAGGGTGCTGAAGAAAGCCTGCTCATTCCAACTGGCAGCAGCTTTGTTGGCGGTACGTCCATCTGCCGGATTGATATTCAGTACGATATGGTATCTCCTCGCGTCGCCAATATGGAAGAATGATGAGACAGGCTCCCGCTGCCCTCCTTCTATACACAGGCGTACACACAGGCAGTTATCCACGTTCTCCCGGCCAGGCTTGCGGGCTACGGAAGGATCTTCTTCGTGGAAGATGGAGCCGCCCAGGGCAAACTTAAAGTAAATGTCCGGCCCGTTGCCCAGCGGAAAGATGGGCGTCTCTATATTAATAAAAGGAGATAAGAAAGTCTTTTTGAAATCTTTGGAGCGGTAGAAGATGCAGAACTTGCCCGAGGCATCGGTGATGGCGCTGCCTAAAGTATCATCGCTGATCACATCATCGTCCATGGCGATCACCTCCACTCCTGCCTGTGGCTGCCCGGATTCACAATCCAGCAGTGTACCGCAGATCACCCAGATATCCAGGCGGCGCAATAGGGCACACCACCATTTGCGGGAGAGGGTATAGTTCCACTGGCCCAGCAGGCCTTCATTGGTTTCTTTCCAGCGGGCTTGTATCACATCCAGAGTAGCCTGAAAGGCTTTGTAGTTGCGGGGCTTGTCGGTATCCTCCTGTCCGTAGTCGGGGATTTCGGGATAGTAGACATCCACTTCTACCGCTTCGCCTTTGTACTTTTTTTTGTCACCGTCAATCTCAAAGCTATAGTTGCCCTGCGCATCGGTAGTAGTCTCGGCCAGCAGTCGTTTCTGCTTGGCTTTGATGTCTTTCTCTTCCAGAAACTGAAAAACCTCTTTGGCCTGGGCGGCAACCAGGCGGGTAGCGTCTTTGGCCTCAAAACGATACAGTCTTACAACGCTGCGGCTGAGGGGCAGCTTTCGGTCGTCGCATATTGTGGCATAGATGCGACCTCTCAATACATACTTCATGGTCGTTAGGGTTAATCTCCGAAGCCATCCCGGCCTTTTGCCAGGACAGCCTTCCGGAGTTTGGGTTAATGATGTTGTGCGTATTAGTATGAGAGGAAGGAAGAATGTAACCTCAAGAGAGAACTAATCGCTCGCATTCGTTTGTAGGGGGGAGAAATTATAAACGGAAGGTGAGGATTACAGCCCTGAGCTAGGATGAAACATACCCTCCTCCCATTGTAGAGGATTATGCTGAATATACTGCCTGATTCTCTCCAATGACCGATCATCACGAATGATATGGTCATGAAACCGGGATTGCCAGGAAAATTCATATCCCTGTCTTCTGCATTGGTAGGAAACCTTCCCTTTGTACCACCGCATCATTTTCCCAATGGTATCCACTGGCATTTCCATAGGGTTATTGAGGATGCCGGATTTTGTAGGAACGTGATTAATCGCGCGGCGAACCGTCACGTTCCTACGGATTTCCGTTTCACCATTAATCACCAAAATCATATGAATATGATTTGGCCCGGCATGGAATGCATGACCACCCACGAACCCAAAACCGTATTCTGAAATTGTTCAGGAATCATCAACAGATTGTCTTTGGCAATCGTACCTGCCTCTGACAAATGCATGTTACCTTCATATATATGACCAAAATAATGTATCCGATCTTTGGTGCAGATGGTAATAAAATATTTCCCCACCTGCGAATAATCGTAGCCCGGAAGGCGGTATTGTTTGTGTTGTTTGTAGGTCATGCGCAGGAATTTAACGGTTCGCCTGGTCAGCCACGCCGTGCGATAAATTAAATTCTTACAGAAATCATGCGATAGGCATTAGCCTGGGCTTAGCTGTATCTTCTTTGAGGGTTTATCTTTTTCTTGCTTAGCGGAATTAAAGTCTATGACAGTTGCAGACTTTCATTTACCTGTGAGTTTCAGTGGCAATGCGCCAGGTAATTACCCCCGATACGGAACTGAAACCAGAGAGAAGAGTGTATCAGAAGGCTAATGATTCTGTTCTCCTGCTTTGACCAGAAATTTTTGTATAAGAGTATCTGAGAGCCTGAAATTAGTTTGCTTTATTTTTTCTATTATAGGCAATACTGTAGGAATCAAACCTTTGTTTTTTGCGGCTAATATTACTCCCAAAGAACCTGTAATTTCAATACCAAGAGCTTTAGCTACTCTTCTTCCTTTTAGTTCATCAATAATAAGTAGACTATTAGGATACTCTTTTGTTAAAGCTATAGCACTCGCTTCTCCTGGATCAAGTGCATTTTTAAGACTAGCAGGTAAGCTTGTCTTAAGTGAATATATATCAATCCACTCAGGAATAGGACGATTAAACTCCTTAGCTACAACTTCGGTTATTCCTATCTTGCCATATACTTTTTCTAACAAATCTAGTTCTCCTAGTTTGTAAAATAGAATCAAGCAACTAGCATCAGAGACTATGATCTTCTGCATTCTTTACATCTTCATCCAGATCTTCAGGATCGTAATTAAATAAAGACACACCATAATCCCCTAAAAGCTCCATAAAGTGCTCTTTGCTATGATTGGTCATATCGGCAGCCTGACCCAAAGTAAGTTTACCCATTTCATACAGTTTAGCAGCCAAGGCTATTTTGACCTCTTTCTCTTCCATATCCATCGTATCCGGCAAATCTATGATAAGCTGTTTCATGTGTTTAATTTATATCTTTTTTAACGTAATTGAAACGCGGTAGATGTGTATAATATAAATAAGCAAATCAATATCCCTCAATCCATATTAAACAATAATACCATGAACAAAGAGGATATCTTACAAAAGTTGAGGGATAGCAAGCCTTTCTTAACCCAACAGTTTGGTATTGAAAGCCTGGGCTTATTTGGTAGTTATGCTACTGAGCAGGCTACTACCGAAAGTGATATAGACCTTTTTTATATACCCCAGGAAGGTATTAGCGTAGGTTACACCCAAAGGGTTTTACTAGAAGAATACCTGACTCAATTACTGTAAAACCCTAAAATTGATTTGATCAATTTTAGGTATATGAATCCTATTTTAAAGAGAAGTAGGGAGAAGAGTGTGATTTATGTTTAATGCTTTTCGCTTATTAATATAAATTCTTAACGAGGCAAAAAGCTTCTGCTGCATTCTGACAGTTGCAAACTTAAGCTAGAGGGATATGACAAGAACAAGCACATTACCCTTATAATTTTTATTAAATTTGTGTTATAAAATATTAATAATATGCTTGAAGACATTGATTTAGGAAGCTTAATTGCTAAAGTTTTAATTAATCATGGTCTAAAAAATGTTTTTACGTTATCAGAGAATGAAAAGGAAGATCAGCTATTTGAAAAAGTATTGCTAAATACATCTAAGCAATTAGACAGATATTATAATTCTTCCGTTTTTGGTGGAAATGCTTATGATTTTTTAAAAATTCCCGATGTCAAAAATGAATTAAAGCAGATACTATTACCTCTTTCTGATCTAGATACTATAATATTAGAAGATCATATTGACTTTACTTCTTTACCTGATGACTTTATTGAAAAACTTAGAGAACTTTTAATTCATGAATTATTAAAAGAACCTTTATTCCGTAATAAACTTATACAAGTATTTCAGGCTTACCAACTTGATAACCTACAGCAAGACACTGAAAAGATTGGAATTACTTCATCAGAAGGTTTAAAAAATTTTAAAAAAGATTGAAGAACAAATAACTCCTAAAACCAATCATCCTTCTAAAAAAAGTTACCCGAAAGTAGAAAACTACATTCACAGAAGTGTAGCTAGTATAGATGAAATAGAAAAGCCTCCATACGCAAGACAAATACATTCACTTTATGAAGCATTGATCCAAAGTAAAAAGATTACACTTCTAGGGTTTGCTGGAAGTGGTAAGAGTATTGAGCTTGAACATTTAGCACATACAACTTCATCTAAAGACTCTTATTTTTACCCCTTAAAGATCTCGCTAAATACTTATAAAGGTGAAAAAATTGAGGAATTACTTGATAAGGAATATGATGGTTGGAGTAATATACCACCTAATCAAACCCTATTGATTTTTGATGGACTTGATGAAGTCAATAGTAAATATTTTGACGATGCTGTTCTAAGCTTGAATAGTTTTGTCAAATACTTTCCCGATACCTATATTCTGATATCATGTCGCAATAATTTCTACACGACAGAAAAAGAAAATTTTAGTGCTAAGTTAAGTGATTTCAAAACTTTCTACATTCTAAACTTGTCTGCATCAGACATTGACTTACACCTTACAACTTATTACGCTCAAATAAAAAAATCCTTTTTAAAGGAAATTACAAGACAGAAACTAGGTGAGATTATACTCAACCCTTTTTTCTTTAAGTTATTGATAGAGATATACTTATATCAAACAATTCTTCCTGCAAACAAAACCGAAATTTTTGAACTAGCTATTGAAGCGTGCTTTAAGTTAGATAAAGCTAAGTATGAAAATACAGGTGTCTCAATAAAAGAAAATGAAGTTGTATTAACAAAGACAATTCAGAAGATAGCACTGATTATGGACTATTTAGGAAGGAGCTATCTTGAAGAAAAAGAGTTGCAACAACTAATTACTGATAAAAGCCTCCGTGATTTATTAAAATATAGTTTTCTATTCAATAAAAAAGATAGCGAAATTGTTAAGTGGGAATTTGAGCATAATAACTTCAGAGAGTATTTAGCTGCCAAAGAGTTAATAAAATTAACTTTTCAAAATATTAAAGCACTGACATCTTATGATTCAAATTACGAAAAAATAAAACCTTTTTGGCTAAATACACTTTCCTTTACTTTTCAACTGTTGGATGCTTCTTCAGAGAAATTCAAAATGCTTCTTGAATGGATGTGTAATAGTGAACCATCTGTATTGGTTAGGTTTGAAAAAGATAAGATAGACTTAAGTAGAAGGGAGCAAATTATCAAATTAATATATCAAGAAAGCGAAGTAAAGGGAGTTATCCTTCCATATATCAACTTTGAATATTCGGATTTAATAACCTTCGTGGATGAAAGCCATGAAATCTTAAAGTATTTACTTAGTAAGCTCAGGATGTCCTCTACTAATGTAGATTTAAACAGAGCAGTACGTCTTCTCTCAGAATTTAAAGTATCAAAAATCCAAGATTATGTAGATGAGATAGAAAACCTATTAGTAGAAAAATTGCTTAGTGGTCATTTCAGTCATGCAACTTATTTAACAGTATTCTATTCATTGTCAAAAATTAATACGAGAGATGAAAAGATTACTTACAAACTCATTAAAGAGTTTGATTTTAAATCTAGCAAATACACAAGAGCTGGTATGTATAAGTATTTAACCTCTACTAATTACCATGAGCTATACATTAATGTATATTTAGAAGGCATTGAAATTTTAAATATGGAAAGCAATAATAATTCACTTAGTACAATTGAGGATGAAAATGTTACATTAGCCGATGAATCTTTTCAACTATTAAGGGGGCTTGAACAATCCACTTCATTTGATGCTGTCAATAGACTAATTGATTATATCTCCAAATTTAAGGAAGTATATCTTTCTGAAGTCAGATTAAATGATCTCCTTAGAATTGCACTTAAAAATGCAACTACTTTACACCAAAAAGGTCAAGAACTTTATTCAAAAGTAATTCAGCTTTTGGAGACTATAGAAGAAAGAGCTAGTAAGGAGAACATAGAACCATTTAATTGCTTTTTTAAGAACACTAATACAACTATTGATGCATTTCTTCACTTTTACAGACAGTATATAATAGACTCAGATAATGATTTTGAGCATGTCCAGATGATGTCTTTATTAGCCAATGATGAATGTTGTGACTATGTAGTTGAACAATATATAAAAGGGGTCTTGAAGGATACTCTTATTACTGACTTTAGACATCTGCTTAGTTATATGAATAAACCTATGCATGATTATTTCTATAAGGAAATTAATGCAGCTTCAGGAAATAAATTTGTTTACGTGCAGAAACCTTCATTTGAAGAGATAAAGAGAGAAAAAAGTTATCATGACTTAGATTTAATTCTTGATCATTCATCTTTTCAAGCAGAAGTTAATCAGGTCTTTTTAAAGTTGAAGAAAGATGAATTAAACCAAAGAGATCTCACCAATTATCAACATAATAGATTGGGATTAGGAGAGATTCACCATGAAATCATAATTCGCTTTTTAATGAATGAAGCTGGAAAAGCTACTATTACAAAAGAAAGAACAGATAAAATCCTCAATGATCATGAAAGATGGACATGGTTACAAATTCATACTCTGATTAGATATGATATTGACAATGGATATGTTTCTTTAAGAGATAAAGATATTTCTATTATTCAGCAGTGGTGTGAAATAAATTTAACTTTAGCCAACTTTGATGATGCGATTGTTGAAAACCCGGAGGGTGGCGTAAGCTACAGATATAGAGAGGTATTTTTAGCTTATTGTGCTCAAAGGTTTGACTTCCCCTTTTTAGAGGATTCTTTGTTAGATATGCTAAAAATATATTGCAATCTGATTCCATCTAGAAATAAAACTGATGAACGTGAAAACCTTTCGTTAGTTAAATACTTAGTTGATAAATTTGGAGTTGAAAAAGTTAAAGAGAGAGTTTTAGCTAATCTGAAAGCTGGTATTGGCGTGAAAGCTGTTCTTCAAAGACATTTTAAGATTTGTGACAACTACAATTTTTCCGAGGCTTTACCTTATATGAAAAAAGAGATATTTTCTAAATTTTTAAAAGATTACCAAAAGAAAGAATTACTTAGATACTATTTCTCTTTAGGAGGTGATCCCTATGAATTTGAAGGGGCTATTGGTTTAATTGATAGTGAAATTAAACAGAACCTAATAGATCACCTTATCAAATTAAAGGTTCCTTTTGTTGAGGACTATTTAATTCAAAATATCACATCTGCTTCAGAAGAAGCATCACTATATTACTCTAAAAAGCTTCTTGAAATCGGAAACTTTACTGGGTTAGATTACCTTAACAGATGGGTTTTCACTCACAGAAAATATCCATCACTTCATATCTCCAATGAAATGCTATTGAAAATTAAAGACAACAGATTGCTTCCTACTCTGATTACTATGTATGAAGCACCTTATAAACTTAGTTTTGAAGTGGATGATTTATATAGGGTAGATTCTGCACTATTGGAAGTAATAAAGGAGTTAGGCTCTCAAAATGAAGCTAACTATGGCAAAGTTAAGTCTACGATGTTAAGGTTTATTCAGGACTATGATCTAAGATTTTTCTACTACCAAATGGACGAACTTGAACAGAGGTTTTATTCAAAACTTGGTAGCAATAAAGATTTCAGCGATGCTTTACTTTATTATGAAATGTTAGATTAATAGGAAATAATATTTTCTCAGTCTCTCGGCTAGGGCGCCCCCGGCCCCCGCCGAGTGATCAGTTCATCTGGCCGGAGGCAGATTAAGTTTAACCATACAGAAATAGATTTGATAGATATTCCACACTGCTCCGGCAGCCCGGTCGCAAGATGCGAGCGTGTGGTACGGCGTAATTTGGGAGTTTTGCAGTGTATGATGCTTTTGCCTAACTGGTTTGTACACCCCGCATAAGCCACATGCAGGTCCATGCATTGGTAATCGTATAGGGTTGCACTAAGCGTATTTTAACTATTGCGCAGGCTGCGAAATGAAAAAGCGGAAGCTACGAAATCAGATTGCGGACTGTGCGAAATGCTTATTCGGAAGCTGCGGATGGGGAGCAACTAAGAGGGTGAATGTAAGTGTCTGAGCGAAGCTCGGTGCTGTTGCCTACCCGGCAGCGCACTTCCACCAGGTAAGTACCGGCGGGCATATCCTCAGGCATCATGAAGAGTAGCTCGCCGGGGAAGTTGGTCACCAGCTGGCTTACCTTCCATACTGTATTGTTTGCTGCTTTCAGAAAGATGCCTTCATCCTCCTGCTCAGGATTGATTTTCAGATGGCTGCCTGTAAGGCGAACCGGTATGCCGGGCAGAAAGCTATGTGCTGGAAGCTGGGAGTCAAAGTGCTTAAAGTCCTCTATGTAAGGTTGGGGGCAGGAACGCTCCTGCCGATAGGCTTTTTCTCCCTGGAGCAGCTTGCGGAGGCGCTTACCGGGGCTGGCATTCAGGCAGACCTTATGGCGCTTAGGGTCAAAACGATCGTCCGCACCCCTGAACTTCCCTTTGATGCTGGCCTCCAGCTTTACCAAAGAAGTGTGTATGCTATAGCCATCTCTGAGCAGGTATTCCAGCGCTACCGTATATTCTTCCAGTACCGCCATCACCTCCGAGCGGGTGAGCCCGTTATTGCGCAACATCATCATGTCCAGCACCTCCTTATCACCGGCACAGCTATGATGCACCACCCGGGCTACCAGTTCTTCTTGGTGCTTCCTGAAAGGATTGCGATAGAGCGCAAAACGAATGGGCATGGCTTTTCTTTTTCTACTAAAATAGCCAGCAGCAGCTCACTAAACCCGCTCTAATTCAGGTATTTATTACTTGAGGAAGAGTTTATTAGAAAAGTATCCTGTTCAGATTACTACCTTAACTTTAAAAGATAGCTCAGGACGATAAAAGAATCTATATGTTTTAAAATTCGTTATCTTGAAGCATAAATGAATGGCTTATGAGTACTAAAGAAAAAATCAAGCAGGCGCTGGACACTTTAAGTGAAAAAGACCTGGAAAAGGTAGAGCAACTGGTAGAAGCGCTAAAGAGCAAAAAAGGCCGCCGGACAAAGTATTTAAAGTTAAGAGATTTCGGAGGAAAATTTGATCATGTCAACATCAGAGACATTGCCTATGAGTAAAGCTATCCTATTTGATACCAATGTGCTGGTTTATGCGAAAGATCAACCTTCCTCTTTTCATGATACAGCAGTGCAATTTTTAGATAATAACGAGGGAGAGATATATACTATTTCAAAAAATTTATCACTTTTGGCCCAACCCTAAACCTCAAGCAGGTCTAAACAAGATTCCTTTCGCGGCCGGCTAGGCTGAAGGACAATGGAGAGAACTGTCATCCAACACTGCGTGTCGCGAATGGAACTTTTAAGTGAAGTGCACTAAGTTTAGGTATTAAAACGACACTTCGTTAGAAGCAAACCCCTCAACCTATCTCTTCTCGAACTTATCTCAAGCTTAATGCAGGGCCAAGCAAGATTCCTTCGCGACGTGCAACGTGCGGCCAGCTAGGCTGAAGGACAAAAACTGAAAAAGGGGAAAGAACAGAAAAACGAACACTGTCATCCAACGCCCTTGCCAACAATATCAAACAGATTGCTACTTTCAATGAAAAAGATTTTAGTGGAATAGCAGGAGTACAAGTGATCAACCCTGCTCATTACACATTTTGACTCAACTCCTCACGCTTAAGTTGATTTAACTTAAGCGTACAGATAAAAACAAGTTTGTAACTTGCTACTCTCCACTCCTTCGGTTAAACCTGCAAGCGAAAAGCGTTATCCTGGGCTTTGATGGCCAGTTCGGTAGCCAGGAAGCAGTGGTGCTGCGTCATGGCGGTTTCAGTACGATTCACCACATCACTTACCAGTTGCTCCCCATAAGGCATATGGATGCCGGTACAGTCGTAATACTTGGTCTCTTTCTGGTCTACCAGGAATAAGTGGTTCCCTCCTTCTCTACCGGCAATGTCAATATATTTACGACACTCAATATAACCTTCGGTACCCAGTATGAACAACCTGCCATCACCCCAGGTGTCCAGCCCCTCGGGGGTAAACCAGTCAATGCGGATATAGCCGGTGGCTTTGGGGCTGCGTACATTCATATCTCCAAAATCAGCAAGCTTAGGATATTCCGGATTACCAAAGTTACCTATCTGTGAAGTCGTTACTTCGGCCTCGCTGGAGTCGGTATAGTAAAGAAACTGATCACACTGGTGGGAGCCGATATCACAGAGGATGCCGCCTGCTTTGGCCGGATCAAAAAACCATTCGGGTCGGCTTTCAGGGCGCATCCGGTGTGGCCCCATACCGATGGTCTGTACTACCTTGCCAATGGCACCTGACTGCACCAGCTCAGTCGCCTGTACCGAGGCAGGATTACGCAAACGCTCACTGTACATGATGGAGTAGATGCGCCGGGTTTCTTTCTGCACTTTTTTTACTTCCTCAAACTGCTCCGAGGTGACAATACCCGGCTTGTCTGCCATAAAATCTTTGCCATGCTGCATCACCCTGATGCCCAGCGGAGCCCGCTCTACCGGAATGGAGGCGCTGGCCACCAGTTGTATGGAATCGTCTTCCAGGATTTCCTGCTCCGACCGGGCAACTTTAGCTTCAGGATAACGCTTCGTAAAGTTTTGAAGTAAATCAGGCTCTTTGGCATATACTGCTACCAGCTCACCACCCCCTTCTTTCAGTGCTTCTACCTGCCCGTAGATATGCCCGTGGTTGAGCCCTATGACGGAGAAACGAATAGATTCCTTGGGTTGTGCAGGTTTCCCGGCTTTTGCTTTTACTTCAACAATACGGGAGCCGCCGGAAAAAGTATTAGCCAAAGCCCCGGCAGGGAGAGCAAAGGCAGCAGAAGCCAATGAGTTCTTGAGGAAATTACGTCTATCAGATTGCATGAAGTTCAGATTTAGCTTGTTACACAATAATACGTTCTCCACCCCACTGATTCAACTCATTATATAAAAAAGGACTATGGAAAGGATATGGAAAGCGAAGGAAATAGCATCTGCACAAATTGATGTATCAGGTATCTACCTCCAGCCTATAGCCTTTGCCGTGTACATTAGCCAGGCGAACTGAAGGGTCATCCTGAAGTTTTTTTCTTAGCCTGGAGATAAATACATCCAGGCTGCGCCCCGTAAAGACTCCTTCATCTTCCCATACCTCCTTCAGCAAACGATCCCGCTCAATCAGCTCATTCTGCTGAAGCGCAAAAATTGTCATTAGCCTGCTTTCTTTATCTGAAAGCGAAATACTCTGGTGCCTATTCATAAGCTTCCCCTGTCGCTGATCAAAAGTATAGCTACCGAGGGGGATGAAAGCCCTAGCTTCCCGCTCAGTTAACTGCTGTCTGTTTTTTATCCATACTTTACCTATAAACCCAATTACCACCAGACTGCTAAGGGCGAGTGTGAACAAAAAGTAATGCTTATTTTTGGTGCCGGATACTGCAAAGTCGTCAAATGTAATTTGGACAGCATAACAACCCTCAGGCTGTACCCTTCCTTCGCAGGGAACGATATCTCTGTACTCTTCTCCCATAGCAAAACCATATACCACTTCATGAGCATAACACTCCAGCACATTGACCACATATTCCATTGGCAAATTATTTTCCGCCAGGTTTACACGGACGACCTCCACCAGACTGTCCGGCACAAAGGAGAAAGTGCGCTGAAACTCAAGCTGAAAAGTGGTCTCATCTATTTGCTTTACAGGTAACACCCTGGAAGATGAATCCCCGGCATGCAGCAGCAGCTTATGCCCTATCTTTCTGATCACCAGCGGAGCTCTTTTCTTCAGAAAGACAGTATGCTCATCTGTACCATACAGTGCCACGGCAGAGAGCAGGAGAGTAAGCAGGGAGAAAAGACCGGCAAAGCGAAGTGTGGATTTCATAACAGTAAGAAAAAACGGAAACATCAGACACACAAGTATTTACATTCAATTTACACTTTTTTTACAGTCATTTTACAAATACCTTCTTCCCTAAGTAATAAGTTTGTATCCGACCATTGGTAATTCTTTTCATTGACATGATGCAACCACAAAATCTCACTCTCATATTATTTTTGGCTATGCTATGTTCCTGCAAGGGGCAAACCAAAAGTACAGCCAAAAAAGAGAAAGGGGATGATACCTCCGCTAGTACGCTTGAGTACCCTGTTGCAACGAATCAGGGAATCATTTTTTTTTCAAGTGATAATGGTTTGAGCTGGAAAAATATGAGTGACGGCTTACCGGATACGGCTGAATTAGGACTGGGAGCGATAGCTGTTTCCCATGAGGACCTTGGAGTCGTTACCAGAGAACATGGGGTATATATTTTTGATGTACAGCAAGATCTTTGGGTGAGTATTCCCTCCGATCAGCGAATTATTGAAAGCAATCCGGGGGCTTTGACTTTTTACAATGGCCAAATCTATGTGGGCACACAATTAGATGGCGTTTTTTATTTAGCGAAGCAGGGAAAAAGCTGGACAAACATTAAGACCGGTCTCGACAATCTCACGATTCGTAAACTTGTTCAGCTTGACGGCAAACTGTATGCGGGAACAAATGCGGGTATTTATTCTTTCAATGAATTTCAAAATACATGGGAACTGGAATACAGTAACCCTACCCTACAGGTAAATGGTATTACAGCCTTTGCCGGAAGTATTTATATAGGTACCAATCAGGGAGTTTTTACATCTCCGAAAGGGCAGCGGAATTGGATAAATCTTTTAAACAATCGTTCTGTCCATAATATCAGTTCAGACGATGAGACCATTTATGCCATGGTTTACAATGAGCTGCTTTCATCTACTGACGAAGGTCAAAGCTGGCAAAACATACAAAAGGGTTTGCCCGCCCAGCTTTATACATTCAATGTGATTAAACAAGGCAATTCAGTTTTTGCCGGACAATGGGACGGTGTTTACAGAAAAGATAATGCCCATGGAGCCTGGAAGTCTTACAGTGAAGGTTTACCGGAAAAATTTGCCCTTACCAATATGACGTCATACATGGAAATGATTATCGTAAGTGGTAATGAAAGAAGACTAAGCCCGGGAATAAGTACGAATAAGTAAGACGTGCCTTACTATCAGGCTTCAGCAAGCTGCCCCTGGCGGCTTATTGAAATATTTAAACCATAAAAATCAATGCTTAGCATGAAATATTGTATTACAAAAGCTTCCTTTATGATTTGTCTGACCTTTTGGTTTGTCACGAACCTGGCGTATGCGCAGGAGTTTGCAGATTGGTACTATACTGAGCAATCAAATGAGGAAGATTGCGCTCAGAAGGTCATGCAGGAAAATGAACACCAAAGAAGCGAGCCTGGCAGAGATGCTATTATACACTGCAATCCTCTTCTGTTAAACGGAAACCTCCTGGATTATGGGGCTTTTAATACGCATAGCCGGGGGGTGTTGACAGTAATGAAGGGCGAACCGGATTCAGCAGAGGCTCAACGTATTCCATTCAAACTATACTTAAGAAGAGAAGGAAAACTATTGGAGAGGGCACAGATAGGCTTTGCGCAGGATAGCAAATATGAAATTGAGATTTCACAGGTATTAGCCCATAGCCTGCCGGGAGATCAACTAATTATTGATCCTGTCAAAAAAGAACACTGGAAAGCCAAGAGGATATTAAAAATCCTGGATGCTTGTTGAGTCACTGCTCTCAAAACAAGTGCTCAGGATCAGTACTACTCGTTCCAGGTTGTAGATAGCCTGCAGAAGAAATCTAAGGTAGCGTATCATAAAATTCCGGAGAGCATGATGACCTTCTTTCCGGCTCTTCTATACATTGGTGTAGATCAATATGTTTCTCCAAACACTAATGCGCTTTCCTATGAAAACTTTACTCACCATCAATAAGCCTATAACAAACCTATTCACCTTTGTAATTTCCCTGCTCCTTATTACTGCCTGTAGCAAGGAAGATGGTGCAGCAGTAGGCCCTGACATTAACAATGCCAGCTCGCAGCTCTGCCAGAATGTAAGAGGGGCAGAGGCTATTTACTGGGATCTGTCCAACGGCATTCCTCGTACCGACCTGCCCGGATTTGTCCCCCCTACTGTCAGGACGCCGGGAGGCTCTTTTTTTCATCCGGATTTCCCTCCACTTAGCTTTGAGTACCCTGCCGGCTACAGTACCGAAACCATACGGGCATCTCATTCGGCCGGGGTAAACCTGATCCGTCAGGACAATCAGGTGGTCTGGCGCTGGCTCAGCACTACAGCCAGCGGTTTCCCCAGTGCGAGAGAAATCAGACAAGGTGAAATTCAACAGATGCTGCAGTTTCTGGGTGTGAATGCTAATAATATTGAACTGCTTTGCCTGAACGAGGGACAGATCAACCCTGCTTCAGGTATCACCACCCGTAGTTCTACTGCCCTGATTCGTTCCGGTGGCTTTACCGCTTTGGTGGCTGCGCAGGTTACTGCCCTGGAAAGCCTTCCTACTTCTTCCATATCTATCCGGATGGCGGTAGGGCCTACCGCGGAATTCAGCCAGCTGGTTTTTGATACTTTCCTGGCCATAGAGTGGCAGATGCTCTACCGGAGTAGTGGGGGTGTTACCCTGGATGACCGTGACGGAGATGGCACACCTGATGTGCAAGACAGGTTTCCGGATGACCCTAGCCGGCAGTAAAAATACTTTAACAGGCTTATGGCTCCGTACAGCTAATGCTAGAATTGCTGTACGGAGCTGTATTAAAAGATCCAGGAATCAGCGACTTACTTCTACTCAAATCAACAAATTACCAATTACTTTTTTGCTTCATTACTTGCCGAAAGTTAAGCTCCAAGTGTAAGATAAGATTTTTCTCCCTTTAAAGATCAGGACATTGCCTGAGTTTATAAATAGAAATACGCTTCCCCAGTCTGTTACTTTGACTATGTAGCTATCTGGTAGATCATGGGTTTATATTTAGGTTCAGGTACAGGCTTGCCCTGTGCCTTAGCAGCTTCCAGCCAGCTGGCTTTGGCTTGTATTACTTCAAGGAGCGCTTGTTCTGCTGTTTCCCCAAAAGCTGAGCAATGTTTCAAATCCGGTATATCTGCGATGTACCCTTCATCTTCTTCACTATAGAAAATATTGATATGATAGTCTTTCATATTAGCTTGTTAGTTGGTTGCTGCTATCGGCGACAGTAGACGCAGCGAAGGTGCAGCTGTAGCTTAGCGCTTACTGAATGTTGCGTGCCGCCTATATCAAAATTCTTCCGTTATCCTATCTCTTAATTCTTCAAATAATCTATTGTAGGAATCTATTTCAAATCTAAAAGTTAAGTTTTTCAGCACATCAATATCTTCTAATTCATCTGAAGTTTGATAAGCGAATTTACTCCAAACTATTATATCCTCACTTTTGGAAATCTCTGCTGAAATTAAACCACAACCAATATCTTTACATTCTGCACATACAATTAATTTTGCTCTTCCAAAAGTGATAATTAAAGAATCTATGTCCTTTCTTATTTCTTCACAAGCTCGTCGCTTAGAAATTTGGTCATTTAAAATACTATATGTTAAAAGGCTTCTATTAAATCCTGTAATAAAGTAGCCGTTGATAGGAGATTCTCCTTTTCTCCGCATATATTCATTATCAATAATCTCCTCCAAATTATTGCCATCAATAAGTAAGATGTATCTGTATTTTGATCCAGATTTATTAATCTTCTTTATCGATATTTTAGGAATATGCACTCTTAAAATTCTTCTTTTTAGGTGACACACAACATGTAAAAAGGCACGTGATAAATCGCACGGCGTGGCGGGGCCACCCTGGTCGACCAGCCAAACCGTCACGTGCCAACAATGAATCAACGTCTACTTTACGTATGATTCCGTAGATTACACCCTCTCCAGCTTAATGGGATACGTCTGGTTGGCATTCCACTGGCAGACGTAGATGTTCTTGTCTTCGTCTATGCATACATCGTGGCAGTGTTTAAAGACCGGGTTTTCCTGTACCATCAGTTGCAGTTCACCATCGCGATATTCCGGCTCAGTGCCTCCGGGGTTGGAAACCACGTTATTGTCTTTGTCCAGAATGGTTACAAAACCGGAATTGGGCGTCTGGTTCAGGTACTTCAAACGTGACCAGCAGACTCCGGCATACAGATTATCTTCATCAATGACCGGGCGGCATACATAGGCTCCGGGCAGGAAGAGGGTAGACTGGTATTCACCATCCAATGAATAATATTTAAAAGCATTGTGCGCGCGCGAGGTGCATATCAGTCTGGGCTCCGCGCCATTACGCTGATCTATGCCTACACCATGTACGGTCTGAAATTGTCCTTCTCCATCACCGGCACCTCCGAAGTGGCGGATGTACTTGCCTTCAGCATCATACTGTATCACATACTGTGAGCCATATCCATCGGCTACATAAATGTCTCCGTTGGGGCCTACTGTGGTTTCGGTAGGCTTAAAGCTCATATCTTCTTCGTAAATACCTAGTTCGTGTGGGGTTTGCAATGTCATCAATACCTTACCCTGCACATTGGTTTTGACTACCTTACCAATATTAGGATCACAGATCAGCAGCATATCTTCTCCTCCTTCGTCAAAGATGGACAAGCCATGCCCCCCGGGATAATCAGAGCCCCAGGTCTCCAGCAGCTTACCGGATTTATCGTAAATAATAATGTTATTCTTGGTTTCGTCAGTCACCATGATCAGGCGACCTTTAGAGTCCATCACCATCTCATGGCAATTTTTGACCGGCGTTTGTGAAGGGTTTAGGTTACCCCATTCCTGATGTACACGGAAGCGGAAACCATTATGCCCCAGCACTTCATTGCTGAGTTTAGGTTTACTTTTCTGGATATAAAAATTCAGCTCAGGGCTGAGAAAAGCGCCGCCTGCCAAAGCTACGCTACCTTTTAGGAAGTTCCTTCTGTTACTCGATTGTGACATGATGCTTTTAGGTTGTGTTAAATGACAAATTAAGGATTATAAACGCGTGATTCAATGCTATGCGCGTATTTTAATAAGAGGTAATAAACGCTTCAGCTGATAATTCTACAAGTAAATTGCTCTTTACTTAAGTGCGTTTCAGGTTATCGCTTTACAGTAAATTGCCTGATTGATGAAAATTTTCTAAATTAATAAGTAGTTCATCCTGCTCCACTATTTATTGTGTCCAGTATGCTAATGTCAGGCATTACTTCATTTTTTGTTTGATGCCGGAGAAATCTCCTAAGCTGGATCAGTATGTTTTTTAGTTATTCCGGATTTTGGCTTGTCTAAATAATAGTGTGGGTTATTACCAGGAATAAATATCTACCATAACCTATAACGATTATCATTATGCCAAAATTACCTGCTCTTGCATTTATTCAGCACCTCGCCGATAACGGTTTTGAGGCCGAACTACAAATGTCTCCCGGGGCTCAGACTGACGACATTATGTATGTCAATGTCATCCGAAAAATGCCTCCTGCCAATCAGGGTAACTGGGTACGAGCACAACCAAAAGTTGGGGGTGTACGGGGGTACCAGCCTTTCAGGGCACCGGGAATGTCCTATTGCAAGGCCTTTAAAGACATCCGGCTGATACCGGAAGCTACCCAGAGTATTCAAAACAACTCATATGAAGTCAAAAGTATAGATGCCGTAACAGTATGTAATCAGTTAGGTATTGTTCCACCTCGCCGAAACTTATACAATTAGCCAATTGCGTTTCTTGCTAAGTGATGGAAAGTCTTGGATAAAAGGCAGGGTTTCACCAGTTCTTCCAAAACTTCCGTACGCTTATGTACTTCGCTAACCATTGCCTCTTGAGCTCAGAAGGTGGCACAGAAATGTTTAGGCAATAATATCCCTGACTACTTTGCCATGTACGTCAGTGAGGCGGTAGCGTCTACCCTGGTGTTTGTAGGTAAGCTTTTCATGATCAACGCCCAGGAGATGCAGCATGGTGGCCTGGAAGTCATGTACATGTACCGGCTTTTCTATGATATTATAGCTGAAGTCATCAGTAGCCCCGTAGACCATACCCTTCTTTATTCCGGCGCCGGCCATCCAGATGGTAAAACAGCGGGGGTGATGATCGCGGCCATAATTGGTTTTGGTAAGCCTACCCTGAGAGTAGTTGGTTCGTCCAAATTCACCGCCCCAGACTACCAGCGTATCCTCCAGCAGCCCGCGTTGTTTCAGGTCCATGATCAGGCCCGCTGAAGGCTGGTCTACACTCTTCGCAAGTTTTTGAATCTGTGAAGGCAGGCTACCATGATGATCCCAGCCCTGGTGGTATAGCTGTATAAACTTCACGTCCCGCTCTACCAGCCTCCTGGCCAGCAGACAATTGGCAGCATAGGTGCCGGGAATGCGTGCTTCAGGCCCATACATATCATAGATGTAGTCGGGCTCGTCATCGATGTTCATGGTTTCCGGTACAGAGGTCTGCATGCGGAAAGCCATCTCGTACTGTGCAATTTTGGTGCTGATCTCCGGGTCTTCCAGGCGGGCATACTGCATCTCATGCATACGTTTCAGAAATGACAATTGCCGCTCGCGATCATCATTATCTATGCTGGGGGGGTTGTTCAGATAAAGTACCGGGTCTTTGCCGGAGCGGAACTGTACCCCCTGATGGACAGAAGGGAGAAAGCCATTACCCCACAGGCGGGAATACAGGGGCTGTCCTCCCGATTTCCCTTCAGAGAGCAAGACACAAAAGGTAGGCAGGTTATCATTGTCACTGCCGAGGCCGTAGCTGATCCAGGAGCCTATGCAGGGGCGGCCGGGCTGCTGTGAGCCGGTCTGGAAGAAGGTGATGGCCGGATCGTGGTTGATCGCCTCGGTATACATAGATTTGATAAAACAAAGTTCGTCAGTGATCCTGGCGGTATGGGGCATCAGTTCACTCACCCAGGCACCACTCTTACCGTATTGTGCGAACTTAAACTGCGAGCCTGCCAGCGGAAAAGACTTCTGACCGGCGGTCATCCCCGTAAGGCGCTGCCCCTTGCGGATTGACTCAGGAAGTTCTTCACCGTTCATCTTTTCCAGCATGGGCTTGTAGTCAAACAGTTCCATCTGCGATGGCCCTCCGCTCTGGAACAGATAAATTACTCTCCTGGCTTTGGGAGCGAAGTGTGGTCCACCAATGCCCTCAGAAGGATCAGCAGACCGGCCAAAAAGCGATGTGGGTTGTAAGAGCGAACCCAGGGCAGCAGCACCCATGCCCATTGTGGTTTTGGTCAGAAAATCCCTTCGGCTGTAATGTGGCGTATATTGCTTACAATCGCTCATCAGGCTTATCTTTTGGTGTAAATTTCGTCGTAATTCATCATGATATTGGTCACCGCCGTCAACGCAGCTACCTCAGCTGTGGGTAGGCTTGTATCTCGCCGGTAATCACCTACCTGTAACAGCTCTTCCGCTCCGGCTTTATCTTCCTGGTACTTCAGCAATTCCTGCCTGTACAGCTCACGCATGAGCGAAAGTTCTTCTTGCTTAAGATCACGGCTGCTTAGCAGGCGGAAGGCCAGGTTCAGTTGTGCATCACTACTTTCTCCACCTTCCCTGATTACCCGTTCAGCGACAAGGCGGGCAGCTTCTATCATTTGCGGCTCATTCAGGAGCAGCAGCGCCTGCAGGGGTGTACTGGTCCGCTGTCGGCGTACGATACACATGTTGCGGTCTGAGGCATCCATCACCATCATGCTGGGAGGCGGTGCCGTCCTTCGTATGAAGGTATACATGCTCCGGCGATACAGCTTGTCTTCTTGGTCCGGCTCATAATCTACCAGCAGGCGGGAAAAATGGGTTTTGCTCCACAGTCCTTCTGGCTGATATGTTTTGACGCTGGGGCCACCAATTTTGTCTACCAGCAGGCCGCTGGCTGCCAGGGCATTATCCCGGATCATCTCCGCGGGAAGACGGTGGCTCGGGCCGCGAGCCAGCAGTAAGTTGTCTGGATCTCGCTCTCTTAGCTCCTTAGAAGCTACTGAGGTCTGCCGATACGTAGCCGAAGTAGCAATCAGGCGCAATAGGGCTTTGACATCCCAATCGGCATTTACAAACTCCAGAGCCAGCCAGTCCAGCAGCTGGGGATGGGTAGGCAGGTCTCCCTGGTTACCAAAATCTTCCAGGCTGGCAACAATGCCTCTCCCGAAAAACATATGCCAGTAGCGGTTCACCGCCACCCGGGCAGTGAGCGGATTATCGGGATGCAACATCCATTGGGCCAGTCCCAGACGGTTAGGCGGAAAGCCCTCAAAAGGTAATGCCCGGGCGATTGCCCCCGCCTGTACTTCTTCTCTAGGCGCATCATACATGCCCCTATCCAGCACGTAAGTCTTACGGGGAGGATGTTTTTCCCGCATGACCATTACCTCGGGTACAGTATCCAAAGTAGCGTGTTCTTCACGGCGCAAGCGGTTCAGTTCGTTAAGTATATGCCGATAGCGGGGATCATGGTTTTGCAGTATATATTCGGATTGCAGTGCCTGTGCTTCCTGATCAGAGCCTTCCCAAAGATTAATTCCAGCAATGCTCGCTACTTCCAGGCCGCTCAGCTTTCGCTGATAAATTCTGATTTCATCTACTGCCCCTTCATAAAGTCCAACATCAAGTGCGCCCCGATAACTACGCCCTACGCGGACTGCCTGGGCTTCTACCTTGAGGGTGTCGTCTATGGTGCGGATACTTTTGTAAAGACGACTGTAATGTGTTTGTAGGCCTGAGGCCTTTCCGTCAACATAAACTTTTATGCCTTCTGCCTTACTGGAGCCATCGTAGGTAAACATCAGGTGGCTCCATTGATTTATCGGAATGCTATCATGGGTAGTGACATGCAGGCAATGGTCAGGCAGACCATGGGTAAGGCGTACGCTCACACGATTATTTTCATCCAGAAAAAGTTCGTAGCCTCGCCAATGTGAATTTTTCCCTCCGGCATTTCCCAGAATTACGCTATATGCTTCTTTTTTGTCAGGTTTCACCCAGACGCGCCTACTGAGAAAGCATCGGTTCGCTCAAAGTTTCCTACTTCCGGCAATGACATGTACTCGTACTCGCTATCGAAATGTATTGCCTTAGCTGCTTTGCCGGCGACTATCTCAACATCACCACGGAGCTGTGCCTTTTTTCCACTTTGTACCTGATTAGGTGACTTTTCATCAGAGAAGTGGTCCAATGGATAGTGACCAGCCAGCCCTTTTTTCAAAAAGCCTGGCTCAGGCTGCACTTTTTTACCACTTGGTTTTTTGACAGCCTCCTGTCGATATGTCTTTTCCTTTTGTTCCTGCCCGGCAATCAGTTTACGGAGGTAAGCCACTTTTTCAGCGGTTTCTTCCTGCATGAACGGAATAGTGGGTGCGGTATTACCGTCATTGGCGATCATGCCCAGCTCATCCACATTGTTGAAGAAAGCCGAGAACTGAAAATATTCTTTCTGAGAGATAGGGTCATATTTATGGTCATGGCAGCGGGCACATTCCAGCGTAAGTCCCAGCATGGCTTTAGCGGTAGTATTGGTGCGGTCAAAAACATTTTCTAGCCGATACTCCTCAGGGACAATACCTGACTCCGAACTGGCAGGGTGGTTGCGATGAAAACCAGTGGCCAGCACCTGCTCCTGGGTAGCATCGGGTAAAAGGTCTCCTGCCATCTGCCAGGTAATGAAATCATCATAGGGCAGGTTCTCATTAAAAGCTTTGATCACCCAGTCACGCCAGGGCCACATCATACGGTAGCCATCAGCATGGTATCCATGGGAATCAGCATAGCGGGCGATATCCAGCCAGTCCATCGCCATACGTTCACCAAAGTGAGGAGAAGCCAGCAGGCGGTCTACTACTTTTTCGTATGCCTCAGCCGAGGTATCCGCCACAAAAGCTTCAATCTCTTCAGGTGTAGGAGGCAGGCCCGTCAGGTCAAAGGTGACTCTTCGCAGAAGCTGTACTTTATCAGCTTCCGGCGAAGGCTGTAAGTTAGCGCTTTCCAGACGTTTTAAAACGAAGCGGTCAACAGGATTTTTCAGCCATTCATTCTGCTCTACTGCAGGAAGCTCAGGGGTTTCCGGGGGAATAAATGACCAGTGGGGCTTGTATTCGGCGCCTTCCTCTATCCAGCGGCTGAGCAGGGCGACTTCCTGTTCCGAAAGTGTCAGGTTAGATTCAGGCGGAGGCATTACCATTTCTTTATCATCAGCGTTAATGCGGTGAAACAGCTCGCTCTCAGTCGGATCACCGGGCACAATAGCATAGCGATCTTTTTCTTCTCCCAAAGCGGCAAAGGCGCTCTCCGGCTCGTCCAGCCGCAGATCTGCCTCGCGCTTATTTTCATCAGGGCCATGACAGGCAAAGCAGCGGTCGGACAGGATAGGCTTAATATGAAGGTTGAAATCTATCTGCTCAGGCAATTGCGCTTCTACTTCAGGAGCAAACTGCAGCCGTGGAGAATCGCAGGCTTTCAGGAAGAAGCCCATGCAGTAGCATATGATGAGGTATACTGAATATTTTTTCATCTGCCAGGATTCTCTTTTGTATAGATGTACGCCCTTTCCAGAGCAGCACAGAAGATACAGCTTATCACTCACTTCTTCAAGTGAGCCGCCCTGCTGCTATTATGCCAGGATGCCTTTCACCAGCTTCCCGTGTACATCGGTAAGGCGGTAGCGCCTGCCCTGGTGTTTGAAAGTAAGCTTCTCATGGTCTACGCCCAGCAGGTGCAGCAAAGTAGCCTGGAAGTCATGGACATGCACCGGATCTTTGACGATATTATAAGAAAACTCATCAGTCTCACCATAAGTAATCCCTTTCTTCACGCCCCCACCAGCCATCCAGATGGTGAAGCAGCGGGGATGATGATCACGCCCATAATTGGTGGCGGTCAGCTGTCCCTGTGAATAATTGGTACGGCCAAACTCGCCTCCCCAGACAATCAGGGTATCTTCCAGCAGCCCTCTTTGCTTAAGATCTTTGACCAGCGCGGCAGAGGCCTGGTCAGTGTCGCGGCATTGTGAAGACAGTTCTCTCGGCAAATCGGTATGTTGATCCCAGCCCAGGTGATAGAGCTGCACAAATTTTACGTCCCGCTCGGCCAGACGACGGGCCAGCAGGCAATTGGCTGCATAAGTACCAGGCTTGCGGGCATCTTCTCCGTACATTTCAAATACCGAGTCAGGCTCATCTGACAAATCCAGGGCATCAGGTACGGAGGTTTGCATGCGGTACGACATCTCATACTGGGAAATACGCGACTCTATCTCCGGATCGCCAAAATCCTGTAAGCGCATGTCGTTCAGCTGGGCCAGATAATCCAGCACTTGCCGGCGCGTACCCGCGTTAATTCCGTCGGGATTATTCAGAAAAAGTACCGGATCTTTGCCAGAACGAAACTGTACGCCTTGGTGGAGTGAGGCCAGAAAGCCATTGCCCCAAAGGCGGGAATATATAGGCTGTGGGCGTTGCGCTCCACGAGAAAGCAGCACGATGAAGGTAGGCAAATTCTGGTTATCACTCCCCAAACCATAGCTGAGCCAGGAGCCGATGCTGGGGCGGCCCGGTTGCTGTGAGCCGGTCTGGAAAAAAGTAATGGCTGGATCATGATTGATCGCTTCGGTGTGCATGGTTTTGATAAAGCAAAGCTCATCGGCAATTTCCGCGGTATGCGGCATAAGATCACTTACCCAGGCGCCGCTTTGTCCCCTTTGCTTAAACTCAAAGAGTGAAGAGGCCAAAGGAAAAGAGCTTTGTCCGGCAGTCATACCGGTAAGGCGCTGTCCCATCCGCACTGAGGCCGGCAACTCCTCGCCATGCATCTTGCTAAGCATAGGCTTGTAATCAAACAAATCCATCTGGGAAGGGCCTCCACTCTGAAAGAGGTAAATTACCCGCTTGGCTTTGGGCGCGAAGTGCAGCTGATCCAGTATACCACTCATCGGATCTATGGCGGGGCCGGAACTGGCATTGCTGTTACAACCCATCAGGCTTCCCAGTGCCATTCCTCCTAAGCCCAGGCTCATGCGAGAGAGGAAGTGACGGCGATTCATCTGGTTGAAATGTTCAGTGAGTATATCTTTCATAACAGTTTTTTTAGCTTCTGAATTTTGCTTCGTCAAGGTTAAAAAGTGTATTGGCGACTACGGCCATAGCCGCGATCTCTACCGCCTTACTGCGCTTGTTGTAGGTAGATGCTCCTACCCTGAGCAGGCCTTCCGCCTCTTCGGGTGTTTGCTGATAGTATTCCACTTTGTCCTGGTATAACTGTGTTAGCAGGGCGAGTTCTTCTGTTTTGGGTTCGCGAGAAGTGACAGCCCGGAAGCCAAAAGCGATTTGCTCTTCGGCAGATGCTCCTCCCTCTGCCAGCATACGCTCTGCCAGCTTGCGGGCCGCTTCTACAAATTGAGGGTCATTAAGTAAAGCCAGTGACTGTAAAGGTGTACTGGTGCTTTGCCGTTTGGCAACACAGAGCGTGCGCTCAGGAGCGTCAAACATCACCATGGTAGGCGGCGGAATGGTACGCTTCCAATAGGTATAAAGGCTACGGCGGTATAGTCCCGGCCCTTTGCTTGCCCGGTATTTATTCTCGCCGATCTGGTTTGCCATCGCTTTCCAGATACCATCCGGCTGATAAGGCTTCACCCATTTACCTCCCAGGCTGTCGTAGAGAAGTCCACTTACCGCTAAAGCATTATCGCGAAACATCTCGGCGGTCAGGCGTACGTTAGGGCCACGAGCCAGCAACAAATTATCAGGATCTCTTTGCTGCTTCTCTTTGGTGATGCGTGCTGACTGCCGGTAGGTCGCTGACATCACGATCAGCTTCTGCAAAGCTTTGACATCCCAGCCAGATTCCCTGAACTCCACTGACAGCCAGTCCAGCAGGGCCGGATGCGTAGGCAACTCACCCTGGTTGCCGAAATCCTCAGGCGTACGCACGATGCCTTTGCCAAAATACATCTGCCAGAAACGGTTGACGGCTACACGGGTAGTAAGCGGGTTATCTTCATCTATGAGCCACTGGGCAAGGCCAAGCCGGTTAGACGGGTATTTTTCATCAAAAGTCAATACGGCTTCGGGCGTAGCCCTGTCCACTTCTTCGGTGGGAGCATCATAAGCGCCTCGTGCCAGCAGATAAGCAGGCTTACGCTCTTCTCTTTCTGCCATGATCATCACATTGGGAATGCTCACATCCAGTTGACGCAGGCTGTCCAATCTGCGCGTGGTACGTTGAAAATCCTGATGTTGCCTTTGCAGGTAATGAGCATAAAGCGCTTCTTTCTGTTGAGAAGGCTTCACTTCGGCTACTTGCTGCACTTCCAGCGGGCTAAGCGTACGATGATATACCCGCACTTCATCAATACTTCCTCCGGTGAAGCCATAGGTATCGGTAGCTACATTACGGCTATACCAGTTACCTACCAGAAAATCGTTTCCGTTCAGGATGGACTGTCGGCCCAGCTGATCAAAATTTACCTTTAGCGGCTGCAACTTGCCATTGATGTAAAGCCTAATGCCTTCTGCTTTTCCTGAGCCATCATAGGTAGCGAATACATGGGTCCACTGCCCGGCAGGAATTGCTGTTCTGGTTTCCACATCCAGGTAATCCTGCCCTTCATGGTGGATCAGCCGCAGGCTCAGCCTGTTGTCTTTGGTAAGGGTGAGGTCATAGCCCTGTCGGGAGATCTCACCATTGCGACGGCTAAGGATACCTGCCCGGCGATCATGCTTATTGCTATGCTTAACCCAGCTACCCAGCGAGAAGTGGTCGTGGTGATCAAAATCAGCGATATCTCCTAAAGTAAGGAAGTTGGCACCATTGAACTGTAAGGCTTTGCCATACTTTCCTTCTACATGCTCCGGCAGTTCAATTTTCTTGGGTAAAGCGACATTCATCAGTCCCGGTAAGTCTGAATAATCTCCTCTGAACTGCTGTGCTTCCATCACATCCAGCTTAAAATAGGCTAGCTGCTCACTTTCGGTATCTGTTTGGGGAGAATCACTGGTCAACCAGCTTTGGAATTCTGGTACGGCCTGTTTTTGCAGTTGTTCCAGCTTATTTTCCAGCGCAAGTATTGTAGAGTCCACATAGGCTTTCTTGGCTTCCAGCTCAGCATCTTCAACCCGCATGGCTGGGTCAGGCGCCTGATCGAGATAGCTGATCTTCCCTGTTTCAGGTACGTTGTTAAAGAAGGCAAAAAGCTGGTAATATTCTTTCTGAGAGATAGGGTCATACTTATGATCGTGGCAGCGGGCACACTCTACGGTAAGGCCAAGGAAAGCTGTAGAAAAAGTATTGGTACGGTCGGCGGCATATTCAGTCAGGTATTCTTCTTCAATTACCCCTCCTTCCTGTGTGATGGCATGGTTACGGTTAAATGCGGTAGCCAGCTTCTGCTTATAACCGGCTTCTGGCAATAAATCTCCGGCAAGCTGCCAGGTGATAAATTTGTCGTAAGGAAGGTTTTGATTAAAAGCCTCAATCACCCAGTCGCGCCAGGGCCACATGGTACGGGGGCGGTCATCCTGATAGCCGTGAGAGTCGGCATAGCGGGATAAGTCTAACCAGACGGGAGCCATGCGCTCTCCGAAATGCGCTGAAGCCAGCAGGCGATCTACCACTTTTTCATAGGCATCGGGAGAGTCATCTTTCTGAAAGGCCTCTATCTCTTCTACGCTAGGTGGCAGTCCGGTGAGGTCAAAGGTGACGCGACGAAGCAGCTTTTCTTTGCTGGCGGGAGGAGCAGGCGTCATGCCTTCACTTTCAAGTTTTGCCAGCACAAACTGGTCAATAGGATTTTGTACCCAATCCTGCTGCTCGACTTCAGGAAGGTCTGGCCGTTCAGGTTTGATAAAAGCCCAGTGATCTTTCCATTCCGTCCCCTGCTTGATCCACTTTTCTATGACTTTGATTTCGTACTCGCTCAGCTTCAGGTTAGATTCTGGAGGAGGCATAAGCATATCGGGATCAGTAGAGGTGATGCGCTGATAGGCTACACTTTGCTTAGGCTTGCCCGCCACGAAGGCGTGGCCTTCACTTTCCTTCAAGGCTCCCAGTGCACCTTCTTCTGTATCCAGTCGTAGGTCAGCCTCTCGTTTATTGTTATCCGGACCATGGCAGGCAAAACAGCGGTCAGAAAGAATGGGCTTGACATGCAGGTTAAAGTCTACTTCGGCCGGCACTTTTTTATTAGCCAAAGCTGTACTTGCCGGTTTTTGCTCACAAGCGGTCAACAGATAGCTTAGGAGACATGCTACAATTACAATGTAGAAAGGTTGTTGTTGATTCATTTTTATTAGTACATGCTTAGGTCAAAATATCATTTACTACATGACCATGAACATCCGTCAATCGGAAGCGTCTTCCCTGATGTTTAAAAGTAAGCCGTTCATGGTCTACGCCCAGTAAGTGTAACAATGTAGCCTGAAAATCGTGTACGTGCACCGGGTTACTGACTACATTATAGCCAAATTCATCTGTTTCTCCATAGGAAAAACCTTTTTTCACTCCCGCACCGGCCATCCAAACGGTAAAGCAACGAGGGTGGTGGTCTCTCCCATAATTCGTTTTTGTCAGCTTACCCTGAGAGTAGTTGGTTCGTCCAAATTCACCTCCCCAGACCACCAGTGTATCTTCTAAAAGGCCTCTTTGTTTGAGGTCCATGATCAGCGCTGCCGAGGCCTGGTCTGTGGCTTTGCACTGACCTTGAATGTCGTTGGGTAGATTGCCATGCTGATCCCAGCCCATGTGGTAAAGTTGGATAAATTTTACATCCCGCTCTACCAGACGCCTGGCCAGCAGGCAGTTGGCGGCGAAGGTACCCGGCTTACGTACATCCGGTCCGTACATATCATAAATATATTCTGGCTCTCCTGACACATCCATCACCTCCGGTACGGAAGTCTGCATGCGGTAAGCCATCTCGTACTGCGCGATTTTGGAGTTGATCTCGGGGTCCTGTATGCGGCTATATTGCTCCTGGTAGATTTTCTGCAGGTAATCCAGTACCCTCCTGCGGTCAGTACCGCTGATACCGGGAGGGTTATTCAGATAAAGTACCGGGTCTTTGCCGGAGCGGAACTGTACGCCCTGATGCAGCGAAGGCAAAAATCCGCTGCCCCACAGTCGTGAATAGAGAGGCTGCCCACCGTCACGATTACGGGAGAGCATAACGATGAAGCCAGGCAGGTTCTCATTGTCGCTGCCCAGCCCATAACTTAGCCAGGCACCCATGCTGGGGCGGCCGGGCTGCTGCGAGCCGGTCTGGAAGAAAGTTACTGCCGGATCATGATTGATCGCTTCGGTATGCATTGATTTGATGAAACACAGTTCATCCACCACTTTGGCGGTATGGGGAACCAGTTCGCTGACCCACATACCACTCTTGCCATAACGCTCAAATGCAAACTGCGCCCCTGCCAGCGGTAAAGATTGCTGATTGGCAGTCATTCCGGTCAGTCGCTGTCCCTGCCGTACCGATTCCGGCAGGTCTTTACCGTTCATCTCCTGCAGTTTGGGCTTGTAGTCAAACATATCCAGTTGTGAGGGACCACCACTCATGAAGAGATAAATAATTCGCTTCGCTTTGGGCGCAAAATGTGGTTTTCCCATGATGCCTTTATCCGGAGCATTCGCCCAGGCTGTGGAAGGACCTAGCAAAGAAGACAAAGCCGCCGCACCCAGCCCAAGGCTCGTCTTGGACAGGAAATGCCGCCGGTTCATCTGGTAGGCCAGGGATTTTTCTATATTGTTTTTCTCTGACATTGCTTTTTATGCTATAATTCCTCTTTTGACTAACTCATCATCTTATGCGCTTCGCACAATAGTTCTTGGTGTTATAGTTGGGGTAGTTGAAAACACCATAACATTGAGAACTATAAAACTATCTCAGCGTGTAAAACTCATCATGGTTCATCATCGCATTGGCTACGACTGCCAGGGCCGCGGTTTTAGATAAATCCAGTTGCTGATCACGAGGGTACTCTCCTATGCTGAGCAAGTCTCTGGCACTTTGACGTTCGTTCGTATATTTTTCCAACTCATCATCATACATGGCTTCAAATATCTCCAGTTCCGGTTCCAGTATTGCTCTGCCGGTCAGCAAACGGAAGCCATAGTTAAGTTGATCTGCTAAGCTATCGCCTGCGTCCTTCTGCATGCGCTCTGCTAATATGCGCGAAGCTTCTACATACTGCGGGTCGTTAAGCAGGATAAGCGCCTGCAGGGGCGTACTCGTCACCTGACGCTCTACAGTACATACATTGCGGGCATCAGCATCAAATGTGAGCATAGAAGGTGGCGGAATAGTTCTCCTCCAATAGGTATAAAGGCTGCGGCGATACAGCTCATCTCCTTTTCCTGCTTTATACTCTCTTTCTCCCACCACAGAAGCTTTTTCTCTCCACAGGCCCGGTGGTTGATAGGGTTTGACACTAGGGCCTCCGATTTTGTTGACCAAAAGCCCGCTGGCGGCCAGGGCATTGTCACGGATCATCTCGGCTGGCATGCGGCGCTTAGGGCCTCTAGCCAGTAGCAGGTTCTGCGGATCTTTACGCAAAAGCTCTTCAGAAGTCATAGACGATTGCCGATAGGTAGCCGAGATGGCTATTTTTTTCTGCATAGCTTTGATATCCCAGCCGGATTCTATGAAGGTAACTGCCAGCCAATCCAGCAGCGCGGGATGGGTGGGCAGGTCGCCCTGGCTGCCAAAATCGTCCAGCGTACCGACGATACCTTTCCCAAAAAACTGCTGCCACAGGCGGTTGACTGCCACCCGGGCAGTGAGCGGATTATCGGCGTGGGTAATCCACTGGGCTAAGCCCAGACGATCGGGCGGAAGATTTTCAGGAAAGCTAAATACCTGCTCTGGTGTACCAGGGCTGACTTCTTCTCCCTGCGCATCGTAAGCGCCTCTCTCTAGCAGGAAAGTCTGCCGTAACTCAGCTCGTTCACCCATCACCATGATCTCGGGCTCAGCCGTTAGCGTATCATTTTCAGCAAGCCGCAATTGCTGCAAATTTTTCAGCTCTTTTTGATAAGAGGGATCAATTACAGAAAAATAATACTCCTCCAAGCCATTTTTTTCTTTAGCACTCAACTGGTCAGGGGCCTTGCTGAGCATCTGCTCAAGAACTTCTCGCCGGTCACTGAGATTGAGTACTTCGGGAGGACTAAGTGCCCGGTGAAAAACCATCAACTCATCCAGCGCGCCATTCGTAAAGCCTTTTTCATTATCACGGGTACCCAGGCGGAGGTAGTGACTGCTGCCAAACTGGGAGTTGATAGGAATAGATGTCTGATAAAGATTGTCGCGCCTGATCTCCAGAGGGACATTTTCCCCATCCAGGTAGAGTTGAATACCTCTTGCCCTGCTGGAGCCATCGTAGGTGATGCTCACATGCTGCCACTGCTCAGGCGTAAATGATTTTTTGCTAACCACCTGTAAGGCATTGTAGGGGAATTCATGGGAGAGACGAAATTCCAGTTTATTCCCTTCCAGCAGTAATACCTCATAGCCCCGGTAACCACCGTAGTAACCACTGGAAAAAGCGAATACTCCTGCATAATCTTTTATGGAAGGTGATTTCATCCAGAAACTAAGGCTAAAAGGATCGGATCTTTCAAAGGTCTTCAGTTCTATCCTTGCTCCACTCTCTCCGTCAAATAGCGTGGCTTTGCCAAATTTTCCTTCTACCTCATCCAATTCCTTGAGCTTTTCAGACGAAGCCTTACCCAGGGGGAAATGCGCTTCTAAGCCTAAAGGTATTTTTTGCTTTAAGAGTAGTTCGGCTTTACCTGCTGCCAACCATTTTTCAAAAGCCGCCTGTTCATTCTTTTGTATTTCAGCCAGTTTTTTCTCCTGTTCATCTATTTTTTCTCTGAGAAAGGCTAATTGCTTTTCGCTTTCTTCATCAGTGAGCAGCAAGGCCGGGCCAGGCGCTTCGCCACCATCACGGGGAATTCTGCCCACTTCATCCACATTATTGAAGAAGGCGTACATCTGGTAATATTCTTTCTGCGTGACCGGGTCGTACTTATGGTCGTGGCAGCGAGCACACTCCATAGTGAGGCCCAGAAAAGCTTTACCCAGCGTATTGGTACGGTCGGCTACATTCTCTACTCTATACTCTTCTTCAATGATGCCCCCTTCCACATTCTGTACATGGTTCCGGTTGAAGCCGGTGGCCAGCACCTGTTCCTGGGTAGCATCCGGCAACAGGTCGCCAGCGATCTGCCAGGTGACGAAATCATCATAAGGTAAGTTTTCATTAAATGCTTTGATCACCCAGTCACGCCAGGGCCACATGTAGCGGAACTGATCATCCTGATAGCCATGCGTATCGGCATAGCGGGAAATTTCCATCCATTTGGCTGCCATACGCTCTCCATAGCGAGCTGAGGATAATAGCCGATCCACAACTTTTTCGTAGGCATCGGGAGCTTCGTCTTTGACAAAAGCATCAATCTCTTCAGGGGTGGGTGGCAGGCCAGTCAGGTCAAAAGTAATACGACGGATTAGCGTTTCTTTGGAAGCCTCGGGGCTGAGGCTGAGCTTTTCACGTTCCAGGCGCTGCAGGACAAAGTGGTCTATTTCATTTCTAAGCAAATTGGGCTCAAGGGGCTCAGGTACTTCCGGCTTCTCTGGTGCTATGAACGACCAATGGGGCGTATACGCTGCCCCCTGCTCTATCCAGCGGGTCAGGAGGGCAATTTCATGCTCGCTCAGCTCCAGATTGGAGTCCGGTGGGGGCATGATCGTTTCGGGATCAGTAGATGTAATGCGGTGATAAACTTCACTCTCCTCTACATCCCCTTTTACAAGCGCATAATGATCTTTGTCCTCGCCCAGGGCGACAAAAGCATTTTCTTCCAGGTCCAGGCGCAGCTCAGCTTCACGGGCATTTTCATCCGGTCCATGACAGGCAAAGCAGCGGTCGGAGAGGATGGGTTTGATATGAAAATTAAAGTCTATCTGTTCTGGTAAGCGAGCTTCTACTTCTGGCGAAAACTGTACCCTTGCTGGTTCACAGGCTGCCAGCAGCAAAAAAATACACAGAAGGCATAAGTTCTTCATAAGACAGTTTCTTACCTATTCTAATAAGATAAGTTAAGAAATTGTATACATTTTTGCACTCAACAGATCAATAATAAGCAATAGCTATCATCATTTGGTTAAAATAGTATTACTTAAACACACTTAAGGATCAGAAAAACTTCAAAGATTTTACTTCCGCTTTAATCTACCTCTCTGGTATATGTTAAGAGCTTATCTTGAATTTCTTTGTTCTCTACAACTGAATCATCAGTTGGCTAAGGTCAAAAGTTTTGAAGCTGATCTGAAAGGAACACTTAATCCCAGCAAGCTGCTGAACAGGCTTTTTTTTGTACAAAACCACTGGCTGGATTTTGACGCTTTTTTTCAACTGTACGTAAGCAGGTACCAGGATTTGGTCACAGTCCAATTCCCGAAATTAGATAAGCAGCAGCTTATGAGTGGCCTGAAAGCCCGGTTGTATAGAACACAATGTGGTATACTCACCGAGTATCAGGCTTTTCTGGGGGCTCAAGCCATTTTTGGAAATGAGCATGTACACAGAAGCCTTGAACTGGATCAGGCTGGGGTAGATTTTACCATATGCCATCAGGCAAATCATTACCATATCCATATTTTTGTAGATACCCACAGAGCATGGTATTATCGTAAATACAAGTCTGCCTACAAACAGGGGGAAAGTGTAGATGGTATCCACGTGGACCTACCTTACGCTCTGAAAGCCGGTAGAATTAATTCCTTGTACTACCTACCTAACGGATTCGGTGTATATACTCCCGACTATCTGCGCTATCTCCAAGGAGAAATATATTCGGGGAATCTGTTACAGCATACCGTAAGCGGAGTGAATGAGCAGGGTTTTATATACAAGAGGATTTATTAACTTGGCGCCTGAAATCGCTAAATCCGCATGAGCCAGCCTTATACCATTTATCATAAAAGTTGCTACGGACTTCTTCCATTGGCTGATGAAAGCACTGATGCCTTAGTCACCGACCCTCCCTATGGTATAGGTTATCAAACACATTCATGGGATCAGACGCTTCCAGATCCGCAGATTTGGTCGGACTGTCTTCGTGTCCTTAAGCCCGGCGCCTTCGGGCTGGTATTTTCCTCTGTCAGGTTGATGCACCGGCTGATGGTAGCCATAGAGGATAGTGGCTTTCTGATTAAGGATGTATTGTTCTGGGCTTATCTCAACGGCATGCCAAAAAGCCGTAATGTGGGACTGTCCATTGATCGTTCGCTGGGTGTAGAAAGTGAAGTCAACGGCCATTATCAGTACATTCAGGGTTACAAAAAGGGTGGTGCGGAGACTTATACGGTTAACGGCAAGAAAGCCCGCTGCCAGCCTGCCTCCGCGGAAGGCAAAAAATATCATGGAGCAGGGCTGGGAATCAAACCCGCCTATGAGCCTATCATCCTGATTCAGAAGCCCCTGGCTGCCGGAAATGTAGCGAATAATATTTTGCGTTATGGTACCGGAGCACTCAATCTGGAAGATACCCGCATCCCTTTTGAAGAAGGAGAAGAAGGTAAGGTGGGGCACAACCCCCACCCCAAAGGTAGGGTAGCGGCTAATATCATCCGTACCGAGGCCTGGGAAGATGGCTATGACAAATTCTTCCTGATTCCGAAAGTACGGCAACAGGCCGAAGAGTTTAACAAGCATCCCACCCTAAAACCCGTTCATCTGATGCAGCATCTGGTTAAGCTGCTCAGCTTTGAAGGGCAGCAGGTGCTTGACCCCTTCATGGGCAGTGGCAGTACGGGCGTAGCCTGCCAGCAGCTTAAGCGCAGCTTTGTAGGCTATGAAACGCAACAAGAATACTTTGAAGTGGCGGAGCGGAGGCTAAAAAACGGAGCAGAAACAGCTTAGTCTGCTAAAATTTTACTAATTTCATCAAGAAGCAATTTACCACAGCCTGGTAATCTCCTGATGAGCAAAGCACAAAAATCTGCCAATAAGCCCTTGGATGAAACCCCTCCTGCCAGTGATGTTGCGCCCTCCCTCTGTATAGATTTTATTTTGAAGGAAAATCTGATGTTTTTAATCATCAGAAATTTATCTGTGGTTGCAGCTACCGATGTACGCATCTCATTCAGCCAGGAACTTTCTATTTTAGGAGGGAGCAAGCTTTTGTCAAAACTATCTGTTTTTCATAAGCTCCGCTATCTGGCCCCGTATAAAGAGATGGAGGTATTCCTGGACCCGGCCGAAAGCTTTCTCTCTCAGTTTGAAGATAAAAATACGGTAATCACGATTACTGTTGCTTATGCTGCTGAGCAGGGCAAACGGATTAAGCAAAGCATTACCCATGACCTTGCGATTTATCTGGACTTACCCACAACCTTAAAACATCATCACAATGACTGAATTCCCCTTACCCAAATTCCATTTCCAGGTAAACTGGGGTGGTACCCGTATGCAGTTCCAGGAAATCAGCGGGCTGTCAGTGGAAGTTGATGTCATTGAATACCGCGAAGGGGCAAGCCCTGAGTTTTCTCCGATCAAAATGCCCGGCCTGAGGAAATACGGGAATATCACTTTGAAAAGGGGTATTGTAAAAGGTGACAATGAATTTTTTCAGTGGTGGAATACCATCCAGCTACACAAGGTAGAAAGAAGGGATATTACAATCTCCCTCCTGGATGAAAACCATGAGCCGGTAGTAGTCTGGAAGATAAAGAATGCTTTTCCCGTAAAAATTGTATGGTCCGACCTTAAAGCCAGTGCCAGCGAGCTAGCGCTGGAAAGTCTGGAGATTGCCTGTGAGGGCATAATTGTAGAAAACGAATAAAGCATTTTGTAAGCGGGGCCTTCGTAACTGGGTAATTCCGGCTAGGTAAGCCTTTGCACTTCTTCCTCCAACCTACGGATGACCTGCTGCACCTCACGCTCTACTTCCGCTCCTGTCTGCGCAATCAACTGGGCGTCAGCATCTTGCTCCAGGCTCTTTCTGGACTGTTCAATGGCATTTGTCAGCGGCCTTGCTTCTAGATAGTCAAGGGTCGCCTTGATCTTGTGGGTCACTGATCCTATCTGTTTCTGGTTGCGGTCTTTCAATCCTTCCATAAAATGGGTTTTGAAACTCTCGAGCTCTCCCACCGTGATGCGGATCAGAAACGCTAGCTTTTGCGCATCATGGGCCGTAGCTTCACGATAGTTGTTCAGGTTGAGAACCGCTGTTTCAGCAGGAGTATCCGCATCGCTGTCTTCAAGAGGTTTCTCCTCAGCGGATGGGGCACTCTCTTTCTGCAGGCCGCTATAGTAAGCGATTTTCGCATGCAGTTCTTCTGCCACAAAAGGTTTGCTGACAAAATCGTTCATGCCGGCAGTTTCTATCTTGGACAGGTGATGAGGCTGGGCCGAAGCGGAGAGCGCAATAATGGGAAGGGTACGGTATTTTTCTTCTTCCATTGCCCGTATAGCGCGGGCAGTTTCATAGCCATCCATCTGCGGCATCCGCAGGTCCATCAGGACAATATCGTAATCTTTATGAGATAGCCTCTCCAGCGCCTGTTTTCCATTTTCGGCAGTATCAAACTGTATTCCCCAGGACCTCAGATACTGAGAAGCTACATAAATATTTGTCAGGTTGTCCTCCACCAGCAGCAGCCGGATTCCCTCTACCGAAGCTTGCGCGTTGGCTATGCTGGCCATGCTTTGTGCTTTTTCATCTACCTCTCCTACCTTGAGGGTCAGGCTGAAAAAGAATGTCGTGCCTTTGCCTAGCTCGCTCTCTACAGACAACTTACTGCCATATAGGGCCAGTAGCTTTTGGCAAATACTGAGGCCAAGGCCGGTACCTCCGTATTTCATATTGGTATCATAGCTTTCCTGGGTAAAGGTGTCAAATACCTGCTCCAGCCGGTCCGGGGCAATGCCTATGCCGCTGTCTTGTACTGAAAAGTCAATAGTACAGGCCTCCTGGGACTGATTTCTGCCAGACAGGCTAAGCTTTACGTATCCTTCGTTAGTGAACTTGATGGCATTGCCCAGCAGATTGGTAAGCACCTGGCGTATTTTTACCGGATCACCCAGAAAGTACTCCGGCAAACCATCCTCCCAGAGCAGGTCGAGGGTTATTCCTTTCTCCTCTGCCCTTTCCCGAAAGCTGAAGATAACGCTCTGTACCAGCGTACCGAGGTTAAAATTCCTTTCTTCCACCTTCACCTTACCGGACTCGATCTTGCTAAAGTCCAGAATATCGTTGATCAGGTTAAGCAGGTGGTCTGAGGAAGACTTGAGTATCTGCAGGTTTTCCACCTGCTGAGGTTTAGGGCTGGACTTGAGCAGCAGGTCGGCAATGCCAATGATAGCATTCATAGGAGTACGGATCTCGTGGCTTACTGTGGAGATGAACTCCGCTTTCACCCGACTGGCCTCCTCTGCCTTTTTTTTCGCAAGCAGCAGCTCTTTCTCATATTTTTTCCTGTCGGTGATATCAAAGAGGGTAGCCCGATACAGCATTACTTTTCCCTCGCTGTTTTTGACCTGCACCGTGTTGACCAACACCGGAAGAAAGCTTCCATCACTTTTCTGTAGGTCAAAACTGACCTCCTTGAGGAAGCCCTGCATCTGAAGAAGAGGGGCGTAATGTGTCTCATAAAAAATTCGACCTCCTACGCTTAACAGTCCGGAAAACTTTTTCCGGAATAAGACATCATCCCTCTCCTGCCCTATCCAAAGCAGCAGGGTGGTGTTAATTTTCAGTATGGTACCATCAGGCTCAAAAGAAAGGTAGCCACAGGGGGCATTTTCATAGAGGTCTTCCGCATTTTCCTCCATATATTTTTTTACTCTTTCGCTATATTTCTGATAGTCCTCTTCCAAAATTACGTTAGGAAATAAATTGCTTGATGGCCTGTATGGTTTCCCGGGGAGCACTCATGTGAGGGCAGTGGCCGGTAGCATTCAGTATAGCCAACTCACTATTTCTGATTTGTTGATGGACATAATGCCCTACTTCCATAGGAGCGATTACATCTTCCGTACATTGCAAGAGGAGGGTATCAATGGCAAGCTTTTGAAGGTCTTCACGATTGTCTGAAAGAAAAGTAACCTTGGCAAACTGACTGGCCACTTCGGGATTGGTTCTGCAAAAGCTGTTGGTAAGCTCTTCAGACAGTTCAGGCTGATCAGGATTGCCCATAATCGCCGGGGCCATGGTGCTGGACCAGCCGAGGTAATTGCTTTCCAGAGATTCCAGCAGTCCGTGAATATCAGCCTCAGAAAAGCCTCCTATATATCCATCTTTGTTAATATAACAGGGAGAAGGACCTATCATAACCAGTTTGCTGAAGCGGGAAGGCTCCTTGAGGGCAGCCAGCATGCCTATCATGGAACTCACGGAGTGCCCTACAAAGATCACATCCCACAGCTCGAGCTGATGGCAGATTTCCAGTATATCCTCGGCATAAGCCTGCAAGGAACTATACTTATGGGTACTGTAAGCGCCCAGGTCTGACTTTCCGGCCCCTATATAATCAAAAAGCACCAGTGTATAGTCTTCCTGAAATGCAGGGGTGATGAAGCGCCACATGTTTTGGTCGCAGCCATAGCCATGGGCAAATAGCATGACGCGTTCTCCTCTTCCTATGGTATTGATATTGTATTTCTCCCGAATGTTCATAATATGCAAATTAACAGAATAATACCTTAATAAAGTTGATAACCGTAAATTTATTGCTACTTAGATAAGGTGCTCCGGACAAAAAATGAAGAGCCCGTTTGGTATCAGGGCTGGCGGGAAGCTGAAAAACCCAGCACTTCTGTTCCCTGCTCAAAGACCACGTCTACTGCAATATTTTTTTCTGCCAGACGATCCAGGTCAGCCTGTAGCTGATCGGTGATAGCGCCATTCGCATCAACCAAAGCTGCCACACCTTCATAATCACCTTCACCCTGTAATACCAAAATCTCCTGAGAAAGATCATTCATCGCCTGCCGCATCTGCTCGTAATTGACACGATAGGTTTCACTTTCTTCATCCCTTACAAAAGCATCTTTCTCCTGAAAGTAGTTGAAGCGAATCATATTGGCAACCCCATGTGCACTGGATGCACCAAAACGTACGCTACGAAAAATACTGGCGAGAAAAGTAGTATAATAGTCTTTCAAATCCCCTTCCAGTTCACCTTTCTCATGTAGTTGAGTAATCATATACAAGCCTAATACATCTGCCTTTCCTTCTTCCAATGCAGAGGCATGTTCTTTCAGTGCTTCACGCACCGTACCTTTTTCGGTGATTGTATTTTTAATTCCCAGGCCATGCGCTACTTCATGAAACATGGTATTGGCAAAGAAAGCATTAAAGGTAATATATTGTCGCTGATCTGCTGCGATGAGAAGTTCGGAAATAGGCACGAGAATTTCATCGTATTTGGCACGCATCGCATTTTTGAGTTGCAGTCGCCGGGTGCCTTTTTGCAATTGCACTTCCTCATCATTGGGTAGGTTAATGGCAATGGTTTTGCTGCCTGCATTACAATCTCCTGCATAATAGACTACATCATAAGCCCCAAGATCAGCATCGCTGCCCGGCTGTTCCTGCTTGTACTTTGCTTCTACCGGAAGATTGGTTTGTAGCTCAGGCAGAAATGCTACATACTTTTCCAGACGCTCACTCCATTCCTGATCTTTCAAAAGGACATAGGCTTCATGGGCAGCTTTATAGCCAAAAAGTTGGTCTTCGTAGGTTTCTATGGGGCCAATGACCACATCAATGTCATTGTCCTTCATATCCATCCAGGCCAGGTCGCTAGGCTGATAATTATCGGTGAGCAGAGCCTCTGCCCTGAGATTCAGATAATTTTTGAAACCCTCATTTTCAGCCAAAGCAGCCGCTTCTTTGAGCAGTTCTGCCGCCCGTACTACCTGTTCTTCAAAAGCTACATGATAAGGAATAGTGGTCAGTTCTCCCGCTTCATTTCTGCGGATGAAAGTGTAGAGGCTGGTTTTATCGGGAAGGTTTGACTGCTCAAATTCTTCCTTACTCATGTCTGCCGGATAGAAATTAGCCCCTGCCTGCTTTGGGGCCACGCCTTCTACAAAAGGCTCATTATTGGCCAGTCGATCCCAGGGACCGTAATTGATGTTGATAAATTTTTCTGTCTCCACATCATTGACTACCTGCAGCAAGCTATCTTTTTTGCCGTAGGCCTCATACCAAAACATATCGTCCATCAGATGTGCTGCCTCTATAATTAGTGCAACAAGTTCCTGCTGATTGGCAGACAAATGCGCCATCTCGGGCTCAAGCCGTACTGTAGTGTATTTATTCAGCCTTTTTTCTATTGCAATGCTGTCCGTAGCCGGGACCTCTGCAGACGCGTCTTCCTCTTCTGATGGCTGAGGGCTGCAGGAGAAAAAAAGAAAAAGAGCTACAAAAAATGATGCTAAGTAAGAAAAGGCATTCTGCATATCTTGGAGATTTAGTAGTGGCAAAAAAAGTTGTTTCTGCGTTTAGCTGATATTAGATGAATAAGATACGCAGAAAGTTGGGTGCTTTTCAAGTAAGTAAACATTGCTGCTTAATCTTTTCAAAATAAAAAACCTCCACACAGGGTGGAGGCTTTTCCATGATCTACTACTTAACAATCTATCTAAGCTTCCTGAGGCATAAACTCATCTACTGCTTCGCTCAGGTCATATACCTTTGCATCCAGAGCGCTTTCCAGTATGCTGCTGCCTGCTGCTGAGCGATACCCTCCGGCACAGTGTACTACGATAGGCTTATCCGTTTTTACTTCCTGGGCATTTTCTCGCAACTCATTCAGGGGAATACGCTGGGCGCCTTCAAATAAGTTTTCGCCTTCGCTGGGGCTTCGCAAATCCACTACATTGTACTGATCGGGATGATCTTTGAAGTAAGCAAGGTCAAATTCAGGACTTTGTGCATCCATTGATTGAGGAGGCAGCAATGCTCCCCTGATCTGGGTTTCATAACCGATCTTGGCCGCTTTACGAATCACTTCATCCAGTTCCTGTTCATTAGCAGCAATCAGATAATAGGATTCTTCCGGTTTAACAAGTGAGCCCAGCCAGGTCTCAAACTTCTCTCCATTCATAATATTAAAAGCACCTTCCACATGGCTTTGCTTAAATTCCTTTTGCGGACGCGTATCTATAAGCAGCACATTTTTGTCTAATGTATCTGATGTTTTCAGGCGGGGCACAGCTTGTATACTTTCTTCCAGAGGTTTTGCTCCTTTACGATTTACTTCTACATCGTAAGGGAAATAATGAGGGACAAAAGGCTGATCATCCAGCAGAGCTTTCACAAAATCAGCTTCTTCTTCCATCTTAAATGCCCAGTTTTCTTCTTTTTCTTTACCAATTGTGCTATAACGCTCTGAGCTCATATTTTTTCCGCAAAGTGAACCTGCCCCGTGAGCCGGATATACCAGAATATCATTATCCAGTGGCTTATACACCTCATGGATGGTATGAAACATTTTGCTGGCCAAATCTTTTCTTTGGGCTTTGGTCTTGCCGGCACCTTCACGCAGATCGGGTCGGCCTACATCGCCTACAAAGAGGGAATCTCCGGTGTAGACTGAGTGCGCTTTACCTGTCTCATCCAGGACCAGATAAGCGCTGTGGTCGGGCGAATGCCCCGGCGAATAGAGCGCTTTTACTGTGGCTCCTCCGATTTTTACCTCTTCTCCATCTTCCAATACCTGATGAGGGTAGTCTGCTCCCATATCGGCATTGATAAAAATAGTAGCCCCCAGCGTGTCATGAAGCTCCCGATGGCTACTCACAAAGTCTGCATGCGGGTGGGTTTCAAAAACCGCGACTATTTTCGCATTATTTTCTTCAGCGTATTTTAGATAAGGTTTGGTATTACGTGCAGGATCTACCAATGCTGCCTCTCCATTACTGATGATCGCATAAGACGCATGAGCTAATCCTTCGTCAAAAAATTGCTTTACCTTCATGGTTCTTCAACTTTAATGTTTAAAAAAATCACTTATTCTTACTTACGAAACACATGAATATATGTTCATGTGTTAATGTTATTTTTCATAATTAAAAAAATCCATACTTTACTAAGCCTAAACGAAACAGAATAGTTTTGTGGATAAGGCTATGGGCATGAAAAAAGCCTGACACTGAACCACCAGGCTTGAAATGAAGTTTTGTGACGCAAAAAACGCAATGTTAGCCTTGCTGAAGCAGCTGATCTTTCAATGCCTGAAAATCGGCAGGTATCAGCGTAGCATTCTTTTCTGACTGCATGATCGCCGATAAACTTTCCGGCATCTTCACCTTTTCGCCTATTGTTGCTTCCACTGTATCAATAAACTTGGCAGGATGCGCCGTAGCCAGTATTACACCATACATATCTTGATCTTCACTTACCTCAGCAAAATAGTCCTGCAGTCCCAGATAGCCCACTGCAGTATGTGGGCACATGGTGTAGCCATAATATTTGTCATACACTTCTTTGATGGCTTTACGGGTTTGCTCATCGGTATAGCGCTTACCAATGATATCATCCTGAATGGCTAATAAAAGCTCAGCGTCTTCCATCTCTGGTAAATGCTGGTAAAAAGCTTTGAGACGGGCAAAGTTGCTGGGATTCCCAACATCCATTGCATTGGATAAAGTTTGTAAGGACGGCTTAGGCTCAAACTTACCGCTGTCCAGGTACTTGGGTACAATATCATTTACGTTAGTAGAAGCAATAATCTGGTGAATAGGTAAACCCAAACGTTTGGCAATCAATCCTCCGCAAAGGTTACCAAAATTACCGCTGGGCACTGAGAAGACTACTTTCTGCTCCGGATTAAATGATAGCTGTCGCTTAAGCTGAGCATAAGCGTTGAAGTAGTAAAAAGACTGAGGAATCAGCCTGCTGATATTGATGGAGTTGGCAGAAGACAATTGCAAATGTATCCTGAGTTCCTGATCTAAAAAGGCTTCTTTCACCATGCGCTGGCAATCGTCAAAAGTCCCTTCCACTTCTAACGCTTCCACATTATTTCCTACCGTGGTAAGTTGCTTTTCCTGTAACTCACTTACCTTTCCCTGGGGATAAAGTAGCGTCACTTTGATGCCCGGCACATTCAGAAAGCCCTGTGCCACTGCTCCGCCGGTATCGCCGGAAGTAGCTACCAGTATATGAATTTCCTTATCGGAAGGACTCTCCTGTAGAAACCAGGACATGGTACGTGCCATGAAACGAGCGCCAAAATCTTTGAACGCCAGCGTAGGACCATGAAAAAGCTCTAACACATATCTTTGATCATCCAGTTTCGCCAGAGGAGCAGCAAAGTTGATGGCCTCATCTATAATTTCTCTAAGCTTCACTGCCGGAATTTCTTCATTAAGCAAAGCATCAGCTACTTCAAAGGCAATCTCCTGAAATGTGAGGCTTTCTATATTTTCAAAAAATTTATCTTTTAGCTGAGGAAAATATTTTGGCATATACAGCCCCTTATCAGCTGGCAAACTCCGAAATAAGGCTTCCTGAAAACTTACTGTCTTGACTTTATTGGGATCGTTGGTGCTATATAGTTGCATAGGAAATTACAAATTGAAAATTATGAATTACAGATGCTGCCTGCAGTACTTGAGCAGCTTACTCAATTACACGAGGACCATCTCGGTTGATAGGAGATACATAGACCTCGCTATCAATATTTAACATACCAAAAGCATTCTGCATTTTTCGTCCTACTTCTGTGGCTGTGAGCTCATCCCTGCTCAGCGCAAAAACGGAGGGGCCTGAGCCAGAAATACCACAGCCCAAAGCTCCGGCCTTCATGGCGCTTTGCTTTACACTATCAAAACCGGGAATCAGGATGGAGCGGATAGGTTCTACAATCACATCCTGCATGGAGCGGCCAATCAGTTCATAATCACATTGCCATAAACCGGCTACCAGCCCGGCAGTATTGCCCCATTGTACAATGGCGTCTTTGAGAGAGATTTGCTTACGCAGTATGCTGCGGGCATCCCGGGTCTGTATCTCCACCTGCGGATGGATGACCGTAACCCAAAGTGAAAGGGGCGTAGGTATGGTGATCACATCTAGAGGCTCGTAACTCCTGATCAGTACAAACCCTCCCATCAGAGCAGGCGCCACATTATCGGCATGGGCCGAGCCGGAGGCCAGCCTTTCACCTTCCATGGCATAAGGGATCAAATGCTTTCGTTCCTTGATAGCCTTGCCGGGCTCATGTCGGAGCAGTAGCTCGTTTACAGCGTATAGCCCCGCCACCGCACTGGCAGCACTGGAACCTAAGCCACTGCCCAAAGGCATATTTTTGTAGAGCGTTATGCTTACTCCATGCTTTGAGTTGACATCATGGAGCAGTTGCTGCACTACCAGGCCCACTGTATTTTTATCCGCATCTAAAGGCAGTTTGCCTTCATCGCCAATAATTTTTTCTATTTCTACCACTCCTCGTTTATCGGTCAGACGCATTACTACCTCATCACCGGGCTGCTCTATGGCAAAACCCATGATATCAAAACCACAAGCTACATTAGCTACCGTAGCCGGGGCAAATACGCGTATACTTTTTTCCAATGAATGCGTAAATATTTAGCGGGTGAGCGCACAGCAGATCAACACATTACCTGCTTTCCTTCACCCTTTCGCGAAGCAAGTTGCAAAAATAGTGAATTATCCCAAAATATTAAGGCTGAGAGAAAAGGGAAATGCTTTGACTTGAGATGCAATAACAAATGACTACTTATTCGGCAAGATATCCTGCACTGCAATAGCAAACTGAAAAGATGCAGGGACTGACTGATCACTCAGGCAGGTCTGCTGACTGAGATATTGTTTATCTCCGGACTGGGTAAAATCTTCAACTGCAAGCTCTTGAAGATTGATAATCCAAACTTCAGCAATTCCAGCTTCAGCATATTTGGGTAATTTAATTTTACGATCTGCCGGGTAACTGCTATCGGCTACTTCTATCAGTAGCTTCACCATGTTAGCAGTAGGATACCTGCTTTATAAAGTTTCTCAATATCTCCAGCCGTATATTTTAGTTTGTGAACTTCTTTAAGTGTTTCTGGGGCTTGCATTTCCATAATGAGACTTTTCTTAAACACACGAAATTTACTCGAAGCAGGATAATTTAGGCTTGGTAAAAAGAAAACCGGCCTCCGTAATACAGAAGCCGGTTTGACTCACAATCGCTCTATTCAACTTTAATCAGTTTCTTAAAGGCTTACCTCCCTGTAGCAAGGATTGAATACGCTCCAATGTTTTCTTTTCTCCGGTCAAGGATAAGAAAGCTTCACGTTCCATATCTAACAGGTATTGTTCTGAGACTAACTGAGGGTATGATAATTCACCACCACACATCACATAGGCAATCTTCTCAGCAATCTTTTTGTCATGATCAGAGATGTAGTGCCCCTGATGCATGCCGTAGATTCCTGCCAGAAAAAGTGCGATACCGGGCTTGCCCTGCACTTTGATATCTTTGCGCTGCATAGGTTGAGAATAACCTTGCTCCGCCAAAGCCAGCACTGCCTCTTTGGCGTCGGCGATCAGACGGGTTTTGTTCATCGTCACAATATCACGGTCGCGTAAAATATGCATCTCATAAGCTTCTCTGGCGGAAGTAGCCACCTTGGCCGTGGCGATGTTCATAAAAGCATTTTGCAAGGCGTTAAACTCTATATCCCCTGCCTCCAGGCTATCAGAAACTCGCAGCGTCAATTCTTTGGTACCACCTCCGGCTGGAATCAAACCTACCCCTACTTCTACTAATCCGATATAAGTCTCCGCAGCAGCTACTACCTGATCAGCATGCATTGTAAGTTCACAGCCGCCGCCTAGAGAAAGTCCGTGTGGGGCTACCACTACCGGAACGGAAGAATAGCGTGCCCGCATCATGGTGTTCTGAAACTGACGAATCATCATTTCTATCTCATCAAACTCCTGCTCAATGGCATACATGAAAAGCATCGCCAGATTGGCTCCGGCAGAGAAGTTTTGCCCCTCATTCCCAATGACTACTCCGGTATAATTTTTTTCCGCCATATCAATCGCACGATTGATAGCCTCAACAGGATCATTGCCCAGTGTATTCATTTTGGTATGAAATTCCACATTCAAAACGCCATCGCCCAGATCCAGAATAGAAGCGCCATCACTGCTCCACAGCACTTTGTTTTCGCGCAGGGTATCCAGCAAGATGAAATCATCAGTACCGGGCACTACCTTATAGTTTTTGCTGTCAATATCATAATACATGCGCTTGCCATTCTCCGACTTGTAGAAGCTATTGGCACCGCTTTCCAGCATATCGTATACCCACTGAGCTGGCTTATGGCCTGCTTCTTCCATCTTACTTACTGTCTTCTTCACGCCCAGCATATCCCAGGTTTCAAAAGGCCCTGCTTCCCAGCCAAATCCGGCGCTTACCGCCTGATCGATACGGAATAGCTCATCGGCAATTTCGGGTATGCGGAAAGTACAGTAGCGAAAAAGATCGTAGAAATGTGCACGATAAAACTCTCCGGCTTTGTCTTGTGCGCTTACTAATATTTTTAAGCGTTCTTTCAGCTCATCTTTGGGCTTAGCCATCTCCAGCGAAGGAAACTTGGCTTTGGTTCTTTCGCCATACTCATAAGTCTTGAAGTCCAGTTCCAGGATTACCGACTTTCCTTTTTCATCTTTGATCTTCTTGAAGTATCCCTGACCGGTTTTATCTCCCAGCCACTTGCGGTCATACAGCTCTTTGACGATAGCGGGAAGCTTGAAGGTATCTCTTGACTCATCGTGTTTCAACACCTGATAGAGATTATTCGCTACATTAACGGTGGTATCGAGCCCGACCACATCCATAGTACGGAAAGTGGCGGATTTAGCTCTACCAATCAGCGGACCGGTCAGGCGATCTACTTCGCCTACAGTAAGCTCCATTTTCTCCACAGTATGCATGGCAGAAAGGATGCCATATACACCAATACGATTGGCGATGAATGCGGGAGTGTCTTTGCACAATACTGTTTCTTTGCCGAGATATAGATCTCCGTAGTGCATCAGAAACTCTACAACCTCAGGATCTGTCTTTTGAGAAGGAATAATTTCCAGCAGACGTAGATAGCGGGGAGGATTAAAGAAGTGCGTACCACAGAAATGTTTCTGGAAATCCTCTGTACGACCATCCAGCATCAGGTTGATAGGAATACCCGAAGTATTGGAAGTAATCAGTGTTCCGGGCTTGCGATACTGCTCTACCTGTTCAAATACAATTTTCTTAATATCCAGCTTTTCTATCACTACCTCTATGATCCAGTCATAGTCAGCAATGTCTTTCATATTATCCTCAAAGTTGCCCAGTTTTACTCGCTGTGCATAAGAGGGGTGATAAAGCGGTGCAGGATTGGATTTCACTGCCTTCTCAAAAGAGCTGTTGACTATCCTGTTTCTGACTGCCGGATGCTCCAGAGTAAGGCTTTTTTTTTGTTCAACTTCGGTCAGTTCTTTAGGGGCAATATCCAGCAAGAGTACTTCTACCCCAATGTTTGCAAAGTGGCAGGCAATCCGTGAACCCATAATACCGGAGCCCAGCACAGCTACCTTTTTGATATTAAATTTCTTCATTCTTCGGTTACGGTTTGATATATGTCTTCTTCTACAATACGGTTAATTACAGAAATCACTTCAAAAAATACTTCCAGCTTATCTTCCGATACTTGCTCTCTTACAGAATGATTAAATCCCAGTACCGTTTTTCTGGAAATTTCTTTTTTCTCCTTCCCCAGTTCTGTAAGAAAAATTCGCACTGACCGGCGGTCATTGGGATCAGGCCTTTTGATGATAAAACCTTTCTCCTCCATATTTTTCAGCATACGCGTAAGACTGCGTGATTCTAGTCCAATCAGAGGCGCAATCTTCGTTGCAGGTGTTCCTTCTTTAGAGTCAATGTTTAACAATACAAAGCCAATGGAGGTTGTAAAATTACTTTTTAATGCTTCCTGATTGTACATACGATAGATCGCATGCCAGGCAGTTTTGATGTTATAATCTACTGTTTCTTCCTTTTTCATTGTCTTCAAATATACATAAATTATTATGCATGCATAACAATTTCGCTGAAAATAATTGGCAATTATGCATTGCTTATTGAATGATTAACTTATATCTAGGATATTGGCAAAGAAAAATTTAAGCTATGAGTCTTTTACCCGACGACATTGAACAATATGTAGCACAACATAGTCATCCTGCGCCCGAATACCTGCAAGAACTTGAGCGCGAAACCCGCATGAAAGTCCTCATGCCTCAAATGATTTCCGGCTCACTACAGGGTAATGTGCTGGCAATGTTTGTACATATGATTCGGCCCAAAAATATTCTTGAGGTCGGAACATTTACCGGCTACTCGGCCATCTGGATGGCACAGGCTTTGCCAGAGGATGGCATGGTCACTACCGTAGATATTAATGAGGAACTGGAGGACATGGTTCGTAACTATATTGCTAAATCTCAACTGGCCCATAAGATTCGTTATATCATTGGTAACGCGCTGGAAGTGATCCCAACACTGGAAGAAACGTATGATATGGTGTTTATAGATGCTGACAAAATAAACTACAAAGCTTATTATGATATGGCATTACCCAAAGTGCGGCAAGGAGGATTTATTGTAGCGGATAATGTGTTGTGGGGGGGAAAGGTAAGCCTGGAAGAAAAGCTAAAGCCCAATGGAGAGGCAATCCGTAATTTTAATGACTACGTACATAATGACCCTCGCGTTGAGCACGTTCTTCTTCCGATAAGAGATGGATTGATGGTAGCTAGAAAATTATAGTGCATGCATAAGACAGTTTTGCTTATTGGATTACTTCTTTACAGCCTTAGCGCGGAGGCACAGCTCAAAGTAGAAGTGCCTAAGGTAATATACTTTGCTGATATTCAGTTGGAACTCACTCCTGAAGCCCAGAAGAAGATACAGACCGATGTAGATGCCTTGACTCGTTACGAAAAGTACTTCAATGCAAAAGTTGACAAAGTCGACGCTCACCTTCCCCTTATTGAGCAAATGCTTCGGGAAGAAAATGTACCCGATGACATCAAATACCTGGTGATCCAGGAAAGTGCACTGGTGGGCGATGCAGTGTCTTCTTCCAATGCAGTAGGTTACTGGCAGTTCAAAGCACCTACCGGTCGGGAGGTTGGGCTCACTATCAATAACGAGGTAGATGAGCGGATGAATATTATTACTGCCACCCGTGGAGCAGCCCGTTATTTTAAGAATAACAACACTTTTTTTGACAACTGGCTGTATGCGCTATTGGCTTATTATGCCGGTCCTGGCGGAGCGCTTAAGATCGCTGACAAAAAATATTATGGTGCCAAACGCATGAAGCTGGATGGGCGCACGCATTGGTATGTCATTAAGTACCTGGCCCATAAACTTGCTTTTGAACAGGCCGTAGGTAAAAACCCTAATCCTGAGATGATACTGTTTGCTTATGATGGAGGGAATGGAAAAACACTGGCTCAAGTAGCTAAAGAGTTCAAGTTGGAAGAGTCTGAGCTGGAGCCTTATAACAAATGGATAAGAAAAAACCGTATTCCAATTGATAAGGAATATTTTGTAATCATACCGGACTACAGTGCAACACGTGCCGAACCTCTGCTCGCTCAAACTACGCCCTCTCAAGAAAAAGAAGACCAAAGTGCTAATGATCGGCAGCAAGCCAATGAAGATACTCGTTATGTTAACATAGATAATACTGCCCATTTTCCTCTGGTAAAGCAAGGAACACGCTGGGGGAAGAAGGTTACTTTGATCAATGGTATTCCTGGCGTAATCGCAGATAATGAGGATAATATCCGTTCTTTGAGCCGAGAAACGGGCGTCGCCCCTTCAAAGCTGGTAAAATTTAATGACCTGACGAGTAAGAATTCCGGGGTAATTACTGGCAACCCTTATTATACCAAGCGAAAACGAAATAAAGCTCCAGTACATTATCATGTGGTAGAACCGGAAGAAAACCTGTGGAGCATCTCCCAGCGGTTTGGTATTAAGCTCAAGAAACTGATGCGTAATAACCGTATGCGTGAAGAAGAGGCACTAAAACCCGGTCGTGTACTTTGGCTGCGCTTCATTCGCCCTCCACATATTCCTGTAGAGTACCGTAATGTGCCCAATGCCAAACCTCAATGGGAGAAATCTAAAGAAAATATAATTACTCAAAAACAAGCTGCTCCTTCCGGTTCTCCGCTGAGTAAAGAGCCGGAGCTCAATTCTTCTGTAAATCAACAACAAGGCTGGGAAATACAGGAGGATAACAATCAGCCGGAGGATAAGCGCCAGAAACCTGCGTCAAAAGCTGAAGAAAATATTCCATCTTCCGACGATAGACTTTCTACAGACGATAAGCGTGTCAACCCTGGTGCTCAAGAAGAGAAGCCGGGTTTAGTTCCTTCGGTATCTACTGAAAGCCAGGGCAACTCAACTGAAAGTGAATATCATATTGTGAAGGCAGGAGAGACTTTGTATAGCATTGCCAGACAATATGATTTGACCATACCACAGCTTACCAGTTATAATAATATAGCCTGGGATATCCCGCTCAAGGTAGGACAAAAGCTACTGTTAAATGCCCAGGATGCAGCACAGCAAGAACTGGCGTCCTCAACAGATGGTAGTAATTTTTTGGTACATGAGGTTAAAGTTGGGGAAACCATGTATAAGGTAGCCCGACAGTACGATGTTACCATCAAAGAATTGATGGAATGGAATGAAAAAGAAGATTTCAACGTGAGTGTTGGTGAAAAACTCAGAGTGAGAAAGAAGTAGTTTTTAGGCAAATATTACTTGCTTAACGATTCGATCAACTACTGTTTTTATTTTCTGCTTTTAGTTTAAATCTTTGTCTTTTGATTTGGGTAAACCACAGGAACATTTACAGAAATTTATACTGAGGAGCGTGATGATAGATTTAGTAATGCTAATTGATGATAATGAGACTGACAACTTTATCAGTAAACGCATCATAGAGCTTACACAATTTGCTCGCAATGTCGTTGCTAAAAGTAGTGGTCAAAGTGCTTTAGAATACCTTCATCAGCATCAGGACCAGCCAGAATCTTTGCCCAATCTCATCTTCTTAGATATTAATATGCCTATTGTTGACGGCTTTATGTTTCTATACGAGTTTGAAAATTTTTCTGCTACTGTACGTGATAAGTGTAAAGTAGTCATTCTTTCCAGCTCTGACAATCAGCGTGATATTAACCGGCTAATCAACAATAACCATGTAGTGAAATACATCACTAAGCCGCTTACCCAAAATGCTTTGGAAGAAATCAAGCTGCTTTAACATTTCGTTCTTACCCATTTCATTCTATCTAAAAAAAGTCAACCTCCTTCATGAAATCATTTTGCCTTTCGGTGATTGCCTTATGTATATTTCCACTCTCTCAGGTTTTAGCACAGCAAGATGATCAGGAAGAAGAAGATAGCTTCTGGAATAAAGGAGGAGGGTTTAGTGCCACCTTTCAGCAGGTTGCATTAAACAACTGGGCGGGGGGAGGCAAAAGCTCACTTGCACTGGGTGGCATCATGAGTGCTTTCCTTACTTTTGACGATACAACCAAACGCCGCTGGGAAAACCGTCTGGAAATTAGTTATGGTCTGAGTAGAATCGGTGAGGATGCCGAAAGGTTTATCAAGTCCAAAGACAATCTGATTTTTAACTCCCGTTATGGCCGCAAGCTGAACGAACGTTATTATCTCTCCACACTACTGGACTTCAGAAGTCAGATAGCCCAGGGTTTTAAAAGCGAACAGGTCAACGATAGCATTTCAGACGATGTGAAGGTTTCTGAATTTATGGCTCCCGGCTTTTTAGTAGCCTCCCTGGGTATGACCTACTCTCCCAAACAGAGAAAGCTTATTGAGGAAAATGACAAGGTGCAGAAACGTGAAGGGAATTACTTTGCCATTACGCTCTCACCCTTTTCAGGTAAGTTTACTTTCGTGCTGGATGATACACTAGCTGCAAGGAATCAGTACAATACCGAGGAAAAAAAGGTAAAAGCAGAAGCAGGCTCCAGCCTTACCATGGGCATCCGGCAGGAGCTTTTCAAGAATGTGGTCTTTAATACTAATCTGAATCTGTTTGCTGCCTACGAGAAGTTTCAGAATGTGGATGTGAACCTGGAGTCCCTATTGGTACTCAGAGTTAACAAGTACATTATGTCTAACATCTCACTGCAACTGATTTACGATGATGACACGGATGTAGAACGCGATGATGGCACGATAGGCCCGGCTTTACAACTTCAGAATGCTATCAACGTCGGCTTTACTTATGGGTTTTGATTTATGGCACTGCAGTAGTGTCATTTCTGGATAATACCACTATCTTTTTTTCTAACTCTTTAATTCTATTTTTGAGGGTAACAATTTCTGATTTGTTTTCACTATTCAATTTTTGAGCATCAATTAACAATGGCACTAGCTCATTTTCTTTAGAGCAGTTTTGAAGCGATATCACCAACAGAGCAACCGCAGTAATAGTAGATCCCCATGCTGCCCATGTAGAGCTTTTAGATGCTTTTGCAGAGGCTAAACTTGCTTTTGAAGAGTCTTTTGTAGCGTTAGCTAGCTCACTTTCTAAAACTCTCTTATTGTGCCTGCCAGTATAGCCATCTTCATCATAAAGAAATGGTTTAGCGGCTTTATTTTCCCAAAAAACCCTGACTTGCTTTTCTGAATTATGTGGAGGTCGAATTGGCTTTTCTTCTAAAAATTCATCTCGTACTATAAGAAAATGCTTTCTAAAACGTTCTTTATCAACATCCTTAAAATGCTCTCTTACCTCATCATATGATGTAGGCAAGTAGGACTTATCCTTTTTTTCATCCTTAATTTTTTGATGAGTTTCAATGATGTACTCTAGAATTGCATCTTTAAGTTCAAAATTAGTCATCTTTGAAGCCAAATAATTAATGTGATGAAATCTGTTAATAATCCGGATCCAGCCCCAGTTTTTCTTTCAGTACACGTACCTGAGGGTTTTTTTCCATTAAGTAATTAAGCTTCTCCGAGGCAGTATAAAGCTTTCGTTGCTTTTCATCTTTGACCAGCTCAGCAGTAACGTTGATCTGAGAGTTATGCAATTGTTTGCGCAGATACTGAATAAGCTCTACTCTTACCTCATTAAGCACATCCATCTGGAGGGTGTTGGTCATTTTGAGGGGTATCGTCACGCCATCGTTCTGTAAATTCACTTCCTGGTTCAGTACCATATAAGCGGAGTCTCTTCCTGCCAGCTTTTTCTGCTCGGCAAATTTTGCCCATTCCTGTCTGAGCTGACCAAGCTCTACATGGCGAGTTCCCAGCACCTGTTCTTTCTGCTCAGGCTTTTCCTCTACCGTGGCAATCTCTTCCTGTACCGTTTCTTTCTTAACAGCCTGTTGCCGTATTTCCTCAGCTTTCGGAATCTTGACGGTTGTCTGAAGCTGTTGGAGTTGAGAAACATCCACCCCTTTCTTAGCCTGTTCCGGTTTTACTGAGCTCCCGTTTGATGCGTGCTCACTACTTTTTTTTTTCACTTCTTTCCCCTCTTGTCCTTCTTCAGCCTGGGCTACCTGCGCCATCTGAACGGCTGAACTAATGTAAGCCATTTTCATAAGGGAGAGCTCTACGTGTAGCCTTTGGTTCTTGCTGTTTTTATAACTCAAATCACAATTACCGGCCAGGTTAAGTGCAGTAAGCAGGAATGAGGCAGGCACTTTGGCCGCCTGTTCAAGGTAGCGTTGCTGCACACTTTCAGAAACCTCAAGCAATTGAACAGTAGCCTTGTCTTTACACACCATCAGGTTGCGGAGATGCTCACTCAATCCCACAATAAAGTTATGACCATCAAATCCTTTTTTCAGGATTTCATCAAAAATTAACATCACCTGTGCTACATTCTGCTCCATCAGATAGTCTGTTACCCGGAAGTAATAATCATAATCAAGGATGTGCAGATTTTTGATAGTAGTCTGGTACGTAACTTTACGATCGGAGGAGAATGTTACGATCAGGTCAAAGATTGAAAGCGCATCGCGCAGTGCTCCATCAGCTTTCTGCGCGATCAGGTTCAATGCTTCTTCCTCTACTTCTATATGTTCCTTGGTAGCGATTTCTTTCAGATGATCTACGATATGACTCACCTGTATACGGTTGAAGTCATAAATCTGGCAGCGGGAAAGAATGGTAGGGATTACCTTATGCTTCTCGGTAGTCGCGAGGATAAATATTGCATAAGAGGGAGGCTCTTCCAGGGTTTTTAAAAAAGCATTAAAAGCCTGGTTGGAGAGCATGTGTACCTCATCTATGATGTAGACTTTATAGCTGCCCTGCTGAGGAGGGTAACGCACCTGATCTATCAGATTACGGATATCATCCACCGAATTATTAGAGGCAGCATCAAGCTCATAAATATTCATAGCGTTGGCCTGCTCCTGGCTCTCATAGCCATTTATTTTTCTGGCCAATATACGTGCACAAGTTGTCTTCCCTACTCCACGAGGCCCACAAAACAATAGGGCCTGTGCCAGTTGATTATTATCAATCGCATTTTGCAGGGTAGTAGTAATATGTTCCTGCCCTACTACTTCCGCAAAACCCGTAGGGCGATACTTCCGAGCTGATACTACGAAATTCTCCATTGACGCAATTTACAGAATCCTGAACTTTATTCGTAACCAATATTGACAAAAGAAAAATGGCTTGCAAAGTTCACTGCCAAACGCAAAAAGGCATACCAAAAATTTTATTATCTTCGTCTTTTATACCTATTTGTTAGAGCTACACACCTGATTGTACATATGAGTAAGCAAAGAAGAGAGCCCACATTTTGGGAGGCCATAATTCCTGTGCTTTTCCTGATAATTATGCTGTCGGTAAATGTGATTTATGTATTTGGTGATGATGCTATTTCCGGCTCTAATCAGATTGTATTGATTTTGTCTGCTACGGTAGCTGCACTCATTGCCTTACGTACCGGCATTAAGTGGGAAGAACTGCAGGATGGCATCGTGAAAAGCATCAGCGCTTCCATGTCGGCTATTCTCATACTGCTACTTATTGGTTCTTTGGCCGGAACATGGCTACTCAGTGGTATTGTCCCTGCTATGATCTATTATGGTTTGCAAATTCTCAACCCCACTATCTTTCTTTTTGCTGCGGTAATCATCTGTGCTGTTGTAAATAGCCACGGGTAGCAGCTGGTCAACTGTGGCGACTGTAGGTATCGCTTTATTGGGAATAGGCAAGGCGCTGGGGCTAAGTGAGGGTTTGATTGGAGGGGCAATAATCTCAGGAGCTTATTTTGGAGATAAAATGTCGCCACTCTCTGATACCACCAACCTGGCACCTGCTATGGCTGGCACGGATTTGTTCACCCACATCCGCTACATGACTTACACCACCGTCCCCTCTATTACTATTACCCTTATTATTTTTCTGGTCATAGGTTTTACTTCTGATACCGCTACCGTTACGGAGGGTATAGACGAAGTCCTAGGTGCTATTGATGGTGCGTTTAATATCAATGGCTGGCTCTTTATCGTACCGGTACTGGTCATCTTTATGATCGTCAGAAAGGTCCCTGCCTTACCGGCATTGCTGGCAGGAACACTTTTAGGAGGTCTCTTTGCCATTATTTTTCAACCTCAGGCCTTACAAGAGGTTGCGGGAGGAGAGACAGGCGTGCTCGCCGCCTATATCGCAGTGATGAAAGCCTTATACACAGACATCAGCATCACTACAAATAATGAGATGGTGAATGACCTTCTCTCTACCGGCGGCATGTACGGTATGCTCAATACAGTCTGGCTGATTATCTGCGCCATGATCTTTGGGGGAGTAATGGAATCTGCCGGCATGCTGCAGCGTATAACCAAATCTATCGTTAAATTGGCACATTCTACAGGCTCACTTATCGCCTCTACAGGTTTCACTTCTATCTTTTTCAACTTTACTGCTTCTGATCAGTATCTCGCTATAGTGGTACCGGGACGAATGTACGCGGATACATATAAGAAAAGAGGCCTTAAACCCGAAGTACTTAGTCGTACTTTGGAAGATACCGGTACAGTTACTTCAGTGTTGATTCCATGGAATACCTGTGGTGCCACCCAGGCTTCTGTATTGGGTGTAGCCACACTGACCTATGCTCCTTTTACTTTCTTTTGTATCCTTAGCCCCATCATGACAATGGCGTTTGGGTTTTTGAACGTAAAAATTCGTCGCTATGAGGATGATGAAATTGAAGAAGAAGCACTCATTGAGAAAAACGCATAACCCATTACTAAACAGCTTAAAACCAATACTGACCAAAGCCTATATTCATCTATGTTTGTAAAAACCATCACTAAGGAAGAGATCAATGAACTGACACTTAGAAAGTATGAAGGAAAAGTGTCGGTAGTAACTACGCACGAACACCTGGCTGATGCCCTACAACATATCAAGGAATACGATACTTTTGGGTTTGATACTGAAACCAAACCTGCCTTTCGTAAAGGGGTAAAACACATGGTTGCATTACTACAGATTGCCATTCCTGAAAAGGTTTATCTGATACGGCTTAATCATACCGGCTTTACACAGGAATTAAGCAATATTTTTAGTGATGAGCATACAGAAAAAATAGGCATCAGCATCAGGGATGATCTGAAACACCTGAAGCAACTCAGCGAAAAACAACATATTCCTTTCAATGCAAAAAACATTACCGAGCTTAATGATGTAGCTCATACGCTAGGCATTGAGCATGCGGGTGTAAAGAAACTTACTGCTATTTTTCTCCAATTCAGGGTTTCCAAGTCACAGCAAACTTCTAACTGGGAAAATGCTGAACTTACTGAAAAGCAAATACGCTATGCTGCTACTGATGCCTGGGTTTGTTTAGAAATACACAATCATCTGCGTAGCAAAGGCTACATCTGAGCGTATTCTTCTATATCAGACAAGTCAAAATCGTTCATAAAAGCAGTAGTAAAATCACCTTTTTTGAACTTAGGATCGTCCATAAGCTTAATATGGAAAGGGATAGTCGTTTTGATACCTTCAATGACAAACTCCTGCAGCGCACGCTTCATTCTGGTAATCGCTTCTTCTCTTGTCTGACCACTCACAATTAGCTTAGCAATCATAGAGTCGTAATTGGGAGGGATAACATAGCCTGCATATACATGGCTGTCTACCCGCACCCCATGGCCCCCGGGCAGATGAAGGTTAGTAATTTTTCCCGGGCAAGGGCGGAACCCTTTAGCAGGATCTTCCGCATTGATACGGCACTCAATGGCATGCATAGTAGGAAAATAATTTTTCCCGGAAATTTTTACTCCCGCGGCTACTTTGATTTGCTCTTTGATCAGATCAAATTTAGTAACCTCCTCAGTGATAGGGTGCTCTACCTGGATACGGGTGTTCATCTCCATGAAATAGAAATTTCTATGTTTATCTACCAGAAATTCTATCGTACCGGCTCCTTCATACCCAATAGCCTCAGCACCGGCAATGGCTGCTGCGCCCATTTTATCTCTTAGTTCTTTGGTCATAAATGGAGAGGGTGTTTCTTCGGTCAGCTTCTGATGTCTTCTTTGTACTGAACAGTCTCTCTCCGAGAGGTGGCAGGCTTTGCCGGTACTATCTCCTACTATCTGAATCTCTATATGGCGGGGCTCTTCAACAAACTTCTCAAGATACAAACCATCATTTCCAAAGGAAGCACTGGCCTCACGTCTGGCATCATCCCAGGCTTTCTTAAACTCTTTCTCATTCCAGACAATTCTCATCCCTTTACCACCACCACCGGCGGTAGCTTTGAGAATAATCGGATACCCTATTTCTATAGCAATTTTCAGTCCTTCATCCATGCTTTTCAGTAAGCCTTTAGAACCGGGGACAGTAGGCACGCCAGCAGCATCCATAGTCGCCTTGGCTGATGCTTTATCTCCCATTTTATTGATCATTTCAGGGGAAGGGCCTATAAATTTTATGTTGTATTCTTCGCAGATACGAGAAAACTCAGAATTTTCGGAAAGGAAACCGTAGCCGGGATGAATGGCATCAGCATTTGTAATTTCTGCTGCTGCGATGATGTTAGGAATACTCAGATAAGATTTGTTACTGGGAGCAGGACCTATGCAAACGGCTTCATCTGCAAAGCGCACATGCAGGCTTTCGCGATCGGCTGTTGAATATACAGCTACGGTTTTGATCCCCATCTCACGACAGGTACGAATGACTCTGAGAGCGATTTCTCCTCGGTTGGCTATTAGTATTTTATTGAACAAGGCTTTTTCAATTAACAATCAAACATACAAAAACTTACGATAGGGATTGTCAATTGGTCAGGACGGATCTATCAGGAATAATGGTTGATCATATTCTACGGGAGAAGCGTCTTCTGCCAATACCTTTACTATCGTTCCTGAAACTTCTGATTCAATTTCGTTAAAAAGTTTCATCGCCTCGACAATACATACCGCCTGCCCTACACTTACTCTGTCACCTACCTGAACAAATGGATCTGAGTCAGGGTTGGCGGCACGATAAAAAGTACCGATCATAGGGGATTTCACAGTAAGATATTTGCTATCATCACTGCTTCCATCTGCACCTGCACTTTTTGCAGCAGGCTTTGCTTCGGTTTCACCTTGCTCTGCCTGGTAGTAAGCCGGACTGGGAGATACCAAACCTGTAGAATCATGTGGCATTGAAGAGCCGGGTGCAGCAATGATGTTTTGCCTTATTTTAGCCGCGGCGTTCTTTTTAACCTTAAGCTTTATCTCTCCGGTTTCAATATTTACTTCATCTAGGCCAGACTTTGAAATAAAATCCAATAAGTCCTGAATTTCGCTTGCTTTCATGATATTTGTTTATTTTACGCGTTCAGAGTACGACTTAGTTCTGGTATCCACTTTGATTTTTTCATCCTGATCAATAAAAAGAGGCACCTGGATCTCCGCGCCCGTCTCTAATGTAGCAGGTTTGGTAGTATTAGTTGCAGTATCTCCTTTTAGTCCCGGCTCGGTATATGTTACGGTTAATTCTACGAAAGGGGGAAGTTCCGCTCCTAGTATATCGCCTGTCTCATCATGAACAATAACATCTATTGCCTGCCCATCTGATAAAAACTCAGGAGCATTGATCTTACTCTCTTCGATAGCGACTTGTTCAAAGGTATTACTATCCATCATGTGATACCCAAGATCATCCTTGTAAAGATACTGATGAGGACGTCTTTCTATACGTGCTGTCGTAACCTTAACACCTGCATTAAAAGTATTTTCTATTACCTTCCCGGTATTAAGACTTTTGAGTTTTGTTCTTACAAAAGCCCCTCCTTTGCCGGGCTTTACATGTTGGAATTCAACAATGGTATACAGATCGTTGTTGTGAACTATACAAAGTCCGTTTCTAAAATCTGCTGTGGTTGCCATATACTATTAATATTATTTATACACTCTATCAGCTACTGTAACCCCATTTGAGGTACGTTGCACCCCACGTAAAACCACCACCAAATGCTGCTAATATAAGGTTATCTCCTCTCTTTAGCTGGGATTCATAATCCCAGAGGCAAAGGGGAATAGTAGCACTGGTGGTATTGCCATATTTGTGGATGTTAAACATCACTTTATCTTCACCGATTCCCATTCTATTGGCAGTAGCATCAATAATACGCTTGTTTGCCTGATGGGGTACCAGCCATTGGATATCATCAGCAGTAAGATTATTATTTTGCATGATCTGGGCAGACACATTCGACATGTGCTTTACCGCATATTTAAAAACAGTAGCCCCTTCCTGATACACGAAATGTTCACGTGCGGTAACAGACTCAATGGTAGCCGGTCTTCTACTTCCTCCGGCTTTGAGATGCAAAAACGGAGAGCCACTGCCATCAGACTGCAGGATTGAATCAATCACACCCAAAGGCTCTTCAGTAGGTTCTAACATAACAGCTGCTGCACCATCTCCAAAAATGATACAGGTGGTGCGATCCTGATAATCGATAATAGAAGACATTTTATCTGCTCCTACTACTATTACCTTCTTATATGCTCCTGAAGTAATGAATTGGGATGCTGTAGTAAGCGCATAAAGGAAACCCGAACATGCCGCCTGCAAATCATAGCCGAATGCATTTTTCGCTCCAATATGTTCTCCGATCAGGTTCGCCGTTGCCGGAAATATCATATCAGGAGTGGTAGTGGCACAGATAATCAGGTCAACCTCTTCAGCAGAAACACCTGTTTTTTCCAGAAGTTGATCCACAGCATAGTTTGCCATTACTGAAGTCCCCTGGTCTTTTCCCTTAAGAATTCTTCTTTCTTTTATGCCGGTACGGCTTGTTATCCACTCATCATTTGTATCTACTATGGTTTCTAATTCCTTATTTGTTAATACATAATCAGGAACATAACCACCTACTCCAGTGATAACAGCTCTTAACTTATTACTCATGCAGTTGAGGATTTTAGACAGGCAAAATAAATTTTATTTGCCAAACGCATCACGTATTTTCAGATGCAAATTGGTTTCGGCCATTTTTAGTGATTGCAGCAACATGTTTTTGATTGCCAGACCGCTAGACACTCCATGTCCGATCACTACATTACCATTGACGCCTAATATAGGACTACCGCCAATAGCTTCATAATTCATTTGGTCAAAAAATGGATCTGTAAAGCCTCTTTTTTCCAGCAGATGATATACAGATTCAGCCATCTTTAAGATTACATTACCTGTAAATCCATTACAGACCATCACATCTGACTTCTCACTAAAAATATCTCTGCCTTCGATGTTTCCAACAAAATCAATTCGGGGGTCCTGTTTGAAGAGTTGGTAAGCTGCCTGTGTCACTACTGTACCTTTCTTTTCTTCTTCTCCCAGGTTGATCAGGGCTACTTTTGGTTCATCTATGCCGTAAACATATTTAGCATAGAGAGCCCCTAATTCTCCAAACTGAAGAAGCATATCAGGTTTACAGTCTGCATTAGCCCCTACATCTAGTAAAAGGCCTAATTTTCCACTTTCGCGGGGGGCAGCGCTAGCTAGAGCAGGGCGAATAATTCCTTCGCAAGGCTTTACTGAGAACATAGCTCCCACATGCATTGCCCCAGTATTACCTGCACTGCAAAAAGCCTGTACTTCGCCCTTTGCCAGCAACTGAAATCCAACTCCAATGCTAGAGTGCTGCTTCTGAGTGAATGCCTTAGTAGGATGTTCATCCATGCCAATTACTTCTTCAGCATGGACAATCTCAACCGCAGATGAATTTATACTCTGCTTGCTCAGTTGTTCCTCGATGACCTTCTTTTTACCAATCAGCACCAATTGGTGGTTGGCAGGAAGTTCTTCTAGAATGAGTTTAACCCCTTCTATATTAGCATCGGGAGCAAAATCACCTCCCATTGCATCCAGTGCAATCTTCATATGTTAGGCCAGCTCTTCTTTGTCCATAACTACTTGCCCTTTGTAATAGAGCTTACCTTCATACCAATGTGCACGATGGTACAAATGTGGTTCACCAGTAGTAGGGCAAATAGCGATGGTTCTTGGCGTAGCCTTGTGATGCGATCTTCTCTTGTCTCTTCTTGCTTTAGATGTTTTTCGCTTGGGATGTGCCATTTTTATTTAATTTAAATTTCTCAGATTTTTTAATGCATTCCAACGAGGATCAACTGAATTGTTACTTTCTTCGTCCGATTTTTTTTCATCTTGTGTGGACGAAGAAAAAATAATTTCACCGTCTACCAAAGGGTTGTCTTCCTCAGCGTATTTCGGATGAATCTTACGCATAGGAACAGACAAACCAATAAACTCGTAGATGTACTGCGAAACATTGATCTTCTGTGTATTATTTGTGATGATAACGATCTCATCCGTCAGTTCCTGTTCTTCTTCGCCATATTGATATAAAATCTTCTCCTGAATTTCTACCGGATAATCAAACTTCTCCAGGCTTCGATCACATTCAAGCTCGATTGTTCCTCTTATATTAAAAAAAGTTGTAATCAGGTTCTCCTGTTTATCTAAAGTTACTTCTACATTTAGCTCGCCTTTTTTTACCAGGCTGTTTTCAAAATGATCAAAGAAACTTTTATCGATCTGATATTGATATTTATATTCTTTATTCGCTAACTTATATATATCAATATCGAAATGTGCTAAATTCTTCACGTCACCCCGCATTTTCTTTAAGTCTGCAAAGTTAAGGATATAATTTTAATATTTAAAAGATATATCTCTAATAAGGTAATTCACTTTTTGTTAGTTCTATTAATATTGTAAAACAAAGTATTCCATCGAGAAATTACACTTAGTTTAGTGTACTTATCTCAAAAGTATAGCATGTTTTGAAATATTTTTTCCAAAACTTTGTTACTAGGGTGTCGAACAGCATATTATCATGAAGTATTATATATATACAGTATTCAGCATTCTTTTATCATGTGCTTTTTCTACCCCTGGTACAGCTCAGGTAGCACAAGCTAATATGGCAGAAAACCAGATAGGGAAGAAAAAACCTCTGCTACTGGATATGAATGTACAGATTGAAGCCACTCAGGCGGTGAATGATATGTACAACTTCAAATTTGCACGGGCTGAACAACAATTTCGCTGGATAAAACAAAAATATAATACACATCCTTTACCTTACTTTCTCTTAGGCCTCAGTGAATGGTGGAAAATTGTTCCGAACGTAGATGTCACTAAGTATGACAAGAAGTTTCTTGCTTACATGGATACCGCTATTTATTACGCTGAGCACATGTTTGAGCAGGATGAAGATGACCCTGAGGCAGCCTTTTTTCTTGCCGCAGCTTATGCTTTTCAAGGCAGGCTCTATTCAGAACGCAAAGATTGGGGAAAAGCCACAGTAGCAGGTAAAAACTCTCTGAACTTTTTAGAGATTTGTAAGGGGAAAGAAGATTTTAGCCCTGAATTGCTGTTCGGAGATGCTCTATATAATTATTACGCTGAATGGGTTCCTGAAAACTACCCTATTTTAAAGCCGGTATTGATGTTTTTTCCGGAGGGAAATAAAGACCTTGGTATTAAGCAATTGAAAAGTGTCGCCAATAATGCTTTTTATACACGTACGGAGGCACAGTTTTTCCTCATGCGTATTCTTACCGCAGAAGGATCTGATCCTGCTGAGGCCCATCGTATCTCCGATTACCTTCACCATACTTTTCCTGATAACCCTTACTTCCACCGCTATTATGCACGACAACTCTATAGCCGTGGTAAACAGACTGAAGCAGAAAAAGAGTCTCTGGAAATTCTGGCACGTATTGACAGTAGCATGACCGGATATGAAGCTACCAGTGGGCGTTACGCAGGTTTTTTCTTAGGGCAAATTTATGAAATGAGAGGGCAGCTTGATCTGGCGCAGCATTATTATGAGCGTACTGTTGAATTTGCTACCGCATCTGAAGCCACTGATTCTGGTTATTTCTTATATGCCTTGCTAAACCTTGGTGAGATCGCCCAGGCAAAGGAGGAAGAAGACCTGGCCAAAGATTATTATAAAGAAGTGAAGAAAATGGCTAAAAGAAACACCCGTGTCCACGAAAAGGCCCGGGAAAACCTAAAATCCTTGCGAAGGAGCAGTTGACACTTATTTTTTAACTTCTTCTTTTAAATGTATGGTAAGGGGCATCTCCAGACGTAACATTTCCTCTGCTACTAACTCAGACAGTGCGATAGCGCCACTTTTGCTAAAGTGTGAATTATCTTCAATTCCCTCTGGGTAATTTTCATACTCATCCTCTTGAAGCCACAAAAAAATATCTTTTGTCTTTTCCGGGCCCAGTGCTGAAAATAGTTGGAAGCTTTTTTTATGTAGATCAATGAGCGGGACCTCTTTTTTCTCAGCCAGGATACGCATGGCCAGAGGGTATTCGCCATGAGAGTTTTTTAATAAACCGTTATCATCAAATCTTCTTCGGTATACTGGAGTAACAAGCACGGGCACAGCTTTTTTAGCTCTGGCTTTTTTTATAAAGGTCATCAGATTATCGGTATATGCACCAAAAGGAGCTGCATACAGATGTTCGTTCTCTGATTTCATATCGTTATGCCCGAACTGAATCAGCAAATAATCTCCTTCTCCAAGCTCATTTAATACTTTTTCCCATAAGCCTTCATCAATAAAGCTTTTGGTGCTACGACCAGAGACAGCCTTATTATGTACTTTTACCTTTCCCTCCTGAAAAAAGGATTCCAAAGCTTGCCCCCAACCCATACGGGGGTAATAACTCTCAGGGTATTCAGATACTGTTGAGTCGCCAATCAGAAATACCTCAATTGAAGTATTGGTATGGGTGTTTAATAAAAATACAAATGCCCATATTAAATGCGTGAAACCTATCAACATAATTAGTTACTCTTTATAGCCCAAGTTGGAACTTTCAGCTTTGATCTCCTTTACCAAAATCTTGGTAAGGTATTCTCCTATGGCCTGATGCGCTCTGTAGTTCCAATGCCCTTTTGTGTTAGTAACTGGCCAGTATCTTGGGTCTACAGATTTGTCATTTTTTAAGGGAGATAAAGTGTCAGACAGGTTGACCAACTTAATATTTTCAAGCGTAATTTCTCGCTGCAAGTGTTCAGGGAACTGAATGCTATCACGGTTTGCGATTAATACATTTTCCTTTTCACCCAGTTTTTCCAAAATCAAATTCGGTATTTTGGGTAAGGCTTCAGCCACCATTTCTTTTCTTTGCTCATCATTATCCTGGGGTTGTTTTGCTTTCTCTTGAAACAAATAAAGCATCTTCCCAAACAAAACTTCCCCTGCTTTTCCATCTCTAATGATATTGACACAGTTACGTAACATTTGCAAAGTGGCACTATGCTGCAAGCCTATTTTTACAGTATTATATAGTTTAAGCTCTTTACTTTCTCGATGACTTGTATCCTGGATAAGCTCATTTTCTTGCAGTCTCCATTTGGGTAGCAACTCATCGCCTGAACTTCTGTAGAAATCAATAGCACTCAGTAAATATATCTTTAAATCGGGATTAAAATCAGACACAAAATTAACATCATAGGCATAAGCGTCTGCCAGGCCAAATCCACTCCTGCCAAAATTTAATATCTCCACACTATCCAGCGCTAAATCTTCCTCTAACTTCTCTTCCAGGACAGTACGAAAATGATGTCTTTCTAACACTTGAAATCCTTCAACATAAGAGTCTCCTAATAAAGCAATTCTGAACACTCCGGGAGACTTCTCGGGTGGATAGGATGGGCCCAGATAACCGTATTTATTGACCTGCGAATAAGTAAAATTTTCATTGTAGTGCACTACTTTCGCATTCGGCCTAATAATTCTGCCTATATCTTCATGATAATCTGTTTCTGATAAACCAGATATCTCGGTCCCCCGGATATACAATTCCAAAGCCAGGGTGCAGAACAGTGCTGTAGCAAAGAAATAAACTATAGAACGAATCATGCTGATGCTATGAGATTAAAACTGAAAATAAACAAAAGGCAGTGGCTCTGCCTGAAACATATATATAAGCACTATTATTAACATTGGAGCCATCAGTCCGTAGCGTACTGGCTTCATTGGAATCTTTAAGAGATAGGCGTGTGATTTCGTATAATATTCAATGAGGTCGAGCCCCATGGTCAACAACATATAGGTGAATCCTATTTTGATAAACCTCAAGCTTAGCTCACTGGCTTCCCAATTTATGATTTTGTTAAAAAACACCATAACCATCTGAAAATCAGACGCCCTGAAAAATAACCAGGTGACTAAAACAAGCAAGTAAGTACCAAAAGCATAGCATAAATATTTTATCAACTTACCTGAGTTGTTTATGTTAGCCGGTTGTATTTCAACTTTTTTACCTTTCAACATCCATTTGTGTATTGCCAGGTAGATTCCGTGCAAACCACCCCAAATCACAAAATTCCAACTAGCGCCATGCCATAGCCCGCCAATAAGCATCGTAAGCATCAGGTTTATGTATGTCCTGCCTTCTCCATTCCGGTTTCCTCCTAAAGAGATGTACAAATAGTCCCGAAGCCAACTGGACAATGAAATATGCCATCTCCGCCAGAACTCGGTAATGTTTGCCGAAAGGTAAGGTTGTTCAAAGTTCTTCATAAGCTCTATGCCTAACAGCTTCGCCAAGCCCCGGGCAATACTGCTGTAACCTGAGAAGTCTGCATAGATCTGAATCGAGAAAAGCACTAGCGCAACTATTAGTTCTAGAGAACTGAATTGCTCCATATGTCCAAAAATACGATCTACCAGCCTTCCGCTGGCATCACCTATCATCACTTTCTTGAACAATCCAATAATGATCAGTGCTATACCTTCCCGAATCTGTAGCCGACTCGGAGTATTAAGATGAGTAATCTGAGGGAGTAAATGTTTGGCTCTCTCAATAGGCCCGGCTACCAGCTGAGGGAAAAACGCTACGAAGACACCGAAATCTAATAACGAATGGGTAGGCTCCAGTTTTTTTCTATAGATATCAATAGTGTAAGACATTGTTTGAAAAGTGTAGAAAGATATTCCTACAGGCAGTATGATATTCAAATGCAGGTAATCTAACTGCCAGCCAAAACCTGAAATCATACTCTCAAAACTACCTACGAAAAAATTGAAGTATTTGAAAAAGGCTAAAATTCCTAAATTGACACCCAGGCTTGTCCAAAGTAAAAACTTTCTGGTCTTAGGATTAGTGGCTGAATGAAGGTTTCTACCTATTACGAAGTCAACTATAGTAGATAATGCTAACAAAGAGCAAAAACGCCAATCCCAGTAGCCATAAAACACATAGCTCACTACCAATAAATGTACTGACCTCCACTTCCGGGGAAGCATGTAATATATTGGCAAAATGATTCCCAAAAAAAACAAGAAAATGAATGAATTAAATAACATTTAGGTGTTTTTGCTTATAAAAGTGCAATAAATTATTCGCTAAAACAATTACATTTGTGAATAATAAAAAAATAGCAGTGGAATTACGATGTAATAAAAAAGTAATTCTAAAACACAATCATCAAAAATTGTGCACTTCTTGAAAGAAGGAGGAGGAGACTTACAAATATCTTATTTTATCTTAAAACAATTGATTTTATGCTCTAACTTTCTCATTTTCATAATGATACAAATTATTACTATCTCTTTGTTTTAACTTTTTGATAAACATAAGCCTATGAAAACCTTAATAGTAAGTTTGAGTATATTATTAGTGGCATCCATAGGTGCTAACGCTCAAGATGGATTTTACTCTGAAAGAGAGCAGGCTGCCTTAGAGAAAGCAGAGCATGTTCAAAAAAAATTGTTAGAAGGGGCTGACTTTGCTGAATTGGCTAAGCAGTATTCAGATGATCCGGGCTCCGCAGTCCAGGGGGGAGAATTGGGCTTTATGGGCAGAGGACAATTAGTGCCTCAATATGAGAAGGCGGCATTAGCCCTGGCAAAAGGAGAAATCTCAAAGCCTGTTAAAACAGAATTTGGGTATCACATCATTCAACTTCTGGAAATAGAAGAAGGGCGTTTCAATACTAGGCACATACTCATTTAAGCCTTAATTTTTCCTAAGCATTTTACCATGACGCTTATCAGAAAAAGTGCTTTCCACCAGGCTCAACTGACCGTTGACAATCACATAATTGAAGCCTTCTGCCAATTGAAAAGGGTTTTCATAAGTTGCCGTAGCTTTTATGCCTGCGGGTGCAAATACTAAAATATCTGCTTTCTTACCTTTTGCAATAATGCCTCTATCCTCAACTCCCATAGTTTTAGCAGGCAATGAAGTCATTTTTCTGACGGCTTCTTCTAAGCTGAACAGACTATCCTTCACCACATATTGCTCAATGATCTTGGCAAAGGTTCCATGACCACGGGGATGCCTGGAAGTAGGGCTGCCGTCCGAGCAGATCATCACCAGTGAGTCTTGGATAAGGCGGGCTTGTAACTCGTCATTCATTACAAAATAAGCTCCGGAAGCTCCTCGCGGCCCAATATCGTCAATCAGTACGTCTTCAAATGGTTTAACCAATTCTTTTGCAACCTGAGCCAACGTTTTACCCGCCCAGGGAGCTGTACCCAGTAAAGTAGCTTCAGGCCCGTTTCTCTGATTCACTTTATTTCTGAGAAACTCCTCCAGTTCACCTCTTCTGGATCTCACTATTTCTTCATAACGATTAGGCGGCAGTGCCCACTCCGGAAACACAATGCCTATTGTAGTATAGCTGGCAGTATATGGATACACATCAGCCGTGACTTCTATACCTTCCGCTCTGGCTTCATTCAATACGCGTAAGATTTCTTCCGCCCGCCGCTCTCCTTTTCCGTATACTACTTTCATATGCGAAACTTGTACCGGGCAATAACGTCCCTGTAGCAATAGCTCACGCAAGGAACTTTCAATAGCTTCATCATCCTCATTACGCACATGACTGGTGATGAATTTGCCTTTTTCACCTACTATTTTGGCAAGGTATTCCAGTTCGTAGTCAGGAGCGTAAGTACCGGGGATATATTCCAGGCCGGTCGTCATTCCGAAGCATCCCGCATCCAGGTTCATGGCTAACATCTCACCCATATCCACAATCTGCTCCTGGGTTGGTCTCGGGTTATACTTGATCCCTGATAACATTCTCAAGGTGCCATGTCCAACAAACATAGCGATATTAACCCCGGGTATGGTATCTTCTACCTCTTGCATCCAGGCTGTCATACCCTCTTTTCCGGAACCTACCTGTCCGGGACCATCCAGTCTGGGACTATCCAGTCCGGGACTTGAGCCATCCTTGCCCAGAGAAATAGTGGTGACTCCCATCGCCAGAAAATTTCGAAAAGCAGGCGTCTCCAGAGGATTACCATGAGCATGGGTATCTATAAAGCCAGGAGTAACAACCTTACCCGTTGCATCTATAAATCTGGTGACACTGATGATCGCAGTGTCTACCTGTCCGACAAAAGCAATACTATCAGCTTTTACCAGCACATCTGCTGCATATGCGTCTCTACCACTGCCATCTATAACTTGCCCATTTTTGATGAGCAAATCATATTGGCCCACCTGGTGCTTTTGTACAAATTTTTCAAATGCAGAGGGCTTTTTTGTACAGGCACTGATCATCAATATACTTAAGAACAGATATATAGTGTACACATTTCTCATTGCGCTAGCTCTTTTTACTGAGTCTGTATTTACCGGATCCGATGAAGATAAGGCTAAAGAAAAGGATCGCAGCCTCAATAGCATGGGATGAGCCCGCAAGGCCATCTCCCTGCGCCAGGTGACGGGTAGAAGCCACAATCATGGTGATAAACAACAGTATGCAGGCTGGCACATAGAAGATGCCCAATATAAGACAAAGCCCGCCTACAGCCTCAGCAAAACCAGCCATAAATCCCCAAAAAGCAGGGGCAAAGGTAATTCCCAGATATTTCATATTATTACCAATCGCTTCCCATCTCTCGGGACCACCCATTAGCTTAGGTGCCCCATGAACAATAAACATCGCTCCTATTCCAACTCTTAAAATCAATAAACCTAAATGATATTGGTTTTTCATTGGTTTTCTCTTTTTTAAAATAGTATTGTATAGCTTAAAAAAGCACAAGTCCTTTACGCCTCTTTCACATACAAAATTTAGTGCGTCTGCTTTCTTAGAAAAAAATAGAGTACTGAGCCAATCAATGGAAGCAAGATCACGATAGCTATCCATACCCATCTGTAGGTATTGCTTTTAAAAGAGCCTTGTACAATGTCTTTCAATGTGGCCAGCCAGGTTCCGATGATAAGCGCACTCAAGCTCAATAATAGTAAAGGCTCCCAGCCATTCAAAGCACCGAGAGCCATTAATAATATTTCTGTGTTAGAATAATACACTACTCTAGGTTCTCGTATTCATTTAAGATACCGCCTGTAAGTCTGAGTAATTCAGTTTCTGACTCTAACATATTGTATTTGGCCTGTGCATTTGCAAGGGCAGTATTCAAATAGTTGACCTGAATCTGGCGGTAGTCAAAGGAGTTGATCGTTCCGTTTTTATAACGCTCTTCAGCCAGCTCAAGATTGAGTTCGGAGCTGCGGATGTTTTCCTGAGAAATCGCCAGTAGCTTTTGCCGTACATTGTACAGATCATAGGTAGCGACCAGATCATTACGCAGACTTAACTTAAGCTGATCTATTTGTAACTGGCTGATTCGCTCAGTCGTGTAAGCATTTTCTATATTACGACGGACCCTTCCACCATCAAATAGTAAATAGTTTACGGTAAAGCCGACTGAATAATTGGTAGTGGTTTGGGTAGTTACCAGATCACGAGTACTACTCCCACCGTCTCCAAAATCAGGAAACCGGGCCTGAGAAAAGTCTTGCCTGCTCAGATCGTAAGAAGCATTGGCATTTAGTGACAAACGAGGGTATAGTTCTGTTTTGGCAAGGCGGGTATCTGTCCGAGCGAGTTCAAGGTTTAAAAACTGGTTTTCTAAATTCGTATTGCTTGTCACCATTTTATCGTACATCACCTCCAGATCATATTGGGTAGGGTCTATTTCCAGGCTATCAGTGAGCTCATAAGCGTTATTAATAGGCTGTCCCATCAGCAAGTTCAGAGTACGCCTTGCGTTCAGGTAATTGACTTCCTGAGTCACATAATTAGATGAGTCTGTCAGGAAGGCATTCTGTTCCTGGAGAATATCAAACGTAACCGCACTCCCCAGCTCTCCTTTTAACTTGATATATTGATAACGATCTTTAGAAAGGGTAAACACTTTTTCCAACACATCTAGCCTTTCCTGTTCCAGCTTCACAAAATAATACTGGGTAATAATGGCCTGCACGGTATTTTCTACGATCAGTTGAGCATTCCCCATACTCAGTTCCTGTAGTTTTTGCAGGCGCTCCCTGGTAATCTGAACCCGGAAGCCGTCAAATAGTACCCAGCTTACACTGATGCCCGGCCCCAGACTGTTGGATATGGAAAGTCCGGTAGGCTGGAAGGGGTTAGCAGCGTTTTGAACATCTCTAAAGTTGTTATTTTGAGACATACTGAAGTTGATGGTAGGCCAACGGCCGGCAGCACCCCAATTATTATTATTCTTGGCAATCTCTACATTCAGGGCTTCTATCTGTATGTCAAAGTTATTGGCCAGGCCCAGTTGAATGGCATCTGAGAGAGAAAGTTGTTCCTGGGCGTAGCTTTTACAAGCTAGTACCAATACTATTCCTAAAGAAAGAATAAGCTTTTTTTGAATATTCACGATAAGTGTAGTTTTTGAGGATAGAGAAAGCCACCCAGTATTAATCTCGGTGGCTCTCACAAATTATAGGCTTTGCAATCTTCTTTTCTCTTTAATCGCTGGCTCTACATCTTCGGCAGTGGGAATATGCAGTGGCTCTTCAGGGTTCATCCATTTATTCAGCCTGGCCAAGCCGCGGTTGACACCCAGCTTAATATCATTGAAAACTAACATAAATACCGGGAAGAAGAGCAGGATAAGTAAAGTACCGAACATCACTCCATAAGCAACTGATATAGCCATAGGAATCAGAAATTGAGCCTGAAAGCTTTTCTCCAGTATCAGCGGAAATAAACCAGCTACGGTGGTGATAGAAGTAAGTAATATTGCCCGGAAACGAGATATTCCCGCATCATGGGCAGCTTCTTCCACCGTCATGCCTTCTGTCAGGTTACGGTTATACTTATCCAGCATGACTACCGCATCATTTATAATCACTCCTGATAATGCTATCATACCGTAAACGCTCAGGATAGACACCGGCTGCGCATGGATAAAGTGTCCGATTGCAGCACACACTAAGCCTAAAGGAATCAGTAACAGGATCAAGCCTGCCTGATAGAGTGAGCGGAAAGAAAGTGTAATGGTCAGAATCATCATGATAAATGCCACTGGAAAAATCTTAGCGAATGAGTCTGCTGTACGTGCCGATCTACGCTGCTGCCCCTCAAAAGAGTAAGTAACTCCCGGGTATTTCGCCAGAATAGGCGTAAGAATATCTCTTTCCACCTTCTCAATAATAGGCGGCACTGCCTCATAGGGATCTACCAGATCGGCAATAATACGTACTTCACGTTTACCATTGAAATGGTTGATATTAATTACCCCACGTTCAATTGCGTAATCTGCCAGCTCATTCAATGGGTATTCATTTCCATTGGTATCTTTGATTTTCATAGATTCCATCTGTGAGATCGTCAGACGGTCTTCTTCCGGGTAACGCACCCATATTCTCACCTCATCCGTACCGATGATCAGCCGCTGAGCCTCTTCTCCAAAAAAAGCCTGACGGATCTGGTTGGTAATATCCTGCTGTGAGAATCCCAGAAAATACGCTTTAGGTTTCAGCGACAACTGCAATTCCCTTTGTCCTGAGGCGGTATTGTCCTGTATGTCTTTGAGCGAAGAAATGTTAGCAATTTCTGCTTTTACTTCCTCTTTAGCAGCCATCAAGTTTTCCAGATTACTGCCTAACAAGGCCAGGTCAAAAGGATTACCGAAACGGTTTTGCCCTCCCACAGAAAACTTCTGTGCTTCAGGCACTGGCCCAATCTTCTGACGAATGCGGTTAGCGATCTCGAAACTGGAGATATCTTCAATATCTTCCATATCTATGAGGTTCACCTGAACGTGTCCGGTATGTCCCCCTCTCTCAGCATCTCCCCTTCCTCCGTCGCTTCCTACATTACGGTCCAGTGTTTTGATAAGGGACAGATCGCTCCCTCGGTCTTCTTTGATCTCCTCATTCACTTCCCATATCACGTTTTCAAACCTTCTGAGGTAGTCTTCTGTAATATTTTCTCTTGTACCCGGCTTTAGTACGAGTGATACATTGAAGTTATCGAAAGGAATAGACGGGAAGAAGGTAAATCTAATAATACCGCCCTGAAACATACCTAGCACCATCATAAATATCGCGATAGGAATGGTAAAAGAGACCCACTTGTAACGAATCAGAAAGCCCAGTGCTCTGCCATACACTTTATCACGCAGGTACTTGATGCCTTTATCCAACCCTCCTCTTATTTTGTCTTTGTTTGGTTTGCCTTCTTTCTTTTGCAGCGCTTTACCGGTAGCCAGGTGTGAGGGAAGTACAAAGAATGCTTCTACCAGCGAGAATGCCAGACAGCCGATTACTACAATAGCCATTTCGGTGGTAAAGCCTTCATTGTCCAGCAGCATCAACGGGATAAAAGCAATGATTGTGGTGGTAACTGAGGTAAATACTGAGGGGAGCATTTCTACGGTTCCGTCCACAGCGGCACGGATTGGGTTTTTACCCCGTTCAGCATGCGTATAAATATTTTCCGCGATCACAATTCCATCATCTACCAATATACCTACCACGAGAATCATCCCGAAGAGGGAAAGCATGTTGATGGTAATGCCTACCATATTACCAATAATAAACATCCCCAGGAAAGAGATAGGAATACCGATGGCTACCCAGAAGGACAAGCGAAGGCTCAGAAAAAGGCCTAGCGCTACCAAAACCAGCAAAAGGCCTACTCCTCCATTACTTAGCAGCAAACTCACCCGCTGTTGTAGCAGTTCGTTGAAGTCAAAGCTGGCAAAGAGTTCAAAATTATCCTTCTCAGCATTATACTCTTCAATGTATTCAGAGACAAATTCAGAGATCTCCTGAAGGTCTTCTTCCTGAAGTTTTTCTATACTGATGGAGACTGCCCGCTGACCGTTAGAATAAGAACGGTTGGGGGTATCAGCGAACTGCAAGGTGATATTGGCTATATCACGAAGGAGTAAATTACTACCATCAGGGTTGGCCCTCAAAACAATTCTCCCTATCTCTTCGGGAGCATTTTCTTTAGCATTAGCGCGTATTCTGATTTCTTCTTCCAGGGTTTTGATCGCTCCACCTGAAATATCACGGTTATTAAAGCGAATCGCATTAGCCACCTGACTAAAGGTGAGTCCATAGCGGGAAAGGTCATCTTCAGAAACCTCTACTGAAATTTCCAGGTCGGGATAGCCAAAGACAGAAATCTGTGAGACTACACCCGAGTTCAGAAAATCGTCTTCTATGAGCTCAGCTTCTTCTTTAAGCCTCTTCAGGCTTACATTACTATTGTCGCTGCCCCTGAGTGTCAGGAAAGCCACCCGGGTACTGCCGAAAGAACGGTCTTTAACGACAATGGGCTTCTCCGCACCCACAGGGTAAGAGTTGATGCCATCTACCGCGTTTTTTACCTCTGTCAGCACCTCGTCAATGTCATATTCATCCATCGTTCTTATTCTGATGGATGCGGAGTTCTCGGAGGACGTAGAGGTCACTTCTTCAATACCGGTCACACCTTTTAGTGCTTCCTCTACTTTGATGGTAATTCCTTCTTCCATCTCTTCAGGAGAAGCACCCGGATAGGTAACCCTTACAGAAATGTCGCGGGGCTTGGTCTCTGGGAAGAAAGACATATTGATGCTTAAAAAGCCCAGCGTACCGAAAATAACGATAATCGCCAGAATCGCATTGGCCCAGATGGGGTAGCGAACAAAAAACTCAACTACTTTCCTCATGATGCATTAGGGGTTTGGTCGGGCTGGGCAGTATCGCTCTGAGAAGTCCGGGGGGTATTAGCACCCTGACCCTGTGGTTGAGTTTCAAATGTCGTAACCTTCATGTTTTCAATAGCATTTGCCGGTGCTTCTATCACCAGGCTATCTCCCTGGTTCACTCCATTTGCTTCCAGAGGACTGATCAGTACCTGATCACGGGTGATTTTTTCAATATTTACCTTTCTGGTCTTAAGTACGCCACCATCTACTACGAAAACTTCATTTTCATTCATCAATACACGACGGGGAACTTCCATCGCACTTTCCAGTCGGCTGCCGGGTATCACCGCCCTCATGTACATACCATCGTACAAACCACTTTGAGGCCCAGTACTCACATTTACATATACATTAATAGATTGGGTATTGGGGTTAACATAATCTCCCACACGTACCACTTCACCTTTCCAACTGACACTACCATCTTCGGTAGTTACTTCCGCCGGGCTACCTTCTTCAATCCACTTCACCTCATGGATTTCTACAGGAATTTCTAACTCCAGCTGGTCAGTCCGAATGATGCTGGCGATGGTCGTTCCCGGGCTTACAATGGTTCCTACCTCAAGATTTATCGTAGTGATACTGCCATCATAAGGAGCGTAAATCGTGTACTTGCGCAGATTTTCCTCCAGGCTTTTGATGTTATAGTAATCGCTCAAAATATTTTTGGTAGCCAGGAAAGTTTTCACCTGATTACTCCTGATCTCGGGCAGTTCAGGTAAAGGTTTGTCAATCTCTATACTTTCAAAATATTTTAGAAAGTCAGGATAATGGTCAGAGAAGTCAATCTTGACATCAGGCAGACTGGAGGCCAGCAGGTTGAGAAACTCACTTTTACGGGCTTGTAATGTCAGCCTTGCCTCTTCTCCGTAAATGCGGCACAGGATCTGACCTCTTCTGAAATTGGTGCCGGGTTTAAGTGGGATTGAGCCGGGCAGCAGCCTGCCCCCCACCTCAGCAATTACGTTAAGGCTCTGGGAGGAGGCAATACGTCCGTAGGCAACTACTTCGGTATCTACTTCTCGGTAGTCTACCTGATTTACCTTTACATAGTTTGTAGAGACTGCCTTGGGTCTTTCAGGAGGAAGCTCCTTCATGCCAGCAAATTGTTTCATGGCAAAAAAGCCCCCACCCAATATGAGTATGGCTATTGCAAATACTGTTACTTTCCTGCGATTCATCTTGATGGTAGTGGAATTAAATTGCAAACTAATTATGCTTACGCAAAGCTTGATAAGCGTTTCTTAATCTTATACGAAATGGCGCTTTTTATAGACTAACTCTGGACAAATGTAGACAATAGAAAAAACTTTATTTAGAGAATATTCAGAACATTCTCATATTCGTTTTGGTTTCGGCAAATAGTTCGTCTTTTTGTTTAATTTTTATTAAACCCCTTCCTTAACTCCTGGAAAGCACCTCAGACCGCTAGCCGAACAATGAGCTGGTAAAAGAAATTCTGATCTTCAACTGAAAGTTTTCTATCGTTTTTAATATTTCTCTTAAAGTAACGCGCTCTATTTTTGTAAGACTGTTTATATCCACCAGGTTATCCGGTTCTGCTTTATCGTGAATCAGTTGTACAGCCTGCTTTTTCAGCCGCATGCCCATCAGGTAATAGTAGGATTGCATCAGCTCATGATACTCGCTTTCAGTAAACACCTTCTGATCTCGTAACATTTCTATCCTCTCTCCGGTATTGGTTTTAAAGATTCTGTGTTTTAGAGCAAATACCCTTACCAAATCCACTATAGGTGTCATGGTCTTTTTGATGTTAAACACATCTCTTTGTCCTTCCTGAAAAGTTTTAATGTTTTTGAAGAAAGTAAGCGGGGGTTCGTACTGCAGGGCATTCTTGCCGATATGATAAAAAAATCTCTCCAGGGGCCTTTGTAACTCTTTATCCAGAAAATTTTTCAGCTCCAACATGATTGCTTCTTCGCCATACAGAAAGCGGCAGTCAAAAAAGGTAGAGATATTGATCACTGTTTCCGGAATAGCTTCAGATATCCATTCCGCATAGTTTCTTTTCCAGTGTGAAAGGGAATGGGTCCACTTAGGGTTCTTAGCCATGAAGCCGCCGGTACAGAAGCTAAAACCTATATGATCCAGGCGGGCACTGACCAGCTCAGCAAATCGCAAAAAATAAGCTCTTACTTCTTCTCTATGCTCGTTGGCTTTATCTTCATAAATAATCGCATTATCCTGATCCGTTTTGAGCGTCTGCTCTTTACGCCCTTCACTTCCCAATGCCATAAAAACAAACTTAGCCGGAGGCTCACCAATTTCTGCAATGACGCTTTCTATCACTTTCACCAGTATGGCATCCGAAACAGTGGTGATCACCTGGTTGACAATCTCTGCTCTTACTCCCCTGCTCAGCAACTGAAACACCATTTCAGGTACTTTATCCCATTTTTCTTTAAGCTCATCCACCGACAAAGCCAGCTTCACCGATTGAATAAATACAAAGGGAGATTGAGCCTGCTCACTTAACAGCCGGTTACGACTCAGAAAGCCGGTATACTCGCCAGCACGACTGATCAGCAGATAGCGAATTTTAGCGCTGAACATCAGCAATATAGCTTCATACACATACTGCTGGTCATCAATGGAAACAATGGGGTTATCCATAACCTCTGAGACAGGTAAATCTGCGCTTTTTTGCCGAGCAATCACATTATCCCTCAGCGAGATATCTGTCACATAGCCAACAATTTCTCCCTGACCATCTGTAACAAAGAGGCAGCTCGTTTTCTTCTCTCCCATTACGCTGGCCACTTCATGTACCGGTGTAGTATGGGGGCAGGAAATAAGTTCACGGGGGCTAACTGACTCAATTTTACGGGAATAGAGCTGATCGGAGGCGATATAGTTTTCTTCAAAAGTCTGGGACTGTTTGACAAAATGAACATATTCGTCTTCCATCATACGCTTGCCAAACTCAACGGTAAAATGATGGAAGAATTGATCATAAGCACGGCACAAGGCCTTAAACTCATTTCTGGGCAGAAAGTATACGAGTGTCCCTTTTTTGGCAATCACAGTACGTATGGACTTTTTCTTATTCAGCAGCACTGAGACGCCCCCATAGCAGATACCCCTACCAAATTGCTCAACCATACGCTTATTGTAAGTGCTATCGTAGAAAAAAGCTTCGTACTCGCCCTCTACAATAATATCTACTCCTTTCATCTTGGTTTTTTCCTGCAGGTAGATAACGGTCTCTTTCTTATACCTTACTTCCTGTAGTATATCTGCTATGCTTTCCAGCACTTCTTCCGGGAGTAGATCAAAAGGCTTAACGCTGCTTAAAAATCGGGCTTTGTCATTCATAGCAGAAAAAAGATAAGTAGCATGAAAAACAATAGGGCTAGGATGATATAAACGTAGATTTCATTTTTTGTTTTAGATGGCTCATCTGCCTGCACAGCTTCCTGCCTGCTTATCTTCTCTTCATTGAGATCTTCCCTTTCCCGCATGATAAAAAAACAAGTGGCAGTAGCCTGGGCATCAGTCAAAGCATTATGCGGCTTAGCCAGGGGCTTTTGCGTAAGTCTTTTGTACAGTTCACCCAGACTCAGATACTTTCTGAAGGGATAGCGAATGTAATCATTCGTGGCCTTCATGGTACAAAAAGCAGGTAATGCTGGTATAGGGTTATCTAGCTGTGTGCGGAAAAACTCTACCCCCAGCATATGGTAATCCAGTTTTACATAATGCCCTATGAGCAGGGGCTGAAACGCTTCTAAGTCCTGTTTCAATTGCTGCATCACCTCATATCTGCTATGGCCATTTTCCAGCAAATAGGATCTGCTGATGCCATGTATCTCTTGCGAGGCTCTGCTGATCTCAAAGTCATCATCACGGATGTAGTAATTTTCTTCTTTTACAAATTGTCCATCCTGAGTATAGACTACCCACGCCAGCTGCACAATGTAAGGCCATTGGGAATTGTCGGCATAGGAAGCATCCCAATCTTTAGGTATGCCGGAGGTCTCGGTGTCTACAAAAAGTAAATAATCTCTCACCGCCTCAAATTACCAAAAAATTATTCATCCGGCAGCAGACCCTCTTTAAAGCTTAGCATATCACCAGAAACGTTTGCTAAGCATTCGGGGGATCTTTCATTTTGATACAAATTTTCTACCATTTATTATGATTTATTGAGTAAACTGGCTTATCCTTACCATATAATTCTCAAACACTAACAATGCACAAACTATCTTTATTCTTTTCTGCTTTGGCATGCTTGCTCACGATCACTGCCAAAGCCCAGACATACGATATTGTAATTAAAGGAGGACACCTTATTGACCCCAAAAACAATATTAACGAAACGATGGATATTGCCATCAACGATGGTACCATTGCCCGAGTAGCCAAAAATATTGATACTTCTCAGGCTACTCAGGTGGTTACTGCTGATGATATGTACATCACTCCCGGCCTGATTGATATGCATACCCATAATTTTTGGGGTACCGAGCTTGACCAGGCTTACATGAATGGTCCTAATGCCGTAGCACCGGACGGTTTTACTTTTCGTAATGGCGTGACTACCGTAGTAGACGCAGGAAGCTCCGGTTGGCGTACTTTTCCTGACTTCAAAGCACAAACTATTGACATTTCCAAAACCAGAGTACTGGCTTTCCTGAACATCGTAGGTGAAGGCATGAGAGGCGGCCCTTTTGAGCAAAGCATCAAAGATATGGATGCCGAGGTGGCTGGTAATTTTGCCAAAGAACATGCGGAAGATATTGTAGGCATAAAACTGGCTCATTACAACAGGCATGAGTGGACGCCTACCGATAGAGCTGTGGAGGCAGGAAAAATCGCTGATATCCCGGTCATGGTTGACTTTGGAGGCAGCAATCCTCCTCTTTCTATCGAAGAACTTTTTATGGAGCACCTTCGTCCCGGCGACATCTTTACACACTGCTATGGCGAATTGGATAGCCGGGAAGCCATCGTAAACCGTGAAACTAAAAAGGTAAAGCCTTTTGTATGGGATGCCCGAGAGCAGGGAATTATCTTTGACGTAGGCTATGGAGGCATCAGCTTTGCCTACTCCCAGGCAATTCCCGCGGTAGAGCAGGACTTTACTCCCAGCACTATCAGTACGGATTTGCATATTGGTAGTATGAACAACGCCATGAAAGATATGCTGAGTGTGATGTCCAAATTTCTGAACATGGGGATGGACGTGCAGTCTGTTATTACGGCCAGTACCTGGAAGCCTGCTCAGGTTATTCAGAGAGAGGAACTGGGACACCTTACGGAAGGTGCTCCTGCCGATGTAGCTATCCTGACCATAAGAGAAGGAGACTTTGGTTTCTTTGATTATACCGGCTACAGAGTGGAAGGGGATCAGAAGTTTGAATGCCAGATGACCATCCGCGAGGGAAAGATTGTGTATGACCTGAACGGCATTGCTGATCCGGTTACCCTGAGAGGCAGATAAGCTTATGATGAAATTGGATTGATGGTAAGCCGTTCCGTTTAAGGATGGCTTATTTTTTTTGCATCGTACGGAAGGTGTTTTTTTCATCAGAATACAACATATTGCCAGTGGTATAACTTCTACTGAAATGCTCAAATTTTTCTGCCCCGCCGCTGCTTTACTATTATTCATATTGGCTGCCTGTAAACCAACTTCTCAGGAAGAAAAGACACTAAATCAGTTAAGCGCTGATATTGAAGCTGAACTCACTGAAACCGAAGGTACTTTTGCGGTGGCCTTCAAAAACCTGCAGGGGCAGGAAGAAGAACTGCTTATCAATGCTAAAGAAAATTTCCATGCTGCCAGCACCATGAAAACTCCCGTACTGCTGGAAGTTTACAAACAGGCAGAAGCCGGAAAATTTAGCCTGGACGATTCACTCACTGTCAAAAATGAATTTAAGAGCATTGTAGACAGCAGTCTTTACTCGCTCAACCCTGATGATGATTCTTATAACTTGCTGTATGAGCAGATCGGTGAGCAGCAAAGCATTGGCGACCTGACTTACAATATGATCATCGCCAGCAGTAATCTGGCTACCAATATTGTGATTGAACTGGTAGGCGCGGATAATACTACCCAAAGTATGCGGGAGCTAGGAGCTGATGATATACAGGTGCTTCGTGGGGTAGAAGATACCAAAGCCTACCGGCAGGGGCTTAGCAATACCACCACCGCTTATGACCTGATGGTGATGTTTGAAGCTATTGCCAAAGGAGAGGCTGTCAGTCAGGAGGCCAGCGAGGAGATGATAGATATTTTGCTGGACCAGAAATTTAATAAAATGATTCCGGCCAAGCTGCCGGAAGATGTGAAGGTAGCCCACAAAACCGGCTGGATCACCGGTGTTCATCATGACTCGGGAATTGTCTTCTTGCCCGATGGCCGTAAGTATGTGCTGGTGCTGCTTTCTAAAGAACTAAGTGATGAAGAAGCAGGTGTAGAAACGCTCGCTACAGTCTCCAAAATGATCTATGACTATGTACAGGAAAAATAAAGCAGTTTATTTAGAGGAATTGCACAACTCCATTAAGATCTGTACGGCTTTCTTTCCATCTTTTTTGTCAACAAAAATATGGTCATGATAATAACCGGCGATCACATTGCAGCTGATATGGTGCTTAGCCAGCGCCGCTGAAAAGTGGGCAGTGAGTCCCACAGCTTCCAGAGAAGAACGAACCATCAAGGTAATCCACGAAGCGACATATTCATAAGAGAGCCTGTATTCGTCTGCCTTTTTCTTTTCCATCACTAGCGTCGTGCCTTCCGCTTCCTTAAATTCACCCACCGTATCCGCACGATCAATTTTATTGATATCTTTAACTGTAACAAAGACGTATGCTCCCTCATTGAGTCTGGGCGTCATATTTTTTACCAAGTCTGCCAGCTTAGTCTCTCCGCTCATAAGTATCAGGATTAATAATTTCGCTAGCTATTGCCCGTACAGCGCTTTACCGGCCGACTCATATTTATCGCCTTCTTTCCAGAAAGGATTTTGCTCTGCATTAGCGATTTTATCCGCAGCTATCACAAAGGCCTCGCACACTTTTTCTACATAGTCAAAGTTCATGCTGTCTGCTTCATCCGCCAGTTGATGGTAGTATTTCATGATCTCCGCGTCAAAAGCTGTAATGCCGGGAGCTAAAGTAACCGCCGGCACACCCAGCTTCGCAAAATTAACATTGTCTGAGCGGTCAAAAAGGTTTTGTTCAGGCACCGGATCGGGAATGGCTTCCAGGCCTACGGCTTCTGCCGCAGCCTGTATTTGTGCATCCGTAGAGGTTCTCCCCAAACCTATAGCAGTTACGACAGTAGTATCATTATAACCTGCGCCATCCGTATTGAGGTTAAATACAACCTGATGCATAGGAATAAGCGGATGCTCTACATACCACTGGCTTCCCAATAGCCCTTTTTCTTCGGCGGTGACAGCCAGAAATAGCACCGAACGTTTAGGTGGCTGCTGACCAAAGTACTTAGCAGCGCTAATTATTGAAGCTACCCCTATGCCATTGTCTCTGGCACCATTGTAAATAGAATCTTCCAGGTTTTTACCCTCAGCAACCCCTACATGGTCATAATGCGCTGACAACAATACATATTTGTCTTTAAGCTGGGGATCGCTGCCCTCTACCATGCCTACTACATTTTGAGAGATGATTTCCTCATCCACTTTACCTGAAATCTGCATATCAACTTCGGTACTACCTGACGCAAAAGCATTTACATGTATATTTTCCGGATCATTGACAAGGAGGTAGGGCATCGCTCTATCTTCTGCGCTGCCTTCGCTCAAAGTCAACCTTTCGGCATTCATGTAGCGCACCAGCAGGTTCCAGGGGATTTGGTTGGACTTATATAATTCTATCATGCCTTTGCCACCGTTCTCCTGCACACGTTTCAGCTTTTCCTGTCCGTCACCAATAAAGCCTGTACTGCTGCTTACGCCCGGCAGCCCTGCTTTTACCACTACTATTTTCCCTGTTATGTCTTTACCTTCAAAATCTTCTTCCGTGCCAAAGTTCAGGTAAATGGTTTCGCCACTTAGTTCCCCATTTTTTCCCTGCAAAACCAGCAGATCTTCCATTAAACTTAATGACTGATTACCATAGCTAAGGCCGGCTTCTTTGGCAGGTTCTTGTCGGAGTAGGTGTACCGACTGAAAATAACCATCCGCCCCTTCTACCTGCTTTACACCATAGCTTTCCATCTGGGCAGCAATAAAACGTGCGGCAATGTCAAGCTCAGGAGAGCCGGTATCTCTTCCTTTCAACTCATCGGAGGCCAGGAAACGGATGTTGGCTTCTACTTCGCTTTTGTGTATGCTGGAAGTAATCTGATCTTCTTGTGCCTTCGCTAGCAGGAAAGAAAAAAGCAGACCAGCAATCAATAGCACTTTATAAATGATATGCATGTGGTGTATGTAAGTTAGGTTAATGTCCCCTTGCCAAACCCAGTGAAAGATACGATTAATCCTAAATAAACTAATCCCTCCTTCTTGAGTCCAAAATATGTTTTCTTTAGTTAAAAGCAGCAACTAGCCTTTATTGTTAAACTGCCTTTCCATATGCACTTTCGTTGTCAGCATCAGCATCCTGCCCGCTGACGAATAGTGTGCGCGTAGGGTAGGCAAATTCTACGCCCATGTTCTGAAACTCTTCAAAAATACGCAGATTGATCTCCTGCTGTACATCCATATATTGATTGTAATCTGCACTGAGGATATAGTATACCACCTCAAAGTCCAGACTAGACTCACCATAGGCCTGAAAGTGTGCTCTGTCAAACTGGGTAAGCTCCTGAGATTCTACTGCTGCTTTTAATACTGAAGGGATTTTTTTGACCTGCTCCAGCGTAGTCTGATAGATCACGTTGACCTTAAAAACGATCCGGCGTCTTTCCATACGTTTGTAATTGTGTATCCGCGAGCTGGTCAGGTCACTGTTTGAAAACACCAGTTGTTCACCCGATAAGCTCTTTACTCTCGTTGTTTTAATACCAATATACTCCACTACCCCCATCTTATTGTCAATGATAATGAAATCACCAATCTCAAAAGGGCGGTCAAAAAAGATGACGAAGTAGTTGAAAAGGTCTCCCAGGATATTTTGCGCTGCCAGTGCGATGGCGATACCACCTATTCCCAAACCGGCGATCATAGCCGTTACATCTATGCCCATATTATCGAGCAGCACCAGTATACCTCCTATCCAGATGAAGATATTGATGATCAGCATAACCCCGCCCAGCTGCTTTACTTTTTCTTCTCCATTTTCCTGTTTGCGAACATAGGTTCTCAACAGCATCAGTAGCGTAGTAGAAATAAAGCGGACGGCAAAAAACACAACAAAAACCAGCGTGGCTACTCTAAGAATATCCGCTACCTGATCAGAGAGGTGCAACGTTTTGATACTTAAATAAATGACGATAAAATGTAAGACAGGTACCCCAAAACGGTCAATGCTTTCAATGAGATAGTCATCAATTACATTATCAGTCTGTTGGGTTAATTTTTTAAGCCTGTTGTCAATAACGTGATTGATGATTCTCACCAGGATGATACCGAGAATGATCAGCCCGGCCACAATCAGATAATCTTTAACAGTGTTATCGTAGTAAGTTCTTTCCAAAAATTCTTGCATAGCTTGGTATGATAGTTTGATCGCACAATATAACAGCCCCATCAAAGGCAATCAACCTCCCAGGCGCAAAAGCACGCTATACGAATTTGTTTAACTTCTTTATTCCTAATTATTTTTATCATACCCTCCTACAGTTTATTTTGCGAATAATGAAAACGATACACTACTATTTTTTCGGACTGATATTTTTACTCACACTCTCCTGTGCTGCCCCACCGCCGGAGCACAGCTATGACATTGTACTTACTAATGCTATGATCTACGACGGCAGCGGAGAAAAACCTTATGAAGGATCAGTAGCCATCACCGGAAAGAAGATTGCAGCGGTAGGTGACATAGGGACTTATGAAGCCGATACGGTAATTGATGTACAGGGTAAAGCTATAAGCCCCGGCTTTATCAATATGCTGAGCTGGGCGGCTTACCCGCTGCTGGAAGATGGTCGCTCCATGAGTGGTATCAAGCAGGGGGTGACACTGGAAGTTTTTGGAGAAGGGTCATCTCTCGGCCCGGCCAGTGAGTATGCCCGGGAAAATAACGAGCAGATCAGGTGGAGAACGTTTGGTGAGGCGCTGGAATATATGGTAGAGCAGGGCGTAGCACCCAACGTAGCATCTTTTGTAGGCGCTACTACCATTCGCGTACATGAGCTGGGCTATGAAGACCGTGCTCCCAATGCGGAGGAACTGAAACGCATGCAGGGCCTGGTGCGGCAGGCGATGGAAGAAGGCGCTTTGGGCCTGGGCACTTCTCTGATTTATGCTCCTGCCTTCTACGCCGATACGGATGAACTTATTGCATTAGCTAAAGTAGCCGCCGAGTACGATGGCAAGTATATTTCTCACCTACGCAGTGAAGGCGACTCTTTTATTGAAGCGGTGCAGGAACTGCTGACGATCTCCGAAGAAGCCAATATTGATGCAGAAATTTATCACCTCAAAGCTGCCGGACGTAACAACTGGCAGAAGTTGGATCAGGTACTGGCAATGATAGATTCGGTTAATGCCGATGGGCAGAAGGTGACCGCTAATATGTACAATTATGTAGCTGCCTCAACCGGACTGGACGCTACCATGCCGCCCTGGGTGCAGGAAGGTGGTACCAAAGAATGGATCAAAAGATTAAGAAATCCCAAAATCAAAGCGCAGGTAATTGAAGAGATGCAGTATGCTTCCAAAGCGTGGGAAAATTTCCTGGTAGCTGCCGGAGACCCTGATAACATTCTGCTGGTAGAATTTGAGGAAGATTCGCTGAAGTACCTGACTGGAAAAACGGCAGGAGAAATCAGCGAGATGCGGGGCACTGAAGCGGCCGAAACCATCATAGATCTGGTAGTACAGAATGGTGGCGATATCGGTACGGTATATTTCCTGATGAACGAAGACAATGTCAAAAAACAGATACAACTTCCTTTTATGACTTTCGGCTCCGATGCACGCTCTATCGCGGCGGAAGGAAAAAACCTGGAAAGCAGTACCCACCCCCGTACTTATGGTAACTTTGCCCGTCTGCTTGGCAAATATGTGCGGGAAGAAAAAGTGATTCCACTGGAAGAAGCCATCCACAAGCTGACATTATTATCAGCACAAAAACTAAAAATTGAGGAGAGAGGAAAACTGGATTCTGGCTATTATGCCGATGTGGTAGTGTTTGACCCTGAAATTATAGCTGATAAAGCTACTTTTGAGAACCCTCATCAGTATGCTGTAGGTGTTGAGCATGTCTTTGTCAACGGTACACAGGTGTTGAATGAAGGAGAGCATACCGGAGCTACACCGGGCATGTTTGTGCGAGGCCCTGGCTATCAGGAAGATAAAGAAGAAGCTGCGGTGAGTAGTCGCTGAACTTTATCTTTACAAGCGAAGTTATGCGTAAAATTTTAAGCTTTAATTTTAAGAACATTTTTATATGATAACGGTCGGAAACGCAGTCCTGAGTGATGATATAGTGGAGAATCAATTTGTGTGTGATCTGGAAAAGTGCAAAGGAGCCTGCTGTGAAGAGGGAGAATACGGCGCTCCGCTGGAAGATGAGGAGCTGGAAATTCTGGAGATGATCTATGTGGACATTGAGGATTTTCTATCAGAAGAAGGGAAAAAAGAAATTGAGAAGTACGGCAAGTATGGCAAAGATCCTGAGGGGGAATATGCTACGCCGGTCATCAAAGGTCGTGAATGTGCTTATGCCGTTCGTGCCAAAGATGGCAAGCTGCAATGCGGTATAGAAAACGCTTACAAAGCCGGGCGCACTACTTTCCGCAAGCCCGTCTCCTGCCACCTCTACCCTATCCGTATTACCAAATATGATCATTATGATGCACTCAATTATCACCGCTGGCACATCTGTAATCCTGCCTGCACACTGGGACAATCGCTGAGTGTACCGATCTATAAATTTGTCAAAGACGCGCTCATCCGTAAGTACGGCCGTGAGTGGTATCAGGAACTACAGGAAAAAGCAGAAAAGAAAAAGAAGTAATTTAGTTTACAGCTTCAGTGGATGGGATTGTGTATTTGAAGATCAGAAATCCAGCTAAAATCGGATGTATTGGCTGTAACGAGCAAACGTTGATAATGTAGTGCTGTAGCTGCTATGATAGCGTCTCCTAATGACATTTTCTTCTGCTGCTTCAGGTCAATGCTTTTTTGAATAATGACATCATCAATAGTAAATTGATGACAGGTGGAGAGAATCTGTCCAAGCCTTATCTTTTCATTTTCCTTCAGGAGGTGATACCCTAAAACTTCAATCAATGTAACTTTAGAAATAGCAATATTCTGTTTTCCCAAGTAGTCTCTCAGATATTGATATCCTGCCTGGCTTCCGTAAATCACAATATTGCTATCAATCAATACCGTAATTTCAATCTCTGAAAGGAAGCTTCCTGTCTTGACGTATTTCTCTTTGCCATGCTACAGGATCTTTGATCTCACTAAGGCCAGTACTCTCAGCTAACTCCTGCATTAAAGAGGCCACCTCTTTTCCATTTGATAATAATTCGGGAGTTTTCTCATCCTGTGCTTCTTGGCTTTCAATCCCTAATTTGTCCAAAAAATCTTTTATCAACTTTTTGTCCTTTTCATTATCTATCTCTATAATAATCTTTGTCATATTGTCTTTCTTTTGTTATACAATATACAACGAAATATCTATCCGCAGCATTTCCTTCCAAAAGAACAAAATCACAATATTCCGATTTACAGCCTAAGTCATGGAAGTAAGCTGGGCAAAGCAGGCTGAGAACTTTTAGCTTTTAATCAATTACCCATACACCCACCTTACCAGGGTCAACCCTACCAGTAGTAGTACCAGGATAGAGATCAGGTTGAGAAAAAAACCAGCTCTCACCATTTCAAACATGCGGATGTGGCCACTGGAAAATACTACCGCATTGGGTGGTGTAGAGATGGGCATCATAAAGGCACAGCTAGCCGCCAGTGTTACTGGGATTGCCAGATACAAAGGGTTTACTTCTAGGCTATCGGCTATGCCTAATACTACCGGAATAAAAATCACCGTCAAAGCTACATTGCTCATGATCTCCGTCATAAACAACATAAAAGCAGTAAGCAGCAGCAGAAGTACCCACAGATTAATCTCTCCACTTCCGGCAATCTTATCCCCTACCAGTTGTACAATTCCCGTGCTTTCCATCCCTTTCGCTAAACATAAGCCTCCGCCAAAAAGCAAAAGTATACCCCAGGGTAACCTCTGAGTGCTCTGCCAGTCCAGTACAAATTCCTGCTCTCTGAAGCTCACCGGAGTAATAAACATCAGGACACCTCCTCCCATGGCGACAATAGTATTATCCAGATAGTTTCCGCCTAATGCATTATTGATACTGGACTGAAATATCCAGCAGACTGCGGTCAGAAAAAATATTACTGCTACCAGCTGTTCTGCTCTGGACATTGGTCCTAATTCTTTCAGCTTATCATGGATAAGATCACTTGAGCCGGTCAGTTTTTTTAAACGATGAGGAAACAGCACTCTCGTCATCATCAGGTAAGTAATGGTAAGAAGCGTCAGGCAAACAGGAATCCCGATATACAGCCAACGTCCAAATTCTATGTCACGCTGATAGAATTCCTGCATATAGCCGACGAAGACCACATTGGGAGGGGTACCAATAATTGTAGTAGTACCGCCAATGTTGGCGGCATAGGCAATGCCTAACATAAGGCATAGCGCAAAGCGGCGATACCCTTTACTGGGGGCCTCCCCTGCTTTGGCATCACGTAGTAAGTCTACTACCGAGAGGGCAATGGGCAGCATCATTACGGTGGTTGCCGTATTAGAGATCCACATGCTCAGAAAGGCGGTAGCGATCATAAAGCCAAGAATAATTCCATTGGCATCTGTGCCTGTAACCCGTATGATGTTGAGCGCGATACGCCTGTGCAGATTACGCTTCTCCATGGCCAGCGCAATCAGAAACCCACCCATAAATAGAAAAACTATAGGGCTGGCGTAGGGAGAGGCCGCATCTCCGGTAGAAAAGACATCCAATACCGGAAAGAGCACCAGAGGTAGCAAGGCAGTTACTGGTAAGGGAACAGCTTCCGCCATCCACCATATTACCATCCAGATACCTACTGCAATCACCTGAGTAGCATCTGCACTCAGTCCTTCTACAGTTACAGTATTCAATACAATCAGAAAAAAGATGGGGCCTGCCAGAAGAGCGGCAATTTTGATGAAGTTAAATGACTCCTGTGTAGTGCCTGTCAAACGAGATTAATTTAGGTTAAATCATATATCTGCGCAAAAAAAAACTTTGCCACAGATTTCCCTAAATTAGATGTTTTACTTAAATATTAAAAAATCAGAGTACCCGCGATATCAAACGAATGAGATTTTACCTGTAAGGCAGTTTTAGTCAACTTATCTGCTAATGATTTATCCATTGTGTACCTTCCTCAGATAACTTCAGGCGTAGGGACAATTGCTTTTGAAGCTCTCTGTGAAGCAACTTTTTCATTTCCTCAAATATGTATATCCCACCAATTCGCCCTTGCGCAATTTTTTCCGTCAAAATCAAAGTAAAGCCTACTTCCGATATCCACATCGTATAGTAGGGAGGCACTCCTGTGTCCGGGCCACTATCGTAACTCCAAGAATTTGGTATCAGGCACATTCTCAGGCTTGGCCTCCAAAGTGAAATCAGGCATGTAATACTTCCCCCAGGCTGAGAATTTTTAATCCCTTTTAATGAACATAGAAAGTATTAAATAAACAAAGTATTGCTCCCCCTGATAGTATACAAAATAGCATAAACCCTTTTTATAATATATGGCCTATTCAATATAAATCCTTATTTATATTTTGCCAATCAGGATATTAGAAATTAATAATTTCCAGTAAAATTATTAAGGTCAGATATAGAGGGTTAAAAGTCTGAGCGAGTGAAGTAAATAAGGAGCTACATCTGCCTCACAGAAATTCTCTTCATAAAGGTGATTTATTACATTTGCATTTGGAATTCAAGCTGTAAAGCCTTAAAATTAAGCATAAACTGCCTGGAATCTTGTTTTACCAGTTTTTGAGTAATAAGGTTCCCTTTGGCTGGCTACTTAATTTGCATAGAGGGGCCAATTCACACGCATAAAATTGAGAGCCCCAATGTGTTGATCTTATCATGTTTTTTATAGAAGTAAACAAAAATAATTGTATGAGCAGATGCCACCTTCGGCTTTCAAAGAGGTGCCTGCACGTTCTTGTTTTTTGTCTTTGATATGGCATATTCTAATATGCTGACCGAGTTCTAAGACTCATGAGATATATATGTTCAACCTAAACTACTTTCCTATGGAAAATTTATACAACAGCAGCTAGCACCATTGGCTACCCCCCCGTTTATTTAAATTTTACAATAACCTAAAACGTAAATTCATGTTTACACATTTACAACAACTTGGTAGGTGCTGGCATTACTTTGCCTCAAGCCTGCTGCTCGTGCTATTGATATGCACATTACCTGTTTTGGCTTTGGCCAATAGCGCAACCGATTTCGCAATCAAAAAAGCTTCTATTGACAAGACTGATCCTTTATTTATCACTGTCAGTGGAACTGTAACTGAACAATCTACTGGAGAACCTCTTCCCGGGGTCAATGTATTGGTCAAAGGGACAACTACCGGTACAGTAACTGATGTGGAGGGACAATACAGCATTAATGTCCCCAATGATGATGACATTTTGATATTTACCTCTATTGGTTATACGGCTCAGGAGGTCCCTGTACAAGGCAGATCCGTAATTGATCTGGCCCTGGTAGAGGATATTCAAAGCTTGGAAGAAGTAGTGGTAGTAGGCTATGGTACGCAAGAGAAAGTAAACCTCACCGGTGCTGTTGGCGTGACTGACGGAGAGGTGTTGGAAAACCGCCCTATTGCTAATGTCGGTGAAGGCTTACAGGGCGTAGTACCCAACCTTAATGTAAATCTGAGAAACGGAGACCCCTCACAGCCCGCTGATTTTAATATACGTGGCTTTGAGTCTATCAATGGCGGCTCACCCCTGGTTTTGGTAGACAATGTTCCAATGGACATTAACCGAATTAACCCCAATGATATTGCAAGTGTAACTGTACTAAAAGATGCTTCTTCAGCAGCAGTTTATGGTGCCCGTGCTGCTTTTGGGGTAATTCTGGTAACTACAAAAAAAGGAAAGGGTGAAAAAATCAGTGTAAATCTGAGTGCAGAGACTGCCTTATCTAAGCCGATCTTTTTCATTGACCCGGTTACTGATCCATATAAATTTGTGCAGGCTCGTAACTTAGCCACCCAGCGCACCAATGGGGCCCCTCAGTTTAATGCGGACTTTGTGGAAGCTACCCGTCGCTATAGTGAAAACCCAACTTTTGAAAACGCCTGGGGTGTGGTGAATGGCCAATTGCAATTCTATGGTTATAATAACTACGCAGAACAGCTGATTACGGACTATGCCCCTCAGCAAAAATATGATGTCAGCCTGTCTGGCTCATCTGACAAAGCCTCTTACTATGTTTCTTTCGGTTTTCTGAACAAAGACGGTTACCTGAAAAACAAAGACAAAAACGAAAACTTCAAGCGATACAATGCCCTGATAAAAGGTGACTTTCAGGTGATGGATTGGTTGACCCTGGATAGCCGTGCCTTGATTACCACGGAGAAAAGTGACAAACCACACTTCTATCACTGGGATGTTAATATTAACACCTCAGCACGTCAGGACCCCTTGGATGCCATCCGCTTTCCTGATCTGCCTTACTACCTGGAGCCTGGTGACCGTGCGGAATTTGAGCCTTACATCGGCAGGTACTTTGGCGGAACCAATTTCTTACCCTATCTGGAAGACGGTGGGCGTAATACCTGGACTCGGAACGACATCATCTTGACCCAGGGGGCAAATCTTACTCCAATTAAAGGATTAAACATTAGAGGAGAGTTTTCCGCTAACTTTACTTACCGGGATCAGCAGGACGTACAGAGCAAAATAGAAGTGATCAACAATAAAGACCTGGCTGGCGGATTAATTCTTGACAATGGATTTAGCGGTAATGACTGGATTTATAATCAGTCAAATAATGACCAGTACTATGTCATCAATACCTACGCTGACTATACTATTGACCAAGGTCGACACTTTTTGAAAGGAATGATCGGGTTTAACCAGGAGTGGGGTCGGTTTGAGAATATTGCTACCCGGGCCTATAGCCTGATCAATCCAAGCATTACTGATATCACCGCGACAACCGGTAACCAGGAAACCTACGGAGGAAAAGAACATACTGCATTACGAGGAGCATTTTATCGCCTAAACTATATTTTTGATGATCGCTACCTGATAGAAGCGAATGGCCGTTATGATGGTACTTCTCGTTTTCCTAAAGAGGATCGTTTTGATTTCTACCCTTCTCTCTCAGTAGGTTGGAGAATTTCAGAGGAAGGATTTATGAGTGGAACTTCGTCATGGTTGGATAATCTGAAAGTTAGAGCTTCTTACGGGCAACTGGGGAACCAGTTAATTTTCAATGGAGGCAGTCCGGTATACTATCCTTATATCGCTACCCTGGGGTCATTCAACTCACCTTATATGATGACTGCCGGTGCTCGTACCCCGGTAATATCTGCTCCGGGTCTGGTAAGCCCTACCTTAACCTGGGAAACAGTAGTCACGCAAAACATAGGATTAGATGTTACCATGTTGGGCAACAGGCTGGACCTTTCATTCGATGTATACGCTCGTGATACCAAAGATATGCTGACCCGGGAAGAGCTTCCTGCTATTTTAGGAGCAGCTGAGCCGCGCCAAAATGCTGCTGACCTGCGCACCCAGGGTTGGGAGCTTTCTGCCACCTGGCAGAACCGTATCAACAACAACTGGAGATACGACATCAGGCTGGCCTTGTCCGACAATATCTCTCGTATTACCAAGTACAATAACCCTACCGGCTCTTTGAATGAGTACTATGAAGGACAGATAGTCTATGAAAACGGAACCGGTGAGCGCTGGGGATTTGAAACCGTTGGCATCTTCCAGACCGAAGACGAAGTAGCCAATGCTGCCGATCAATCGAATTTAGGCTCTAACTGGCGCCCTGGTGATATTCGCTATGCCGACCTGAACGGTGATGGCGTCATCAGCTATGGTGACAATACACTGGAAAACCCTGGTGACCAAAAGATCATTGCCTACGAAAACCCTCGTTATAACTTCGGCATCACTGGTAACGTAAGCTGGAAGAACTTTACGCTAAATGCATTCTTCCAGGGTATTATGAAGTACCAGTACTGGCCACCCAACGGTAACTGGGTAGCGTTTTACCCCTTCAATGCCGGCCATGTAGAAGGTTACTACTTAACCGATACCTGGAGTGAGGACAACCGTGATGCTTACTTTGCTGCTCCGCATATTTCTACAAATACCAAGCAGAATATTCTCCCTCAGTCCCGTTATGTGCAAAATGCGGCTTACATTCGCCTGAAAAACCTGACGCTAGGATATAATCTGCCGGATAATATCGCCAGCAAAATAGGGATGAGCAATGCCCGGATATACTTCGCTGGTCAGAACATGTGGGAGTATAGCAAGATGCGCAAGCCGCTGGACCCTGAAGTAAGGCCGACACTAACGCAGGAATATTACAAGCAACGTACGTATTCTTTAGGCATCAATGTGTCCTTTTAATGACCTCATAACATCAATCAAATGAATAGATATATTTTAAAATTCACCATAGCATTGGCCGTATTTATGTTCGGTTGCAATGACGATTTCCTTGACCGACAGCCACTCGACCAGATTAGTAACGAAGTATTCTGGAATACAGAGAATGACCTTAAGGTATATAATAATAGTTTGTACAATCTGGCTAGATCCGACAGTAATGTTCCTATTTTAATGGGACATGATGCCGGTTTTAGTAGCCACCGCTGGGGTATCTGGCACCTCTCCGGCTTTACCGACGACACTGCCCCTCGCCATTCACGCCATGATTTCTATCAGCGGGTAAGAGCAGGAAGACATATTGTACCGAATGGCCCGGCATGGTATGGTTATCAAGGATGGAACTTTGTTCGTGCTATTAACTTCGGAATGGAAAACTACGGGAAAGCCGATGTTTCTGAAGAAGTGCGCAACAAATACATCGGTGAGGCTCGCCTTTTCCGAGGCTGGTTCTATGCCGAGAAAGCCCATAAATTTGGCGATGTACAGTGGGTAGAACAAACCGTAAATGTAGATGATTCTGAGATTCTGGAAGGTGAGCGGGATGACCGCAACTTTGTCATGGATAAAGTACTGGAAGATTTACAATTTGCTGCTCAAAACCTACCGGATGATTGGGGTGATGGAAATGCTCCCGGCCGCGTAAACCGTTGGGGCGCATTGTTGGTATTGTCCCGGGTGGCTCTCTATGAAGGGACCTGGAGAAAATACCACGGTCTTGGTGATGCCGATCCATGGTTTCAGGTAGCTGCCGATGCTGCATTAGACCTCATACAGAATGGTCCCTACTCCCTGTATACTACCGGAGACCCTAGCATGGATTACAATGCTATCCACCGGATGACCGATCTTTCGGGTAATCCTGAAGTGCTGTACTGGAGACGCTACGAGCTGGGTATCTTTACCAACCATGTGCAAAGCTATCACCGGGGATATAATGGGGGGGCTACCAAAAGTGTCGTAGAAGACTACCTCTGCACCGATGGTTTGCCGATCACGCTTTCCAATGAGTATCAGGGAGACGAGGTTTTTGAGAATATCTTTGAGAACCGCGATCCTCGTTTACGACAAACGGTACTTCATCCGGACGATCAGGCCTTTTATATGTACGGGAATACTGATCCGGCAGTAGCGGATTATCCTAAAATTCAGGGGCAGACCAAGCCTGGCCAGTCCTCTACCACCGGATACCATATTATCAAAGTGTACGATGTCAATGCCGCTCACGCTACGTATAATACGTCTTCTACTCCGGCGATTATCTTACGATTCGGGGAGGCTTTGCTCAACTACGCCGAAGCCAAAGCAGAGTTGGGAACCATCAATCAGGCTGATTTAGATATGAGTATCAACCTGCTCCGGGATAGGGTAGCCATGCCGCCATTGAGCATGAACCCGCCTATGGATCCTCGCTACGCTGACCTGGGAATTTCTTCTTTACTGGTTGAAATCCGCCGCGAACGCCGTATTGAGTTATTCATGGAAGGTTTCCGCTATGATGATATCCGCCGCTGGAAGATGGGGCAACTCTTAGAAGACAAAGACCTGGGTATGCGCTGGGATGCTACCAATCAAAATCGATTTGACCCTACCAACGAAGCTACTATCGGTGTTACAGAAGTAGATGGGGTCCCTTATCTTGATGTGTATGCAGGCACCGACTATGCTGAACCTATCTTTGATGAGAGCAGGCATTATCTATGGCCAATTCCAATCAGTGCTATATCACAAAATCCTAATCTGGGACAGAACCCTGGTTGGGGTGCTAGTGAATAAAAGCTGAACTTTCACTCAAAACCCGTAATTCAGTGGAGTTACGGGTTTTTTTTCCCGCTTTTTTTAATGTAAAAATTATCTTTTTTGGCTGTGTCGCTCAAATACCCCCCCTCAATTTTATACAATAATCAATATTTAAGTTACACGTTTACCTGATAGGTTTTATTATGTATATGCCCCTCCTAACAATCCTGCTATCTTTTTTCTCATGCGCATGCTTACATGTTACTGCATATGCGCATCAGGACAGGATGCCTAGCAGCACGCAGACCGATTTTGTAAAAGAAAGAATACAGCTGGAGCGTCAACCTTATCATAAAAATCATCTCCCGTCATTAGGTTATGGTGGACAGGCATGTTTCCTGACTCACCCTACACATTATTCAGGATCCATAAGCGCAAAAGTATATGGAGAAAATGTCATCAGTGATTTAGAAGTCATCAGAGAGCGGGTAATTGCTGAGCTTATGGAACCACCCGTAAATCAAAATGAGATACAGCAGCTGATAAATACCATTCAGGAAGATGGCAGCTGGCCTGATATCAATTACGAAGACGTCTCGCGCACCGGCTTTGAGCATGCCCGGCATCTGAGCAATATGATAGACCTAAGCAGAGCCTACAAGAAACGGGTATCAAAATTCTACCATGCTCCTCAGCTTAAGCAGGCTATTGACGCTTCGCTAAATTTCTGGCTGGCACATAATTTTATCTGCGACAACTGGTGGTGGAACCAGATAGGAACCCCTAACCTCCTGCTCAGCACCCTACTCATCATGGATGAAGCATTATCTGATGCACAAAAGACGAAAGCGGCACCTATTGTAGGCAGAGCCAATCTTAATGCCTGGGGTGCCAGACCCGGAGGAGACCTGATTAAAATCGCCGGTATACTGGGAAAGTACGCGCTTTTTGTGAGAGACAGTGATACATTAGAAGAGGTGGTCAAGACGATGGCCAGTGAAATTGCCTATGCCAAAGAGCGAAATACCCCCGAGGATATGAGAGGTTTACAGACCGACCTGAGCTTTCACCATAGGCGCGACCGGGTAACGTCAACATTATCTTATGGAAGGGGCTATGCCGATGCTTTTGCAGAATGGGCCGCCAGAGTAGCAGGTACCAAATACAGTTTTCCTGAAGAGGCTATTCAGCTCCTGGTAGAGTTCTATCTGGACGGCATCAGCAAAACGATGGTGTATGGAAAATACCCCGACCCCGGAGCAAAAAACAGGAGTATTAGCCGGGCAGGAACGCTCCAAGCCTATGATGCTGAAACGCCCCTTATGCTATTACAAGCTACGGACTATAGAAAAGAAGCGTTAGAGCAAATCGCTAAAATCAGGGAAGGAGGAATTGCTCCTGACCTGACTTTCAACAAATTTTTTTGGCATACCGAATACCTCAGCCACCAGCGGCCAGAATATTTTACCTCAGTTCGCATGTTTTCTTCCCGCAACCACAGCATGGAGCAGCCTTACAATGGCGAGGGCCTAAAAAATCATCATTTGGGTGATGGCGCAAATTTCATCTCCCGAAGCGGTGAAGAATACCTTGATATCTTCCCAGTCTGGGACTGGCAGAAAATACCTGGCACAACAGTGGTACAAAAACCGGCCTTGCCTTCAAAAGATGAAATACAGAAGAAAGGGCTTAGCAGCTTTGTGGGAGCGGTCACTGATGGTAACTACGGTGCGGCAGGCTTTGACTTTAAAAGCCCACTTGATCCTTTAGAAGCAAAAAAAGCATGGTTCATGTTCGATAAAGAATATGTTTGTCTGGGAGCAGGTATTCGTTCCGACGCAAGTTATCCGGTAGCTACTACATTGAATCAGTCATACCTGAAGGAGGATGTAGTTGTGAAGAAAACGAAGGGTAAATCTACCTTGGAAAGGGGTGAGCATAAGTTAAAAAATGTACACTGGCTCTATCATGATAGCATTGCCTACATTTTTCCTGAAGCTACGGAAATACACCTTAGAAACCGCGTGACCAGCGGGAGTTGGTACAGTATTAATCATCAGGCAGATAGCCCCAAAGAAGAGATAAGTAAAGAAGTATTCACGGTATGGATGAACCATGGTAATAAGCCTGAAAATGAAAGCTATGCGTACATCATAGTTCCGGCCATTGACGAAAACACTATTGAGAACTACCTGGAGAAGCTTCCTGTCGAGATACTGGCAAATACAGAGGAAGTACAAGCTGTATATCATAAGGATTTAGGACTCAGCCAACTGGTGTTTTACCAACCCAACGAAATTCAGCTTACTGAAGAAATTGCGCTAAGCGCTCTTGATCCCGCGATCATCATGACCAAGACAAATGGAAAGTCCGTTGAGAAAATCTGTGTTTCTGATCCCAGCCGTAAGCTGGATACTATTCATTTAAAAGTGAGTAGTCGTTTCCTTTCCAATGCTGACAGTTGCGAAATCAGTTGGCATGAAGATGAGGGCTATAGCGAGGTCATCATCAGTTTACCAAAAGGTGAATATGCGGGTAAAAGCGTAAGCATAGAAAATAGTCTGTTTTAAAGAGCAACATAATTTAACACAACGCATAATAAAACAACCATAACATTCATTAAAAAAAAGCAAAATGAACCTACTAATGCACAACAAACTATTACGATGGTTTCTGATTTTTATCTTTCCATTCGTTGCCTCAGCTGATCCTGGAGGAATAAGTACCGAGCCAGAGAAGACGTTGGCAAATGATGAGCCCATTAAGTTGGATAACCCAATGAGCGTACAATACCTCAAAAAAAAGCTGAGAAAAAGCTCTCCCCGTCTCGTTCTCACCCCCTCTCTGGAAAAAAAGCTTAAGAAAGACCTGAAATCAGACCCGGTCGTGCAGAACATGTATAAAGCTATTCAGTTGAACGCACAGGAAATTCAGACCAAGCCCCTCCTGGAAAGAGAAGTTATTGGGCGCAGACTGCTGAGAACATCCAGGGAGATGCTCTACCGCATGAATATTCTTGGCATGGTTTACCGTATCGACAGGGAAGAAGATGTACTCAACAGAATCAATGATGAACTTGTGGCTGTCTGTAATTTTAAGGACTGGAACCCTTCCCATTATCTGGATGTCGCTGAGATGGCTATGGCGGTAGCGCTGGCGGTAGATTGGGCAGGAGAAGACCTACCAGCATCTACTGTTGACTTGGCAAAAAATGCCCTTATAGAAAAAGGGATTATGCCCAGCTACAATGAAAACGGAAACGTAGGCTGGATCAGCGGTAATAATAACTGGAACCAGGTCTGTAATGGAGGGATGATCGCTGCATCCATTGTCATCGCCGAAGAAGATCCCGAACTTGCCTCCCAAACTATTTCGCGGGCATTAGATGGTATACCTCATGCTCTTGAAGAATACGGCCCTGATGGCGTCTATCCTGAAGGCTCTACTTACTGGAGCTATGGCACCAGTTTCTCAGTATTGACTGCTTCTATGTTAGAAAGTGCTTTTGATACGGATTTCGGGCTGGCGGAGTATCCCGCTTTTATGGAGAGCGCTGATTTCAGGGTATTAAGTGTGGCTCCCTCTGGCTGGTACTACAATTTCGCTGACTGCGGAGATCGTAGAAATGACAACGGGGACCTTACCCTTGCCTGGTTTGCAAAAAAAACCGGCAATGAGATCTATTATGAAAAAGAGCGTTTTCTTCAGGACCCACAGAATATGGGTGAGCTTGCCAGATATGCCGGGGCTGGCCTGGTATGGTTATCCCAGTTTGAAGAAGAGGCAGAAAAGCAACTTCCTGAAACCTGGATGGGTGAAGGCGCTAACCCAATTGTGCTTTTCAGAGATACAAACTCAAACTACTACTTCGGAGGTAAAGGCGGCCGAGGGACTGTCAACCATGGGAATATGGACGCTGGCTCATTTATCTTTGAGTTGAATGGTGTTCGCTGGGTAGTTGATCCAGGCAACCAAAGCTATCATGAGCTGGAAAAAACCGGTTTCAACCTGTGGGGACGCTGTCAGGAATGTGAGCGATGGACTTTACTCACCAAAAATAATTATGGTCATAGCACGCTGACGGTAAACGATAAACTACACGTAGTGGACGGCTTCGCCAGCATAGCAGACTTTAAAGAGGGAGAAACGCCTGAAGCCATTATTGATATGACTGAAGTGTTTGGTGAGGACCTGGCTTCTGCCAGCCGAAGGTTCATAAAGGAAAACGATAACTCATTGCTCATTGAAGACCAGTTCCAGACGAATGAGAACACAGAAAACATTACATGGCAACTCATGACTACTGCAAATGTCGAGATTGTAGATGGAGGTGCGATCCTGCACCAGGATGGCAAACAACTAAAGCTGGAAAACATTTCTCACCCGGAACTGGGTCTTTCCATTATTTCTCTGGACCCGCCACCGCTTGAGCTTGACAGAAACATAGAGAACCTGAAGCGTCTTGAAATTCGTATGCCCGCTTACCTTTTTCCGGAAAACGAAGGAAAACTGCAGGTACGTTTATCTGCCGCAGACTAAGAGAAACTGAAAGGGCGGAGCTGACGGAAATCGGATTATGTACCGTTCTTCCTTGTCAATGCCGCTAATTGTCCTATTTTTGTGAAAAAATTTAACCGACACAGCATGAGCGTTTTAGTTAATAAAGATTCCAAAGTCCTGGTACAAGGTTTTACCGGTTCAGAAGGCACTTTTCATGCCGGACAGATGATTGAATACGGTACCAATGTAGTAGGAGGTGTTACACCCGGTAAAGGTGGGCAAACTCACCTTGATCGTCCTGTTTTTAATTCTGTGCAGGAAGGTGTGGACCAGACAGGAGCCAATGTATCCATTATATTTGTACCCCCTGCCTTTGCTGCCGATGCTATTATGGAAGCTGCCAGTGCAGGCATCAAAGTTATCGTAGCCATCACCGAAGGCATTCCGGTTAAGGATATGATGATTGCTAAAGACTACATTAAAGATAAGGATGTTACGCTCATAGGCCCTAACTGCCCCGGAGTAATTACACCGGAAGAAGCCAAAGTAGGTATTATGCCAGGCTTTGTTTTCAAGAAGGGTAAGGTAGGCATCGTATCCAAATCAGGTACTCTTACGTATGAGGCTGCCGATCAGGTGGTCAAAGCAGGTCTTGGCATTTCTACTGCTATTGGTATTGGTGGTGACCCTATCATCGGTACCTCTACCAAACAGGCAGTGCAGCTATTGATGGATGATCCTGAGACCGAAGCTATTGTAATGATAGGTGAGATCGGTGGTAACTACGAAGCTGAAGCAGCACGCTGGATTCAGGAGAATGGCAATAAGAAGCCGGTAGTAGGGTTTATTGCCGGCCAGACAGCACCTCCCGGCCGACGCATGGGCCATGCAGGAGCGATCATCGGTGGTAAAGATGATACTGCCGCTGCTAAAATGAAAATTATGAAAGAATGTGGGCTTGTTGTAGTAGATACTCCAGCCAAGATAGGAACTACTATCGCAGACGCTATAAAAAAATAAAGCATTAACGCTTTAGATTTTACTACTCAGATCCTGGTGATCTAATAATAAAATAAGGAATGCGGTCTCATTAGAGACCGTTTTTTTTATGCATTCTGTAAAATGTTCTTTATAAGAAAGTACTGAGCGTTTTTTGCAGTATAATGGCAGTGCTTTTGAAGCAAAAGTCATCATATAAAATATTTCAAAAGAGTCTCCACTGTTGATTAAGTCTAACGCTGGTAACTGACTAAGTTTTTACATTGTAAAGAGGTTAGTAGAAAAATTAAAGGGCCAGGTTAGTTTGCAGAGCACCTATAAGCAGGGACCCAGAGTTAAATTACTCCTTCCCGAGCCGGAGGCATATCGTATGCCAAAGATTATGATAAGCAAGCCCGTACAAACTTCTTTTTGGGGATAATTTAAGCTGGCTCATGGTATCTATGATTCCTTATTATCCTGTTTTTATGTAGCTGAAGGCTGTACTGTTAAGCTTGTTTTAAGCCTGCATTATCATATTGTTACGATTCCATTTGGGCGATTTCCTTCCCCTTCTGCCTCATTATATTGCTGATTCTTCAGGCATTATATGACTGAAGTTACTATCCAAACTAACCTTAAATCGCTATGAAAAAACTATCCGTACTTTTTCTGGCTGTCTTATTGATGACAGCCTCCTGTAGAGAGATCCTTGAGGAAATCAAAAAATTGCCTAAAGACGACGAACCTAAAAAAGAAGCCCCTTCAAAATTTAAGGAAATCGGAAGCATTACCCTCGGAGGAGAAGGAGCAGCAGAAATTTCTGCTTATGATGCGGAAACCACCCAGCTCTTTGTGGTAAACAACGATGGGGAATCCCGCATTGATGTGGTAGACCTGGAAGACCCAACCCAACCTGTACTCCTAAAAAGTATTGACATTACTCCGTTTGGTGCAGGGGTCAATAGTGTAGCAGTAAGTGATGGGCTGTTGGCAGCCGCCATTGAAGCCGACCCTGCGCAGGCCGAAGGCAAAATAGTATTCTTTGATACGCAAACCTGTGCTGAAGTAACGCAAGCCAATGTAGGAGCCCTACCTGACATGGTAATTTTCAGCCCCGATGGACAATACGCGCTTTCTGCTAATGAAGGAGAGCCTTCCGGCTATGAAGCGGGAGATGAAGATCCGCTGGGAAGCCTGTCTATTATTGAAGTTCAAAACGGCTTTGTAACTACTACGCTGGATTTCAAGGCTTTTAATGGTATGGAAAAAACACTGGCTCAGGAGGGTTTCAGAGTATTTGGCCCCGGTGCCACACTGGCTCAGGATGTTGAGCCTGAGTACATTGCTGTATCCGAAAACTCCCGTACCGCCTGGATCAGCTTGCAGGAAAACAATGGGCTAGCCCGTATTGACCTGGAAAGCAAAACCATTACAGAAATCATTCCCCTCGGACTTAAAGATTATGCTCTTGCTGAAAACGCCATGGATGCCAGTGATGAAGACGGAATCATCTCACTCAATACCTGGCCGGTATGGGGAGTGTACCAGCCGGATGCCATCGCCGCATATAGTGTTAATGGTCTTTCTTATATCATTTCTGCCAATGAAGGCGACGCTCGTGAATACAATGGTTTTGAAGAAGAAATCCGGGTAGAAGATGTAGTGCTTGACCCACTTGTATTTCCTTATTACGAAGAGCTACAGAAGGAAGAGAACCTGGGTCGCTTGCAAATCACCAGTACTTTGGGCGATACTGACAATGATGGTGAATATGAAGAATTGTATGCTTTTGGAGGTCGCTCATTCAGCATCTGGGACGGGCTTAGCGGGCAGCAGGTATTTGACAGTGGCAATGAAGTTGAAAAACTAATCATAGAAGCCGGACTGTATGACGATGGGCGCAGCGACGCCAAGGGAGTGGAACCTGAAGGGGTAACCATTGGCAAAATTGGACAACGTACTATTGCCTTTATTGGCCTGGAGCGGGTAGATGCTATAATGGTGTATGATGTGACAAATCCATTCCAGCCTCAGTTTTTGCAGATTCTAGAAAGCGGGGATGCGCCCGAAGGACTGGTTTTCGTCCCTGCTGAAGACAGCCCTGCCGGAAAAAGCCTGCTCATCGTCAGCTCTGAAGATGATGGCCAGGTGAAAATTTTTCAGCCTTAAATAATACAATATTTGTAAGTGCAAGCGGGTCATAGGACCCGCTTGTTTTATTTTTAGAACTCCTGCTCACCAAATTCACTTTTGATAAACCTGGACTTGCCTGCTGGCTGGTTGATACGGAAGCTAAGGTTAAGCATAATCATATCTACTTCATACACGTAATTAGTGGTGGTGTAAAATACTCCGGTGGTTTCCGGATCATCGCCCCAAGTCGTAATCCTCTGCTCGTTGGTAGGTAGCAGGCCCATATCCATATTCAGCCATTGCAGGGTAGCGATAAGGCGTTTGTCCAAAAAGGATTTCTGCACCGTCAGGTTTGGAGAAAGAAAACGTGAATCTTCTCCCTGGGCAGTATTTTGATCAGAGATATAATTGAGTGTCCATTGTACGCTAAAGTCAGGGCTGATTTTAAAAGTAGTATTGGCATTGATAGAATAAATCCAGCTACTGGTACGCACCGGTTCTCCGGCAAATTCTCCGGTAATATTATTATTGTATACGTTTCCTCCGGCATAAAGCTGCCACCAGTCTGTAGGGTTAAGCTCTGCTCCTGCCTCCAGCCCATAGGACCGCCCCCGACCTACATTGGAATATATACGATTCAGTATGGTATCATTGTACACTGTATTGACACGGTTGATCAGGTTTTGTACATCCTGAAAATAGGCAGTTACAAACACTGAATTATCACCAAAGTCCTTGATTGCGCCCAGTTCTGCCAGGTCAATGAATTCGGGCAGCAGCTCTGCATCTCCTTGCTCCAGCGTTTCAGAATGTTCTCTTTCAGGAAAAGAATTCATTTTGAAAGTAGTGGTTCTTTCTACCCTTTTGCTATAAGCAGCTTTCAGGCGAAAGCTCTCACTCCAGTCGTAAAGCAGGTTGGCTGAGGGGTATAACTTTACAAAATCATAATTGTAAGTTGTATCTACAAACTGATTAGCTAAAACCAGTTGGCGGTCCATAATTTCCATCCGCATGCCTGCCGCATAGGAAAGTTTATCCCACTTTCCAGAATACTGACCATATAATGAATGTATGCGTCGGTTCAGGTCTACCGTACTTGAGAACTCAGGAATGGGGGCATACTCATCCATACCAATAATTCTTTCTTCATAGAAGAAATCTCCCTGATGGTCCAGATTTCTGAACTGATAGCCAACATCCAGTTTTCCTTGCCCCAAGGACTTACTATAATCCAGTTGAAAACGAATGCCATGTAAAGGGTTGTCATTGGTATTATACTGATCCTGCAAAGTATCCAGCAGCGTAGGCCAGGAAAGGTTGAGGTTGGTGGTAGGCCCTCCCAGCATCGTATATTCATAAAGGAGAGAAGCCGATAAACTGGACTCATTTTCAAAGGTATGGGCATAGTCCAGGCTACTGATCAGGAAATCTCCCCGGCGGATGCGTAGGTTCTCGTTATAGTAAGTGATCTGACTTATCGTATCATTTTCCGGACGATAGACTTTGCTATTGTTATAAAGGATATCCGCTGTGCGGTCTTTGCTGCGCTTGCCGGCATATAAGCCCAGACTAAAATTGTTATTTTCGTCAGGCGTATACCCTATCGTAGCCCGAGCAGTATAGGCTTCTTCGTCAAAGCTACGTTCACCATCAGAAGGAAATCGTGTCAAGGTATCGTTAATAATGGTGTATACGTCTCCTTCCCTTCTTCCGGCAATGTCATTCCTGAGATAACTGGCTCCTAAGGCAATATCCCATTTATCCTTCCGGTAGTTAAGGGTAAAATCTCCTCCAAAGCGGCGGGCAGGCTCGGCATTATCATAAGGCTCTATGCTGGGCAGGCCCACTTTTGCATTGACCTGGAGAAACAAGCCATCGGTAGCCCCTTTGCGGGTAATGATGTTGATAATTCCAGCTTTGCCTTCCGGATCATATTTGGCAGAAGGGGCAGTGACAATCTCCACGTCTTCTATAGCATTGGCTGGCAGTTGGTTAAGGATAACTGTAGGATCACCTTGTATGGGTTTACCATTAAGTAATATGGTAAAGCCCGAGGAGCCGCGTACGGTAATCCCCCCTTCGGCATTTACCGCTACTGAAGGCACATTTCTTAATACATCGGTGGCAGTGCCTCCCATAGCCGACTGGAACTGCCCGGCATTATATACCTGCCGGTCTATTTTGTGATAAGTAGTGGCTTTTTGTCCGCTTACCTGTATCTCGTTCAACAGTTGTTCATTGGCTTGAAGGCTAATGGCGCCGGCATCATAAGTCTGGGCTTTAGATAGCTGAATATCATCCAGTTTTTTGCTTTCATAACCCACAAATTGTACTTGCAGGTAATATAGCCCTTCACTTAAATTTTCCAACTTAAAAGCGCCATCTGCCTGGGTCACTACTCCGCTTACGATGGAGGAGTCAGCTGGAGAGAAAAGCACAACATTGGCATATTCCAAAGGAGCATCACTGCTTTGATCTACTACACTTCCATGAATGATCGCCTGCTGAGCACTAAGTTGATGAAGTAGAAAAGTTAAAAAAAAGCTTAGGCAAATGGACTTTGTCATAAATAAATTAGGTAAGGCTTAACGAAAAGACGAAGTTATTATCAATGGGCCACACCATCATGGTCATTTTGCCCCTGATTATGGTGATTTTGAAGGTTACTACATCATATCACGGTATTTCTGAGGTGTCAACCGGGTTTGGGTTTTGAAAAATCTGGTGAAATTCGAAGTATCGCTGAATTGCAGATCCGTAGCAATCTCAGTAACTGTTTTATCGGTATGAAACAGCAAGTTTTTGGCTTCCAGCACGATGCGTTCTTTAATGATGCTACTGGCATTTTTGCCTATTGCCAGCTGGCATACTTCATTCAGCCTGGCGGTAGAGCTATTCAACGCTTCTGCGTACTCACTGACCAGCTTCAGCTCATGAAACTTTTGATCTACCAGTTTCTTATAGCTGTAAAGTAGATTAAGCTTATTTTGACTACCATGCTGCTGATGCGTTAACTTCTGCGAAAGTTTTAAGATGATCAGATTGAGGTAAGCATACAGCATTTCCTCCGTCCCCCTCTTCTGTTGATACTCTTCTATGCACTGCTGAAAAATACTCATTAGGTCATGAGCATCTTTCAATTTGATTTCAGGCTGAAACTCATAGAGCTTGTTGCGTGCAGCCGGATAATTTCGCAAAACCTCTTCCTTAAACATCAGCACATAACCTTTAGGAATTTGTGAAAAGTCCCAGCAGTGTACCTGACCGGGCTTAAGAATATGTACTAAAGGCGGGATGACTTCATGACCGCTGTCATCTATGGTATGGAATCCACCACCTTCGCTGAGCAGGATAATTTCAAAATAACCATCATGTTTATGCGGACGGGTAGGCTTGATCACTTCCTTCATTTTACTCACCTTAAACAACTGATGAGTTTCAATCTTGGCTTTAAGAGGAAAACTTTGCATGAACGCTTGTGGTAACACTTAATGTCGCAGAAAGTTAACACTTTCTGAGTACAACTTCACCCCTCTTTCAATCTTACCTCTAGAAGATGTTGTTCATTATCTGCCAACTACTTCTTTTGCATTCAACGCCCAGTAGTATTCAGAATAATCCAGTGCATAATTCTCAGGAAGTTTAGCACTTCTGTACTGATTGATAAACACTTTGAGGCTTTTACCATGATAGGTGAAATCGTTCTTATACCAGGCAAAAATTCGGGAGATCAGTATTATTCTTGATTCGTGATCTATTTTAATAAAATTTTCATTATTCAAACTTAAACGAATCCTCTGATCCAGTTGTTCGTCCAGCTTTTGGGGTAGATAGGCGAAGTTTGCCAGTCGGGGACATGAAACGGCAGCGCTGGAAAGCGCAAAGTGAATACGCGGATCACGGTAAGGAATCATGATTTTCATAATTTCCAGATGGTTAAGAGTCATGCTTTCTCCAGCCACCAGGTGTTTTTCTCGGTCAAAGAAACCTTCATGATCCAGGGGAGAACTCAGGGGATAGTATTTTGAAATCTGATGTATCACAATGAGGTTGTAAGCATTTAGATAAAATGCTTTTGTTTCCTCTGCTGTTAGTTTACTCACTTCCACCTGCCCAATGGCCAGGTATAATGTTTCTATTAACTCAAAATGATTCTGTATCCTCTGATAGTCTACTTTCCCATCGTTTGCCCAAAGCCTCATAAAGCTATCCGTCTCCTGAAGAAAAGACTGATAATCTATTCCGGCTTGCATATTGGTAACAGTACATCCGAAAATGATGAGTAAGCAGAGCGACTTTTTCATATGGCTAAATTTTATACAAATCTAATAATTTTTTGTACTATTAAATATTAGCCTATAGATTCTATCATGCGCGAGCTGATTTTGAGAGGAATAATGTATTTGCAGGAGACACATCAGTACCTAAGCATATAAAAAGCACAAATGATATCGCACATTTTTCGCTAATTCCTTTACTTTACGAAGGTTACCGACAGTGTGAGTCTTTGAAAAACTTAGTTACCTATGGACAACAAAAAGATTACTGCTATACTACTGCTCTCCTGCCCGGACAGGGTGGGCTTAGTTTCCAGAATCTCACATTTTATTTTTGAACGAGGAGGGAATATTCTTGACCTGGACGAGCATGTAGACACGCACCAAAATATATTCTCGGCCAGAGTAGCCTGGGATATGAAAAACTTTTCTATTCCTGCGTCTAAGGTGAAAGAAGCTTTCGCCCCCCTGGCCAATGAATTTGATGCCAGTTGGAGATTACAGTTTTCAGGTGTGGCGAACAGGCTTGCTATATTTGTATCTAAGTATGATCATTGCCTGCAGGAGATACTTTGGCGCAAAAGTATGGGAGAGTTTGATTTTGACATCCCGCTGATCATTTCCAACCACCCTGATCTGCAGCCTTTGGCCAGGCATTACGATATTCCCTATCATGTATTTTCCATTACTAAAGAAAATCGTATGGAACAGGAAGAGAAAGAGATTGCCCTCCTGGAAAAGCATCAGATAGATACGATTGTGCTGGCTCGCTATATGCAAATCATATCTCCGCAATTTGTAGCAAAGTATCCTAATAAGATTATCAACATTCATCATTCTTTTCTACCTGCTTTTATCGGGGGAAATCCTTACAAACAAGCTTATGAGAGAGGTGTAAAGCTCATTGGCGCTACCAGCCATTATGTAACCGCAGAAATCGACGAAGGCCCTATCATTGAGCAGGATATTATCAGAATTTCGCATAAGGATTCAGTGAAAGATCTGGTAAGAAAAGGACGGGACCTGGAGCGTTTGGTACTTGCTCGTGCATTACACCACCACAGTGAACACCGTATTCTTGTAAATGAGAATAAGACCATCATTTTTGATTAAATGCTATGAATAATAGCTGCATATTCCTACCTTTCTTCCTTAGTATTTTTCCTATTAAGTACTGTTAGTATTTTTCGCCTCTATAATCAGGTATTTTAACATTTTACCAGCAATAAAATACGAGCAACTCCCTAAGTATTATTTTTTTGTAAAAACTAAAAACCCCACATCTGTATAAACCCCCTTACTCATTTTGGACGCAATACACCCATAATGAGGATTTAAGGCTTGAATTCACAAACTTTTTTACATCATATGAGCATATGTATTGACGAAATAGCTTTGGTATTTATTTCTTGTTAACAATTGTGAGCATTTACTACTTATATGTGAACTATTCGTCTGTATATAAAGAATTTACAAGCTAACGTAAGTGCTATTTTTTGTGCCAAACCCGTATATTTTCTATGAATTAGCCATCCATATTCAACATTTTTAACCTTTTATATTTTTTTATGAAAAAGTATTTTTTACTGTTTGCGATAGTCGCCAGTAACCTGGCAGAGGCACAGCAACGCAAAGTTTAAGGAACCATACTATCGACAGAGGATCAGGAGCCTCTTCCCGGAGTGAATGTGCTTATTAAGCATACCACGCTCGGAACATTATCCTCTATAGGAGGACAGTACTCACTAGCCCTACCAGACTCTATCAGTGATCCGGTGCTCATATTC